>MGMJ01000102.1 GCA_001794945.1 Chloroflexi bacterium GWC2_73_18
CCGCGATGATACGGGGGCGCGATCGGTCAGCGATCGGTCAGCGAGCGGTCGTCGCAGCGCCCGCCGGACCTCCCGGCGGCAGGCGGACCCCGACGCGCGCGCCGCCACCGGGCAGGTTCTCGGCGAAGGGGCGGCCGCCGTGGGCGTGCGCAAGCTCGGCGACGATGGCGAGGCCGAGGCCGCTGCCGCGACCGCTTCGGGCCGGGTCGCCCCGGTAGAAGCGCTCGAAGACGCGGGGCAGCGCCGCCGGCGGGATCCCCGGGCCGTCGTCCGCGACCGAGAGGACGACGTCGGCGCCGCCGCCGGCCGCCTCGATCCAGGCGTGGCCGTCGGGCGCCGGCGCCGCCGCCAGCGCGTTCTCGACGAGGTTGCCCAGGATCCGCTCGAGGGCGCCGCGGTCGGCGGCGAGCGGGATCGGGGTCTCGGGCACGCGCGCCTCGACCACCTGGCCGGAGGCCGCGGCGGTCGCCTCGAAGCGGGCGGCCGCCTCCCGTGCCAGGGCGACGGCGTCGAGCTGCTCGACGCGGAGCTCGGCACGAGCGTCGAGGTCGGCCAGGGCGCCGAGCTCCTCGACGAGACGTTCCAGACGGGCCGTCTCCTCGGCGATCGCGCCCGCCGCTCGGCGGGCATCGTCGCCGGTCGCCGTTCCATCGGCGAGGGCGGCGGCGAAACCGCCGATGACGGTGAGCGGCGTGCGCAGGTCGTGGCGCACGTTGGCGACGAGATCGGCCTGGGCCCGGCGCGAGCGCGCCACCTCGGCGGTCATGGCGTTGAAGGCGGCGGTCACCTCTTGGACCTCGCGCGGCCCCTCCACGGGAAGTGGCGCCGGCAGCTCGCCCCGGGCGAGCGTGCCGCTCGCCTCGTCGAGGCGGCGAAGCGGGCCACGCACCGAGCGGGCCAGGAGCCAGGCGAGCGGCGCGCCGACCCCGACGAGGACGAGGGCGACGATCGGCAGCGCCCGCAGCAGGTCCTGCAGGGCGAGGCGGGCGCTCTGGTCGGGAAGGGCGACGACGAGCGCCCGCACCCGGGCCGCCGGCGCGGTCCGCAGCGTCGCCGCGATGTAGACGTACCGTTCGCCGGGTGCGACGGTGAACGTGCCCCGCGTCAGCTCGCCGCGCCGGTCGCCGGTCTCCAGGTCGAGCAAGTCGGTCGGCAGAGAGTCGCCGAACGGCACGATCACCTGTCCGTCGGCGCCGATGAGCAGGACGCGCAGGTCGGTCTGCCCGATCTCGTCGCGGAACGCCTGGAGCACCTCGCGTGGCGGGGTGCCGGCGAGGAGGCGCTGGCGGGCAGCGACGACGAGCGGGCCGAGCGTGTCCGCGAGGCGGGCGGTCGCGGCCTCGGCGTGCAGGTCGCGCAGCACCAGGAAGAGGCCGCCGCCCAGGCCGAGGAGGGTCGCCAGCCCGAGCGCCACGAAGGCGACGACGATGCGGCCGCGCAGCGTCCCCATCGCTCAGCCGCGCGGCGGCGGCACGAGCCGGTAGCCGACGCCGCGGACCGTCTCGATCGCCGGCCCGTCGTCGCCGAGGCGGGCGCGCACGGCGGCGACGTGGACGTCGACGGTGCGCGTCTCACCGGGGAAGTCGGTTCCCCAGACGTTCTCCAGGAGCGCGTCGCGCGTGTGCACGACGCCCGGGTCGCGGGCCAGCGCGGCGAGAAGGTCGAACTCGCGCGGGCGAAGATCGAGACGCCGCTCCCCGACGTACGCCTCGCGCCGGCGCGGGTCGACGCGCAGGTCGCCGACCTCGATCGGGCGGGCGCCGCGGGCCGTCGCGTCGGCCCGGCGAAGGACGGCGCGGACGCGGGCGACCAGCTCGCGCGGGTTGAACGGCTTGGTGACGTAGTCGTCGGCGCCCAGCTCGAGCCCGACGATCGTGTCGACGTCCTCGGCGCGCGCGGTCAGCATGATGATCGGCGTCTCGCCGCGACGGCGGATCTCGCGGCAGACCTCCCGGCCGTCCAGCTCGGGGAGCATCAGGTCGAGGATGACGAGCGATGGGTCGTGCCGCTCGTGGAGGACGAGCGCCTCGCGGCCGTCGCGCGCCGCCAGCACCTTGAAGCCTTCCTTCTCGAGGTAGAGGCGGACGAGATCGACGATGTTGCGCTCGTCGTCGACGACCAGGATCGTCTTCATCGGGGGCGAGGATACGCCGCGGCGAGTGGCGCGCGTCCGCTCCGTGTAAGGGGACGGTAAGAGGGCACTGGGGGCCCGGCAGCCACGGTGGATGCGGCCGGCCGCCTGCCCCTGGTGGTGGCCGGATGCCGTAGCAGCACGAACGGGCCGGCAGCCGAGGCCCCGGTTCGCGCACCGAGGTGAGCGTGGACGGCGTCGTCCCCGCCACTGGTGGTGGAACGGCCCTGCCCCGCCTGTGCCACGATTGGGGGCGATGTTCGCCACCCTGGCCGGCGGCTATCCGAGCGGGTCGCCGACTCCTCCCGCCGACCGCGATGCGCTCGTCCGAGAGGTGCTCGCCGAGCAGGTCGCCGCCGGGCTCGACCTGCTCACCGACGGTCTCGTGCGCTGGGATGATCCGCTCGAGCCGGTCGTGCGCGGGCTCGACGGGCTCGAGCCCGACCCGTCCGGCGCGCGGGCCCGCCCCCGCGCCACGCGCCTCCCGACGTGGCGCGGGCCGATCACCGTCGACGCCTGGCGCTCCGCCGCCACGCTGCCCGAGGCGGCCGGCCGCCCGGTGAAGGCGTGCCTGGTCGGACCGTACACGCTCGGGTGGCTGGTCGACGACGGCCCGGAGAGGCTCGGTCGCGAGGCGCTCACCCTCGCCCTCGCCGAGGCCCTCAACACCGAGCTCCGGGCGCTGGCGGCGGCCGGTGCACCGGTCGTGCAGGTCGACGAGGACGCCCTGACCCGGATCGGGCCGGCGGACGACGCCGAGCGGTCGCTCTTCCGCGACGCGGCCCGCCGCCTCACCGACGGCGTGGGCGGTCACCTCTCGCTCGCCGTCACCGGCGGCAGCGCCGAGGCGGTCGGCCCGGCCGCGCTCTTCGACCTCCCCTTCGCCTCGTACCTCTTCGACCTGGTCGGCGGGCCCGACAACTGGCGGCTGATCACCCGCGCGCCACGGGAGCGCGGCATCGTCTGCGGCGTCGCCGACGCCCGGCGGACGGACGACGACCACCTCGAGCTGATGGTCTGGGCGGCCCACTACGCCGCTTCGACCGCCGGGCGGGGCCTCGAGCGGGTGGGGCTCGCCACCTCGGGGAGCCTGGCGCACCTGCCGCGCGAGCGAGCGAAGGCGAAGATCGAGCGGCTCGGGGAGGCGGCGCGGATCGCCGCACTCGGCTCCTGGCAGGAGAGCGTGAAGGAGCTCGACCCGCGCGCCTCCGACATCCGCTCCGCCGCCTTCGGGCGCTACGCTCCTCCACGGCCCGTGCGCCGTCGTCCCCGGCCGGGCGCCTGACGTTCCGGCGCGCCACGACCACCGGCGGCTGCATCACCGATCCGACGCTCGCGGCGCCCGAGGCGATCCCGGTCACGGTGGCCGGTGCCGTCTGCGCCTCGCTGCACCGTCGCCTCCCGGGCAATGAGACGGGAACGCCAGACACCCTCCAACGACGCTTCCTCTCCCTCGGGGCACGATCCTCGAGCGGCGCAACGAGATCGTCGTCCGACTGGCTCGCCGCATCTACTCACCGATCCTGCGCGCGGCTGAGCTCCCCGAGGTCGCCGTCCCCTGGTGGGAAGGACGCCGTCTTCGAAAGCCCTGCCGGGAACCCTGCCATTCCGACATCCGGGGACGCACAGGCCGGAAGCACCCGAAACCCTGCCACCCCGCGCGCGTGATCGAAGCCGCTGCGGGGTCCAGGGGCGGCCCTGGAGCGGTCCGCGAGCGCGACCCACGCTCGCGGGCGGGGCGGGAGCCGCACCCGACCCGCTGTCAAGCATCCCCGGCTGGCCGGAACCCGACCCAAGCGTCCCCCCGTGTCGATCTGGCCAAGAACCGGCCGGGACGGCCGGACAGCCGTCTGCCGATGTCGACCCGGCCGGGAATCCGCCGCGATGGCCGGGCCCCTCGGCCGGCGAGCGGCAGGTCCGCCCCGATCACGTCGCGGACCAGCCGCCGGCGTCGAACGGAGGAACGCCCGCGGGGTACGCTCTCACGCGTGGAACTCCTGCACGCCCAGGTCGGGCCGCTCGGCACGAACGTCTACCTGCTCGCCGACCCGGCGACGCGCGAGGCGCTGGCCATCGACACGGCGACCCCGTCGGCCAGCTGGATCGCGGGACAGCTCGAGCCGCGCGGCTGGACGCTCAAGCTGGTCGTCAGCACGCACCGCCACTGGGACCACATCGGGGACAACGCCGCCGTCCAGGCCCGCACCGGCGCCCCCATCGCCGTTCACCTCCTCGACCGCCACGGCCTCGAGCACCCCCGCGCCGACTTCGCCCCCTTTCCGATCCCGCCGTCGGTGCCGGCGGTCGAGCTGGCCGAGGGCGGCGTCGTCGCCTTCGGCGAGATCAGGCTGGAGGTCCTCCATACCCCGGGGCACACCGAGGGATCGGTCTGCCTCTACGCTCGCGACGAAGGGCTCGTCTTCAGCGGCGACACTCTCTTCGCCGCCGGCTGGGGGCGGACAGATCTGCCGGGCGGGTCGGAGGAGGCGATGGTCGAGTCCCTCGCCCGCCTCGCCGACCTGGAGGACGTCGTGCGCGTCCTGCCCGGGCACGGGCCGGCGACGACGATCGGGCGCGAGCGGGCCTGGCTGGAGATCGTGGCGCGGGAGAAGCGGCTCCTCTTCTGAGGGTCGATCGTCGCGGGCCGGACGCGGCGGGGAGCGCCGTCCGCCTTTGCATGGGATGCCGGTAACCGTCGTGCGGAGCGGCGCCCCCCGGTCCCGCGTGTCGAGTTCGTTGCTCCCCGTGCAGGATCCCGACGTACCGGCCGGTCCACGGCCGCTGCCTCGTCGGAACCACGCACAGCATGCAAGGGAACGGCGGGGTCGGGCGGCCCGGCGGACGATGTGTGCACGGAGTGCAAGGCCCGGTCGGAGCCTTGCCCCGCGTGCATCGTTCCGACGATCGGAGGTCGGCAGCGGTCAGCCGGCCGGCTCGATCGTGCCGGTCAGGTCGAAGTTCGTGCCGTCGCCGACCACGGTGTAGCCGTTTCGCAGCCCCGCGTAGTCGCCGGTCCCATCCTCCACGCCCGTGACGTGGTGCGTCGTGTAGCCGGCGTCGACGGTGCCGCTGAAGGACCCGACCCAGGTGCCGCCCTCGTTCACCAGGACGGTCGTCCCCCAGATCTCGGCGCTGCCGTCGGGGTGGTAGTCGATGTTGAGGACGATCGACCGCTCCCCGCTCACCCGTGGATCGGACATCCGGTCACCGCACGAGAGGTGGACGTCGCGGTACTCGGTGATCTCGCCGGCCGGGGCCGCCGTTCCGCTGCCCGACGTGAGGCACGTCTCCTCGCCGCTGACGCCGAGCGGCGCTGGCCGCGGCGTCGGCACGGGCGTCGGCGTCGGGACGGGCGTGGTCACGGCCGTCGCCCCGGGGAGCGGCTGCCAGCTGAGGGCGGTGACGCCGAAGCCGGCGTGAAGGTGCCGTTCCGGGTGGACCCAGAGGAGCGGGTAGTCCGACGCCGCCACCAGCGGCGGGCCGGTCAGCCCCACCGTCCCGATCCCGGCGAGGCAGTCGCGGCACGTCGCCACGGCGAGCGCGATCCGGGTCCCGTCCGGCGACCAGGCCAGCGCCTGGGGCCCGTCGTCGAGCGGCCCGAGCAGGCGGGCCGTGCCCCCGTCCGAGCTGGTCGCGTAGAGGCCCAGGCCGGCGGGGTAGGCGCTCGCCGGGGCCGCGTAGGCGACCGCTCCGCCGCCGGGCGAGACGAGCGAGCCCAACGCCGCACCGCTGTCCTCGGCAAGCATCCGCAGGCCGGAGCCGTCGGGATTTGCCCGGAAGAGCCAGCCGCGCTCGCCGTCCGTGCCCTCGACGACGAGGGCACGGACGCCGTCGGCCCAGGCGACGGAGCCCGAGACGATGGGGGCAGGCGCCTGCGGCGGCAACGCCAGGCGTGTCAGGCCCGAGCCGTCGGCGCCGGCGACGTAGACGTCCAGCGCAGCCGATCCCGGGGCCGACGTGCCGATCAGCGCGAGGCGGCTCCCGTCCGGCGAGAGGGCGACGGAGACGGCCTCGATCGATGGCGCGACGTCGATCGTCGCGCTGCCGTCCACGTCGGTCACGAGCGCGCGCCCGGCCAGCGCGTAGGCGACACGCCGTCCGTCGGCCGACCAGGAGAGGTCGCGCGGCGGGTAGCCGTCGCCGGTCGCCTCGGCCGAGACGGTCCGCCGGTCGGAGCCGTCGGCCTTCATGACCTCGACGCGAAACCGGCACCCGCCGCCGGGGCAGGCGGTGAGGACGACCGGCTCCTTCGACCAGAAGGCGAGCCGGTTGCCGTCGGGCGACCAGGCGAGCGCGTACTCCTCGACATCGGCGGTCTCGGTCAGGTTGCGCAGGCCGGTGCCGTCCGGCCGGACGGTCCATATGTCGGCGGCGAAGGTGAAGGCGATCAGCCCGTTGCCCGGCGGGGACTCGCTCGCCCGCGGGCGCGACCCGACGATGGCGAGCGCAGCGAGGGCGAGGGCCAGGGCCAGGAGGGCGACCAACCAGGCGAGCCGCAGGGCGGGCGAGCTGGCGCGCACGTCCTCGATCACGACCGCCAGTTGCCGCACCGCGGCGGTCCAGGGGAACCGCCGGCGCGGGTGGCTGCCGGCGTGGCAGATCGCCGCCTCGATCGGGCGGTCGGGCGCGGCGATCGGCCCTTCCTCGAGCCACTCGGCGAGCCGCAGTTCGAAGTCCCGATCGTGCATCACGCCATGTGCTCCCGTGCCATGACGCCCCGGGCGTCCGCCTCGAGGGCGGCGCGGAGGCTCCGTGTCGCGTAGTGGAGCCGCGAGCCGGCCGTGCCGACCGGGATGCCGAGCGTCTCGGCGATCTCGGTCACCGGCAGTCCGGCGTAGTGGTGGAGGACGAGGACCGCCCGGTGCTCGGGCGTCAGCCGCCGGAAGCCCCGCTCGAGCTCGTCGCGGGCGGCGACGTCGGCCGCCGGGTCGGGGTCGGCCGACCGATCGATCGGGATCACCCGCACCTGGGCGGTCCAGCGCCGTTCGCGCTGCGCCTCGCGGTAGCTCGCCCGGACGACGAGCCGGTACGTCCAGGCGTCGAAGCGGTCCGGGTCGCGCAGGCCCGGCAGGTCGTCCCACGCCGCGATGAGCGCCTGCTGGAGGGCGTCCTCGGCGCGGTCGGCGTCGCGGAGGATCCGGTAGGCGATCGCGTAGAGCCGATCCGCGGCGAGGTGGGCCAAGGCGGCGAACGCCTCCTGGTCACCCCGCTGGGCCTGCTCGACGAGCTCGCGTTGCACCACCGTCGCTCCCCTGGCACGCCTCTACCGGTGCGCTCATCCCCTATGGGGCGCGGAACGCCACGAGGCATTCAAAGCGCGCCGCCGGTCTCGGACCAGTGCCGTTCGGACCCGTGAGGACCCCGGCGGCCGGAGCCACCGGGGTCCCCCGCGTCGCCGCGCTGCGTCTTCAGCGGGTCACGACTGCGGCGTGAAGAGGACGAGTCCCTCGATCACCCACTGGAACTCGTCGGTCTCGAGCGGGCCGACGATGTCGCACTCCACGAGCTTCGACGTCAGCCCGGGGGGCGGCGGCGCGTAGAAGGTGAACTGCCACTGGCCACCCTCGTACAGGGTGTACTCCCCGCCCATCAGCAGGCTGGGCGTGCCGTGCGAGTTGACTTCCCACCCGGTGATGTCCAGCGCGATCACCTCGAAGGAGCTGCCCCCGCAGGTGACCGCGTAGTGGTAGACGAACGGGTTGTTCGTGGGCGCCGCCGCGGCCGGAGCCGCGAACGCGAGCCCGAGCGCGAGCACGGCCGCCATCGCGACCGCCAGCGTCCTGCGCATGAGACCCTCCTTTCGGGCGCCTCCACCCGGGGGCGCTCCAACAGTGATGGGGCGCCGGGAGTGCCGATCCATTCAAACGAGGGCGCGTCGGAAGCGACCGACCCTCTTCTGCCCGGGCGGACGGCCGCCGGCCCGCGATGCGCGGGTGCGTCACGGCGGGCATGAGCACGCTCGGCCCTCGCCGGGAGGGGACCGCATCCGGCACGGATCGATCTCGCCCGCCCGCTGCGTCGATCCCTTGCACCGGGCGTAAGGAACCGGGTCGGCATTACTCCCGGTGTACGTAACTGCCCACCGGCGCCCAGAGCCGTCGCCTTCCTTGCACCCCGGGTAACGCTCCGACGCGCCCCGCCCCCGGGGGCGGCGGAACGGTCGCTTCCCTGTTCCCGGTGCACGATTCCGACGCGCCGGGCACCGGCCGGCCCGCCTCGGGTGCCGTTACCGTCATCCCACGCAAACGGGTGGCGGGTGGCCGGACCCGCGGCGGCTCAGCGATCGCGATGCCAGCGGGGCGCCTCGGAAGGCGGGCCGGCGACGCAGCGCCCGGTCGGTTACACTGAGGTGTCGCCCGAATGCCGTGGCGATGCTCCGCGTGGTCGATCGTCCCTTCTCGACGGACCGTGCGCCTGCCGTTCGACTTCGAGAAGGACTGAGGTTCTCCATGACCACCGGTACCGTCAAGAAGGTCATCTCCGACCGGGGCTTCGGCTTCATCACCGCCGAGGACGGCAAGGAGTACTTCTTCCATCGCGGCGGCCTCGAGGCGTCGCTCGATTTCGACCGCCTGGTCGGCGGCGAGCGCGTCACCTTCGACGTCGAGGCCAGTCCGAAGGGACCGCGCGCCGTCCGCGTGCGCAGCGCGTGACGATGACCGGCGGCCGCCCACCGGCGAAGCCACCGGTCGAGGAGCCCTTCAAGCACGTCATCGACCAGTACAGGCACCGCGCCCAGGAGGTGACCTGCACCTGCGGCTGGCGGGGCAGCAGCGCATCGACGGACGGCTTCAACTCCGAGTGGAAGGCCCACCTCGCCGCCAACCGCGGTGGCGCCAGGCGCTGACGCGGAGCCTGGGCCGCCGGGCCCCCGCTCGGTCGTCGACCTGGTCGCCGCCGGCATCCTCGACGTCGAGCTGGCGGCGCTTCTCTGGCTACTCGTCGAGGCGAGGCTCCCACTGCTGGTCGCCGGCCCGCGCGGCGCGGGGCGCAGCACGCTCCTGGGCGTGCTCACCGACTTCCTGCCGGCCGGGACCCGGCGGCGCACGGTCGGCGGTGCGGACGAGGCGTTCGCCTGGCTCCCCGGGGCGGTCGAGCTCGGCTGGCCGGGCGGCGGCGCGGCGCCGGCCGATCGCCCCGAGCGTGCCGGCCCGGCCGCCACCTACCTGCTCTGCCCGGAACTGGCGCCGGACGTTCCCGATGGTGCCTGGGGACTGCGCGCGCGGGTCCTCGTGCGCGCCCTCCAGCTCGGCTACGGGCTGGGCACGACGATCGAGGCGCTCTCGCTCGCGGAGGTCTTCGCCCGGCTTGCCCCGCCCCCCGTCGAGCTGTCGGTCGACGAACTGCGCCGGCTCTCGGTCGTCCTGGTGCTGCGGGCGGACGACGCCGGCCGCCGGCGGGTCGCCGCCGCTCACTACCTCCGGCCGCTGGAACGGGACGGAGCCGGGCACGTGCAGCGTCGTCCGCCAGCGGTGCTCGCGACCTGGGACCCGGCGCGCGAAACCTTCGATCACTTCGGCTGGGGCGTCATCCCCGAGCTGGCCGCCCGGGTCGGCCGCCCGGCGGTCGGGTTCGAGCGCGAGCAGGCGGATCGCGCGCGCTTCCTGCGCGCGCTCGTCTCGGAGGGCCTCACCGAACCCTCCGCCGTTCGTTCCGCGATCGCCGGCTACCGCGCCGGGTTCGTCGCCATCCACCGGCACTGAGGCGATCGGCGGACCGGCGGGCAGCGCCGGCCGGGGTCGCCGACCATCCGAGCGCCCTTCTCGGGGCTGACCGTCGGGTACCATGGAAGCGGAGGAGACCCCACCCATGACCGCCCCGCACGTCGCCAGCAGCGCCGCCGAACTGCTCCGCGTTCTCGGGGGGATCGCCCGCGTTGAGGGTGATCGGCTTGTCATCGACGACGAGGCCCGCTTCCGCGATCGCGGCATCCGCGGCGTCGCCTGGACGGCGACCTTCTCGGCCGACGCCGACGCCGTCGAGACGGCGCGCTGGATCACCTGGGAGGCGAGCCAGCTCCTCGGCTGCCCGAGCGCCAGCATCCACGAGCTCTACATGGCGCGCGGGCGGGGCGAGGTGGGCGGCTTCACCGTGCCGGCGATCAACCTGCGCACGCAGGTCTTCGACATGGCCGTTGCCGTGCTCCGCGCCGCCGCGGGGCGCGAGGCGGGCGCGGTCATCTTCGAGCTGGCGCGGAGCGAGCAGGAGTACACCTTCCAGCGGCCCGGCGAGTTCATCACCGCGGTGCTGGCCGGGGCGATCGCCGCCGGCTGGCGCGGCCCGGTCTTCGTGCAGGGCGACCACTACCAGTTCAACGCGAAGAAGTACGCCGCCGACCCGGACGGCGTCACCGACGGCCTGCGCCGCCTGACGGTCGAGGCGCTCGAGGTCGGCTACGGCAACGTCGACATCGACTCGTCCACGCTGGTCGACCTCTCGCTCCCGACGGTCGACGAGCAGCAGCGCGCCAACTACTCGCGGGCGGCCGAGCTGGCCGCCCTGATCCGCGAGCGGGAGCCGGCCGGGCAGCCGGTGAGCGTCGGGGGCGAGATCGGCGAGGTCGGCAAGCAGAACTCGACCGAGCCGGAGCTGCGCGCCTACCTCGACGGCTTCCGCCGGGAGCTCGACCGGCTCGCCCGGCCAGACGCCCTGGGGCTCTCCAAGGTGAGCGTCCAGACCGGGACCTCCCACGGCGGCATCCCGCTCCCTGGCGGCGGCGTCGCCCAGGTGGCGATCGACTTCGACACGCTCGGGCGGTTGAGTGCCGTCTGCCGCGGGTACGGCCTCGCCGGCTGCGTCCAGCACGGTGCCTCGACGCTCCCCGACGAGCTCTTCCACCGCTTCCCGGCCGTCGAGGCCGCGGAGATCCACCTCGCCACCGGCTTCCAGAACCTGCTCTACGAGCACCCCGCCTTCCCGGCCGGTCTGCGCCGCGAGATCGAGGGCTGGTGCTTTGGCAATACCGCCGACGAGCGGAAGGACGGCGAGACCGACACGCAGTTCCTCTACAAGACCCGCAAGAAGGCGCTGGGGCCCTACAAGCAGACGCTCTGGGAGCTGCCGGGCAAGGAGGAGATCCTGGCCGCCCAGGAGGCGAAGCTCGTCTTCCTCTTCGAGCAGCTGGCGGTGAACGGGACGGCCGAGCTGGTCGGACGCCACGTCCGACCGCTGGAACAGCGCCGCCCGGCCCCCGGGGCCGTGCGGGCCGCGGCCGAGGCGGTCCGCGCAGGCAGCTGAGCGCGGCGGGGGGAGGTGTGGCGCGGGCGCGGCCCGGCGGCGGTGCGGGAGCCGTCGGGGGCGTTTTCGCGGGCGGTCGCGGGTGTGACGTAGCAGTGGGACTGCTGGGCGGTGGGCCGGTCGAACCGACGGGGTGTACGAATCGGCCAGATGGCCCTTTCTGCGCACCTGGCGATCACGATTCGGGACGGCGCTCCGTGGCTCGGGTCCTTCGACGAGCGGGCGCATCGCCCGGGTCCGCGGCACCGCCCGCACCGGGGTCCGCGGCACCGCCCCCACCGGGGTCCGCGGCACCGCCCGCATCGAGGTCCGCGGCGCGCCAGGACCAGCGCGGGGCGGGATCGGTCGCCGGGTCGACCGGCGTGGGCTCCGGGCGCTCCTCCTCCGGCACGTTGCGCAGGTTGACCCGGATCCGCGTCCAGGTCGTGTATCCGCCGCGCATCGCGTCGACCAGGACGTCGGCCGGCTCGAGGCGCGCGGCGACGGACGGGTGTGCCGCCTTCCAGCGCTCGAGAGCGGCAAGGGCGTCGTCGCGCTCGGCGGCGCGCGTCACCTCGATCAGCGGCGCGGCGGGGACCCGCCCACCCCGGCGGCGCGACGGCATGACCCGCGGCGGCTCGTCCGGCTGCTTCCGGTAGTGGGGCGGCCAGGGGGCGTCGCCGAGGCCGGCCGCCGCCTGGCGCGCGGCCAGCTCGAGGAGCGAGTCGAGCGAGCCGGCCGAGTCGTCGATCCCGGCCGCCGGGTCGCCGAGGCGGGCGAAGCGCCCGGGGACGGTGGCAAGGGTGAACGCCTCGGGGCGTACCTCCGGCACCTCCTCCCAGGAGATCGGCGTCGAGACGCGCGCGTCGGGCGTGGGGCGGACCGAGTAGGCCGAGGCGACGGTCCGGTCCTTGGCGTTCTGGTTGTAGTCCAGGAAGACGCCGTGGCGCTCCTCCTTCCACCACCTGCTAGTCGCCAGCTCGGGGATGCGGCGCTCGGCCTCACGGGCCAGGGCGAGGGCCGCCCGGCGGACCTGGTCGAAGCCCCAGCGGCGCTCGATCCGCACGTTGACGTGGATGCCGCGCGAGCCCGACGTCTTGGGCCAGCCGGCGAGGCCATGCTCGGCGAGGACGTCACGGACCACGAGGGCGACCGCGCGGATCTGCTCCCACTCCACGCCGGGGACCGGGTCGAGGTCGATCCGCAGCTCGTCGGGGTGGTCGAGGTCGTCGGCGCGGACGGGGTGCGGGTTGAGGTCGATGCAGCCGAGGTTGACCACCCAGGCGAGCTGCGCCGCGTCGCGGACGACGACCTCGTGCGCCGTCCGCCCGGAGGGGAAGGCGAGCTCGACCGTCTCGATCCAGTCCGGCCGCGAGGCGGGCGCGCGCTTCTGGAAGAAGAAGGCGCCGTCGGCGCCATCGGGGTAGCGCTTGAGCGCCATCGGGCGGCCGCCTGCCCCGCGCAACGCCCCCTCCGCGACGGCGAGGTAGTAGCGCACCAGGTCGAGCTTCGTGCCGCCGGTCGCCGGGAAGAAGACCTTCCCCGGGTTGCTGATCGTCACCTCGCGTCCGGCGACGTGGAGGACCGTCGAACGGGCCGTCATGGCGCGACTGTAGCCGAGGCGACCGTCCGGGTCGGCCCTCAGGGGGCCGGCGTCGGCTGCGCCGCGTCGCCCGACCGGCCGTCGCTCGCGCTGATCGCGGCCGCCACGAGCAGGACCGTGAAGGGGACGGCGAAGAGGAGCTTGCCGGCCTCGTCCGCCAGGCTCGACCCCGGCGCGCTCCAGCCCATGGCGACGGCGGTCGCGACCAGCGCCAGGACCGCGGCCTGGAGCCCGAGCGATCGGAGGACCCGCGCCGGGCGGTCGGCTCCCGGGGCGTTGAGCGCCTCCGAGTCGAAGAGGAGGCCGTACGCGAGCGGGAAGACGAGCGCCAGGTAGAAGAGGCCCGCGGACCAGCCGGCCGGGACGAGCGTCCCCCCGTGCGCCAGGAGCGTCGAGACGACCAGGACCAGGGTAAGCGCCCGCGGGTCGGCCGCGGTCTGCCGGCCCCGCTCCCAGGCCGCGGCCAGGATGGCGATGACGAGGGTGAGCGCCGTGTCGAGGGTCGCCAGCTCGACGTGACCCACGGGGCTGGCGACCGGCTCGCCGATGATCAGCTCGCGCGTCAGGGTCACCGCGCGCGGGGCCGCCCAGGCCGCGGCGACGAGGAGGAAGAGCGCCGGCGAGCGATCGCCCCGCCGGAGCAGCGCCAGCCCGACCAGGCCGGCGAGCGCAAAGGTGACGACCTGGGAGAGCGGGCCGTTCTCGGTGATCGTGCCCACCAGCGAAGCGATCGTCTCGGTGATCCGTGGCTCGGGGACGACCTGCGCCGCGCGTCCGACCAGCACCAGCAGCGAACCGACGACGAACCAGGCGGAGAAGCCCCCCGCCAGGAGCCAGGTCGCCGCCCC
>MGMJ01000103.1:0-13600 GCA_001794945.1 Chloroflexi bacterium GWC2_73_18
CGAGCGAGGGGCCGTCGACGGCCAGGGCGCGCTCGAGGGTGGGGAGCAGGTCGGCGGCGGAGGCCGGCCGGAAGCCGGCGATGCCGAAGCTCTCGGCGTAGGCCACGAAGTCAGGGTTGCCGAAGGACGTGCCGAAGGGGCGGCCGAACTGGTTGCGCTGCTTCCAGTCGATCAGGCCGTAGCCGTCGTCGCGCCACACGACGACCCGGATCGGGGCGCCGACCCGCTTCGCCGTCTCGAGCTCCTGGCTGTTCATCAGGAAGGCGCCGTCACCGGCCAGGGCGACCACCTGGCGGTCGGGGTGGACCAGGTGCGCGGCGATGGCGCCGGGGACGCTGATCCCCATGGCCGCGAAGCCGTTGGAGATGACCACGGTGTTCGGCTCGTAGGCCTGGAAGAGGCGCGCCACCCAGACCTTGTGGGCGCCGACGTCGCTCACCACGATGTCCTTCGGGCCGAGGACGCGGCGCAGGTCGGCGATCGCCTTCTGGGGCCTGATCGGCCAGCCCTCGTCGTCACGGAACGCCTCGAGGTCGGCGAGGAGCGCGGTCCGCAGCTCGGTGTACGGGGAGAGGTCGCGGGTCCCGACACCGCGCACGACGCAACCCTCCAGAAGCCGTGCCAGCGTCCCGCCGATGTCGCCGATCAACTCGGCGACAGGCTGGTAGTCGGCGTCGACTTCGGCCGGCTGGGTGTCGATGTGGATGATCCGCCGGGTCCCGTCGGGGTTCCAGCGGCTGGGGGCGTACTCGACCAGGTCGTAGCCGACGCAGATGACCAGGTCGGCGCGGTCGAAGCCGGCGAGGACGTGGTCGCGCGCCTGCAACCCGACCGCCATCAGCGAGAGCGGGTCGCGGTCGTCGACCGCGCCCTTGCCCATGAAGGTGACCGCCACCGGGACCTGCAGGCGCGCGGCGAAGGCGCGCAGCTGGAGCGAGGCGTGCCGGCGCAGGACGCCGTTGCCGGCCAGGACGATCGGCCGGGCGGCCGAGGCGACCAGGTCGGCCGCGTGGGCGATCGCCTCCTCGGGCGGCTCGGGGAAATAAGCGCGCTGCGGCGGCAGCGGGCGCGCGGCGTCGCCCGACTCGGGTGGCATGCGGGCGCGATTCTCCGGCAGCTCGATGTGGGTCGGCCCCGGCTTCTCCAGCGTGGCGATGCGGAACGCCTTGCGCACGATCTCGGGGATCGCGTCGATCCGCTCGACCTGCTGGTTCCACTTCGTGACCGGCCGGAACATCTCGACGATGTCGACGAGCTGGTGCGCCTCCTTGTGCAGCTCGTCGGAGCCGACCTGGCCGGTGATCGCCACCATCGGCGCCCGGTCCAGGTAGGCGTCGGCGATGCCGGTGAGCAGGTTCGTGGCGCCCGGGCCGAGCGTCGCCATGGCCACCGCGCAGCGGCCGGTGAGGCGTCCGTAGACGTCGGCCATGAAGGCGGCGCCCTGCTCGTGGCGGGTGGTGATGTGGCGGATCGCCGAGGAGCGGCTGAGCGCCTCGAGCAGGTCCATCGTCTCCTCGCCGGGGACCGAGAAGACGTACTCGCAGCCCTCGGCCTCGAGGCACTCGACGAGGAGGTCGGCGGCGGTACGGGTCGGGCGAGGAAGTGCGCTCACACAGCCGAGTGTACGCGGCCGGGTCTCAGGCCCGCGCCGATGACGAGACGGCCGGACCCACTACCAGACGGCCGGCTTCGTTGACCGATCAGCGGGGCAGCCCGATAATCACGTCCCGCAGTCAACGCCCCGGCCAGCGAACCCGCTGGTCAGAGCGCACGGCTCACGGCAGCGGGATCGCTGTTCGAGCCCGGTATCACACCACCCAGCATCCCCCAGACGAGTCGCATCCTGGACGATCCCACCCGGCGCGCCGACATCCTCCTGGTCGCGGACGCCACCAACATCCACACCCGGCGCTTGGCCGCAGCGCTTGCCGAGCGTGGCCTCACGGTCGACCTCGCGTCGTTCCAAGGCACGCCGATCCGCGGCGTTCGACTGCACCGGCTGGGTGACCTGCCGCCGAGCGCCGATCGTCGGTATCTCCTCGCGATCCTACCCCTGGCTCGCCTCCTCCGCCGGGTGCGACCGCGGCTCGTCCATGGCCACTTCGTGTCGAGCTACGGCCTCATGACGGCCTTCGCCCACCGTCTCGCGTTCCCGTTCGGAGGGGGGATGCCGGTCGTCCAGTCGCCTTGGGGGAGCGACCTCCTGGTGACCGCACAGCGGTCGCGCCTTCGCGCGGCGCTCGCCGCGTTGACCCTGCGCAGCGCTGCGCTCGTGACCGGCAACAGCCGGGGTCTGCGCGAGCAATCGGTCCGCCTGGCGCCACGGACGCCGTGGCACCGCTTCGTCTGGGGGCCGCATCGCTCGGTGGTCGAGGCGCCACGCCGATCGGAACGCCTCGCCCTCAGCACCCGCCGCCTCGAGCCGAACATGCGGGTGGACCTGGTCGTGGCCGCCTTTCGCCGCGCGTGTACGCAGGCGCCGGAGACCCTCCACGGCTGGGAGCTGATCGTGACCCATGACGGGAGTGCGTCTGGCACCGTTCACGCGGCGGCCGAGGGCGACCCGGCGGTCCGGTTCGTCGGGGTACTCAAGTATGCCGAGCTGCATCGGCTGCTCCTGCGGTCGGCGATGATCATCTCGGTGCCGGTGAGCGATGCCACGAGCGCCGCGCTCATGGACGGCCTGGCGGCCGGGCTGATCCCGGTCGTCAACGCCCTCCCGGGGAACCTCGAGTGGGTCGACGCCGAAATCGGCGAAGTCGTGTCGCGCGACCCATCGGTCGACGAGCTGGCCGTCGCCATCGTGCGAGCGGCACAGCGCTCGCCCGACGCGGGGCGCATTCGCGACCGCGTGCGGGACATCGTATGGGAGGACGAGGTGCCGCGCCTCATCGAGGCCTACGAGCAGCTCGCCGGCAGTCTCGGGACAGGCGGGTAGGGGGGCGCGAGCGGCCGCTCATCGGACGCCCTGCCAGAGCGCCTCCGCGGAGGACCGCAGATCGAATCGCGGCACCCAGCCCAGCTCCCGCCCGATACGAGCGAGATCGGCAGCCTGCCACGGCACCTCGCCGGAGCGTGGCGAACCGTCCACTCCCTCAGCGATGACGCCGTCGAAGCCCGCGATCGCCGCCAGGAGCTCGACCACCTCGCGGACTCGGATCGCGCGACCGCTACCGACGTTGAGGATGGGGCTGGGGACGCTCGGCGTCGTCGCCGCGGCGACGACGGCAGTGGCGACGTCCCGCACGTCGACGAAGTCGCGATACGCAGCCAGGGAACCCAGCCTGATCTCGCGGTTGCCCGACGCGAGGGCGCGGCGGATTCTCGCCGCGGCGCGTCCTGGCAGGCTGCTTTCGGGGAGCCCGGCGCCGACCGGGTTGAAGATGCGGAGGACGAGTCCGTCAAGGCGTCCCGCCGCGCTTGCCTGAGCGACCAGGAGGCTCCCCGCCAGCTTGGTAACGCCGTAGGGCGAGACCGGACGCGTCGGCGCCTCCTCGCTGATGGCGGTGCCGGACGGGACGGCGCCGTACTCCGCGGCCGAGCCCAACTGGACCAGGCGCCCTCCGATCCCCGCTGCCTCGATCGCCTCGATCACTCGGGCCACTATCAGGACGTTGGCGCCTACCAGCTCGGGCAGATCGCCGGCCGTTTCGCCGGAACAGTTGATGACCGCTTCGGGCCGCGCCTCGCGCATCACCCTGGCGAGTTCGCCGCGGTCTCCTGTTGCGAGATCGAAGATGATCCAGCGCTCCGCGGTCTGCGGATCCCGCCGCGCCCGCCCCAGGCAGATTGTCTCGTGACCGGCCGGATCGGCACGCAGCGCCCTTCGCACGTGCGTCCCGATGAGACCACCCGCCCCGAGGACGAGGATCCGCATCATCGCAACCGCAGGGAGGATCGCCCCTAGCCCCCTGGCAGGAGCATCTCCCGCAGGCGGGAGAACTCGGCGTTCGCCCGGTCGTAGTCGTCCGGCCTTCCGATATCCAACCAGTAGCCGTCGTACCCGTAGCTGGCCGGCGTCTCACCGCGCTCGAGGAGATCGCGCACGAGCTCGTCGAAACCGAGCGGGCGCCCCGCGGGATAGCGCGCCAGCGTGCGCCGCGAGAGGCCGTAGACGCCCATGCTCACTGAGTACGAAAGGGTGGGTTTCTCGCTGAATGCGACGATCCGGCCGTCGGCAACCTCCAGCACGCCAAAGTCGACGAGGACCTCCCGGCGATAGGTTGCCACCGTGAGCGGCGCTTCGGAGGCGACGTGGTGATGCAGGACGTCGGCGAAGTCGATGTCGGTCAGGACGTCGCCGTTGAGCACGAGGAAATGCTCCGGGAGGCGATCGAGGATACTCACCACCGGTCCCATCGTCCCGAGTGGAGTCGGTTCGATGGCGTAGTCGACGGCGATGCCCCGGTCCGATCCGTCCCCGACCACGGCGCGGATGAGGGCGCCCAGGTGGCCGATGGCGAGCGTCGCGGCGGTGAAGCCCCGGTAGGCGAGCTGGCGCAGCACGATATCGAGGATGGTGCCTTCCTCGCCAATCGGCACCAGCGGCTTCGGCAGCGTCGTGGTGTAGGGGCGGAGCCGTGTGCCGCGGCCGCCGGCGAGGATGACCGCGCGCAGGTCAGACACTGTATGTCCCGACCCGGTACCGCGCGAGGTTCGCCGGCTCGCGGAACCAGCCGATCGTGGCGCGGAGGCCATCGTCGAGACTCGTGGCGGGTGCCCAGCCCGTGCGGCGCCGCAGCTCTCCGCTGTCGGAGAGGAGGCGGAAGACCTCGGAGGCGGCGGGCCGCAGGCGATCCTGCTCCTCGTTCACAGCCTCGACCGGGCAGCCTGTCAGCTCGGCGATCCGCGTCACGAGCTCACCAACAGAAGTCTCCGTGCCCGAGCCGGCGTTGAGCACCTGTCCCAGCACCGCCTCGTCCGGAGCGCCACCGACCGCAAGGAACGCGGCGACGGTATCCGCAACGTAGGTGAAGTCGCGGGTGGGAGCGAGCAGTCCCAGCTTGAGGACCCGCGCGCCGGCGAGGAGCTGGGTCACGATCGTGGGGATGACGGCGCGGGTCGACTGGCGCGGTCCGTACGTGTTGAATGGTCGCAGCGTGACAACCGGCAGGGCGAAGCTGAGGTGGTAGCTCTCGACGAGCTTGTCGGCGGCGACCTTCGACGCCGAGTACGGAGACTGTGCCTGGAGCGGATGGCGCTCGTCGATCGGTACCGAGAGCGCCGTACCGTAGACCTCGCTCGTCGACGTGTGGACGACGCGCCGGGTGCCGAGCGCCCGTGCCGACTCGAGGATGTTGAGCGTTCCGCCCGCGTTCGTCGCCAGGTACGAATGCGGCGCCCGGTAGGAGTACGGGATGCCAATCAGGGCGGCGAGGTGGTAGACGACCTCCGCGCCACGCATGAAGTCGAGGACGGAGCCCGGGTCGCGGACGTCGCCGAGGACCACCTCGACGCCATCCATCTCCCGACGATCGAGGGTCTCGAGCCAACCCCACGAATCGAACGCGTTGTACTGGACCATCGCTCGCACCCTGGCGCCCGAGGCGACGAGCGCCTCGACAAGGTGCGAACCGATGAACCCTTCCGCTCCGGTGACGGCAACCAGCCCGGTCAGCGCTCCTACCTCCTTCCGCAAGGTGTGAATGCCGGCAAACGGGCATCAAGTCTAGTGCTTGGTCACCCTGGCCGCGGATCGGCCTGTCGATGGTCTGTGGATCCGGCAACGGCTCTCGAATGACGCGGCGGGCGCGCCGCCCGCCGGTACCGCGCATCGACCGCGAGGCGCCATCCGTACGGCTGACCAGGAACCGGTGAAATATCCAAGTTCGACCCCGCCGATGGAGGCCGCGACGCCCGCGGGGTGGTGCGCCCCCGCCCGCGAACGGAGGGCGGCCCCGATCGACCAGCAGCGGCGACCGGGGCGAAGCGACGCTAGGGACGGAACCCGCCCCACGCCCGACCGTCGGGCGGCAGCCCAATCCTGGGTCGTCACGCCGGCCCAGTTGGGCGCGAACCTGGAGAGGGCCAGGCTCGGAAGCGTGGAGACGCTCTCCGCGTGGCGTACTTTCTCGATTCCTTCGTCCCGCTTCTGCCTGTCTACATTCCCTTCTTCATCTTCCTATTGGCCCTGTGGCGATGGGTCAGCCGCTATCGCGCTACGTACCAGCGGCGACCGCCGTGGTTCTGGCCGCTGGTCCCCGTTGCGGACCCTCACCTCGAGCGAAGACGGAAGCAGATCCTTGTCGGAACGATGATGTACTTACCCCTGCTGCTCGTCCTCCTCCTTCGTGGCCTTCGTCCTGCAACCGCTGAAGTGACGGGCGTCGTGCCCGAAGGGAACTCGCAAGGCCCGAGTACCAGGTCCCCGCCCTTCCGACGACGGCAGCGCCGACAGCGGGTATCCTCACCGCACCCACCGGCCCGACCGCCGATCCACCCGACCCGATCTCAGTGGAATGGCCCTCTTCCGCCTGACCGACCGAACGCCCCTCGACTCGCCGGTCCTCGTCGCCGCCTTCGACGCCTGGATCGACGCGGGCTCCGCGTCGACGAGCGCGGCGCGGCTCCTGGCCGAGGGCGCCGGCGTCGTGGCGACCTTCGCCCCCGACGCGCTCTTCGACTACCGCGCCAGACGCCCCACGCTGGAGATCGTCGACGGGCGCCCTTCCTCGATCGCCTGGCCCGAGCTGACCCTCCGCCGGCGACGGATCGGGGACCGCGACCTCCTGGTCCTCTCCGGTGCGGAGCCCGACTACCGCTGGCACGAGCTCGCCGCCGACGCGGTCGAGCTCTCCCGCCGACTCGGGATCGCCCAGTGGATCAGCCTCGGCGCGATCCCCGCCGCGGTGCCGCACACGCGCCCTGTCCCGGTGCTCGGGACCGAATCGCGGCCAGGCCTGCTCCGCGGGGACGTGCGGCCGGGCCCCGCCGGGCTGCTGCGCGTGCCCGCGGCGGCCATCTCGGTCCTCGATCTCGCGGTCGCGGAGGCGGGGGTCGCGACCGTGGGCTACTTCGCACAGGTCCCCCATTACGTGAGCGGCGCATACCCGCCCGCGGCGCTGGCGCTGCTCAACGCCGTCACGCGGCACCTCGACGTCGAGCTCGCCCTCGGGGCGCTGGTCGCCGAGGCGCAGCTCGTGCGCACGCGCCTCGACACGGCGGCTTCGGCCGACGCGACGACCCACGACTACATCGAGCGCCTGGAGTCGCTCGTCGACGAGGACCGACTCCCCTCGGGCGACGAGCTGATCTCGGAGATCGAACGCTTCCTGCGCGACCAGGGCCGCGGCACCGGTGAGGGCCGCGTGCACTGACCGGCGGACCGACGGGCGATGCCCATCCTCGCGATCGGGGTACGCTGAACGGTACCTTCGTCCCACCCGCCGCGCGAGGTAGCCGCCGTGTCGCGCCCGTGGAGCCGCTTCTTCCGCGCCTGGTACCGCGGCCTGCGCCTCATCGAGCCGCTGATTCGCGCCTGGTACCGGGCGTTCGGGATCGGCAACGTCATCGAGGTCCTCGTGCCCGGCCGGCGGAGCGGACGCGAGCGCGCTGTCCTGCTCGGCCTCCTCCGCGTCGATGGGCGCCGCTACCTCGGCCACCCGAACGCGGCCTGCGCCTGGACGCGCAACCTCGACGCCGCCGGCACGCTCGAGCTGCGGGCGCGCGGCCGTCCACCCGAACGCCTCGCCGCGGCCCGGCTCCCCGCCGGAGCCGAGCGGGAGGCGGTGATCCGGGCGACCTGGCGCCAGCACCCCTTCCCGGGCGATCTCCTCTACCGGCTGGCGCGCGGCCACGTCCGCGCCGGCGGTGTCTTCTACCGCCTCGAGACGTCCCCCGCGGCGGGCGACGCTCCGGGCGCCGCCGCCCTTACTGCGGGTGCGCCAGGACCATGATCCGCAGCTCGGTCATGTCCTCGACCGCCCAGCGGAGGCCCTCGCGGCCGAGGCCGGAATCCTTCACCCCGCCGTAGGGCATGTGGTCGGCGCGGTAGGCCGGCACGTCGTTGACGATGACACCGCCGACGACCAGCTCCTCGAAGGCGTACCAGGCGTGCTCGATCTCGTTGGTGAAGACGCCGGCCTGGAGGCCGAAGGAGCTGTCGTTGACCTGACGGACCGCGTCGGAGAAGTCCCCGAAGGGGAAGGCGACGACGAGCGGGGCGAACGCCTCGTTGGAGCAGACCCGGGCCGTGAGCGGCGCGCCGGTCAGGACCGTCGGCGGGAAGTAGTTGCCGTCGGCGCGCCCGCCGGCGAGCACCTTCGCGCCGGCCGCCACCGCCTCGTCGACCCAGCGCTGCGTGCGCTGCACCGCGTCGGCATCGACCATGGGGCCGAGGTCGGTCGCCGGGTCGAGCGGATCGCCGACCTTGAGGGCGCGCGCGCCGTCGACGAAGCGCGACAGGAAGGCGTCCCAGACCGCCTCGTGGACGAACATCCGCTGGACGCTGATGCAGACCTGGCCGGCGTAGCTGAAGGCGCCGACGAGGCAGCGCTTGACCGCCCAGTCGAGGTCGGCCGACCGGTCGACGATGACGCCGGCGTTGCCGCCCAGCTCGAGGATGACCTTCTTCTTGCCGGCCCGCTCCTTCATGCGCCAGCCGACGGCCGGCGAGCCGGTGAAGGTGAGCAGCTTGAAGCGGTCGTCGGCGACCATCCGGTCGCCCAGCTCGCGGGTCATCGGCAGGATCGAGACGCTCCCCTCCGGCGCGCCCGACTCCGCGACGATCTCGGCCACGGTGAGCATCGTGAGCGGGTCCCTGGAGGGCGGCTTGAGCACGATCGTGTTGCCGGCGGCGAGCGCCGGGCTCAGCTTGTGGGCGGCCAGGTTGAGCGGGAAGTTGAAGGGGCTGATGCCGGCGATGGGGCCGATCGGGAAGCGCCGGGTGATGCCGTAGCGGCCCGTGTGGGCGGCCGAGATGTCGAGCGGGATCGTCTCGCCGACGATCCGCTCGGCCTCCTCCGCGCCGAGGCGGAAGGTGAGGACCGCCCGGTCGGTCTCGACGGCGGCGTCGCGGATCGGCTTGCCCGCCTCGAGCGCGATCAGGCGGGCGATCTCGTCGCGGCGTGCGCGGATCCCCTCGCTGATGCGGCGCAGGATGGCGGCCCGCTCGTAGGCCGGCAGCTTCCGCGTCACCTCGAAGGCGCGCTGGGCGGCGGTGACCGCCTCCTCGTACTGCTCGGGTGTGGCGTTGTAGGTGGCGCCGGCCGGCTCGGCCGGGTTGGCCGGGTTGTCGACCGGGAGCAGGTCGGGCGAGTCGACCCAGCGGCCGGCGAGGAAGATCGGGTGGGGCTTGACGGCGGTGAGGGTGGCCATCGGTCGGGGCTCCTTGGGGGTCGGGCTGCCGGCGGGCCTCCGCCCGAGCGGCTCGTTCGGGTGCGAGCCGATTGTACGTCCCGCGGTGGAGCCGAGGCGTAGACTCGGGGCCGTGGCACGCCGCTACCGCTTCCGCCAGGTCGATGTCTTCACCGACCGCCCGCTCGCCGGTAACCCGCTTGCCGTCTTCCCCGAGGCGGCGGGGCTCTCCGACGGCGAGATGCAGGCCCTGGCGCGCGAGATGAACCTCTCCGAGACGACCTTCGTCCTGCCGCCCTCCGACGGCGGCGCGCTCGAGGGCGCCACCTACCGGATGCGCATCTTCACGCCCGGGATCGAGCTCCCCTTCGCCGGCCACCCCTCGATCGGGACGGCCTGGGTCCTCGCCGACGAGCGTCGCTTCCCGTTGACGACGCCGCGCACCGAGGTCCGGCAGGAGGTCGGCATCGGCGTCCTGCCGCTCGCCATCGAGGTGCGCGAGGGCGCCACCGGCGGCGCCGGCGAGCCGCCCGAACTGAGCGTCGGCGAGGTGACGATGACCCAGGGGGCGCCGCGGGTCCTGGAGTCGATCCACCCGGCCGACCTGGTCGACCTGTGCACCGCGCTGGAGCTGGACGCGCACGCCCTGGGCTGGGCCGAGGCGGACGGACGCTCATGGGACGTGGCGGGCGCCGCACCGACCGTGGTGACGACCGGCCTCCCCTATCTCGTCGTCCCGATGCGCGACCGGGCGGCCCTGGCCGCGATCCCGTCCGAGCGCGCCTGGGCGGTGGCGCAGGTGGCACGTCGCCACGGCTGCGACAGCGCCGCCCTCGTCGCCCCGGGGACGAGCGGCGCCGTCGCCGACGCGGACGTCCATGTGCGCGTCCTCATCGACCCGGCGACGGGGATCGTGGAGGACCCCGCCACCGGCTCGGCCGCCGGCCCGATCGCCGTCTACCTCGGCCGCCTCCGCGGCGCGCGGTGGGCGCGCCAGCGACTCGTCCTCGAGCAGGGCGTGGAGATCGGGCGACCGTCGCGGCTGGTGACCGAGGTCGACTTCGAGGCCGACGGGAGCCCCCTCGAGGTGCGCGTGTCGGGCGGCGTCGTGGCCGTGCTGGAGGGCTGGCTGACGCTCCCGTAGGGCGGCTACGGTTCCTCGGCGCGCGGGTAGATCCCCAGCACGCGCACCATCTGGGCCGTCTTCTCCAGCGCGCGCAAGCCGTCGCGCGTCGCCGGGTCGTGGCCGTCGACGTCGAGGTCGACCCAGAAGACGTACTCCCACGGCCGCGAGCGCGAGGGACGCGATTCGAGCTTCGACATGTTGAAGCCGCGCTCGGCGAAGACGCCCAGGCAGCGGTGCAGCGCGCCGGGCGTGTTGGGGGTGGCGAAGACGAGGGTCGTGCGCATCGGCGGCTTCGGGGCGCCGACACCTGCCTGACGGCGGAGCCAGGCCGGGTCGAGCGGTGAGCCGCCGGCGCTCGGCGCGGGGCGCGCCACGACGACGAAGCGGGTCCGGTTCTCCGGCTCGCTCTGGATGTCGCGCACCAGCACCTCGAGCCCCCACAGCTCGGCGGCGCGAGGCGAGGCGACGGCGGCGGCACCCGGCTCGCGCCGCTCGGCGACCATCTTCGCCGCGCCGGCGGTGTTGTAGGTGGTGAGGAGCGCCCAGGGGCGCGAGCGGAGGAAGCGGTCGGCCTGGCCGAGCGCCTGGACGTGCGAGTAGACCCGCTCGACGGCCTCGAGCCGCGTCCCCGGGAGCGCGGCGAGAGAGAGGCGGACGGGCACGACGACTTCGCCGACGATCACCAGCTCGTGCTCCTGGAGCAGGTCGTAGACCTCGCGGATACTGCCCATCGCCACGTTCTCGACCGGCAGGACGCCGGCGAGCGCCCGTCCCGTCTCGACCGCGTCGAAGACATCGCCGAACGCCGGCAGCGGGATCGGCGCGGGGGCGGCGAAGAAGGCCCCGACGGCGTCCTCGGCGAAGGCGCCGGGCTCGCCCGCGTAGGCGACCGCCGGTCGGCTCGGCGGCCGCTGGTCGGCCTCCAGGATCCCCGGTGCCAGGCCGCCGTGCTCGCTGTGGCGCGCGCGCTCGAGATCGGCCATCTCGACCTGAGTCTACGCTGCCCCGCTCCACGCCGCGAGCGCCCCGGCACCGTGGGCGGTGGTGAGTCACCCGTGCATCGGTCGCGCCACGAACCAGCGTGGCGCCCTGCACGATCCGGCCCGTTCCGACACGCCGCCGAGCGTACCCGTGGCCGGATCGATGCACCTGCGGATCAGGCCCGCGCCGGCCCGCGCCCGGGCGGGGCTGCGCAGCGCGTCTCGGGGTCGCGGGTCCCCCGTCAGCGAGCGCCGGCGAAGGCGAGCGGGACCCCGGTGGCGGCGGCGGCGCGGGCGAGTGCCGCATGGTGGGTGACCAGCTCGGCCTCCAGCTCAAGGGCGAGCTGCAGGTAGAGCGCGTCGTAGACCGAGAGCGCGTGGCGCTCGGCCAGCTCCACGCTCTCGACGAGTCCGCTCCGGCCGCGGTCTGCGACTTCGACGCCGGCCGAGACCAGCGCATCGATCTGTCGCGTCACCTCGATCGGCGCCAGGCCCAGGCCACGGAGCAGCGCGCTTCCCACCTCGGCCCAGAAATGGGCGGGCACGAGCAGCTGTCGACCCTCCTTCACCCACTCGGCCCAGCGCCCGTGGAGCGCCGCGTCCGGATCGGTGAGCGCGCGGACCGCGGCGGACGCGTCGAGGACGACGACGCCCGGATCGACGGCGAAGCTCACGGTGTACCGTCGGTTGCGTGGCGGACGATCGCGCCGGTGCGCGCACGGCGCCCCTCGCGAACCGCCGCCGCGGCGTCCACGGGGCCGTGCTCGTCCCGCACCCGCGCCGCCATCCGCCGGATCGCGGAGAGCGCCGCCAGGCGATGCGCGATCCGCTCGGCCGGGTCGAGGCGGGCCAGGTCGGTCAGAGGGACGAGCGCGGCGATCGGCTGGCCGGCACGCACGATGACGATCCGCTCGCCGCCGGCCGCCTCGTCGAGGACCTGGCCGAAGCGCTGGCGCACCTGGAGCGCAGTGTACGTTCTCATAGGGCCATGATATCACTATGAGAACGCCCCCGACCTACCCCGTCGGCGCCTCCAGGTCGCGGGCGTAGGCGGGGAAGCGGAAGCGCATCTCGCGCACGAGCAGGCCACCGTGTCCCAGCTCGGCGACCTGGCGCGCGCCGACCCGCTCGCCGGTGAGAAGCCGCGGGAGGAGGAGGTCGGCGGCGGTCGCCTTGGAGAAGAGCCCGCACTGGGGCAGTCCCAGGATCCGGGTCCCGCGCCAGGCGGCCAGCCAGATCATGCTCCCCGGGTGGGCCGGCACGCCGCGTCGCAGCAGGCGGCCGCCGAGCCTCTCGAGGGCGACGAAGAACGGATCGACCGGGTTGCCCGCCGAGACGCCCCCGACCAGCACGAGCGGCAGGCGCAGCCGGCGCACCAGCTCGGCCAGGTCCTCGCCGATCGCCGCCGCGTCGTGCTCGGGGTAACGCGCGGTGGCAAGCCGGGACCCCAGCGCCTCGAGTTTCGTCCGAAGCGCCGACTCGAACCGGTCGCGGGCCGCGCCGGCGAGCGACTCGGTGGCGATGGCGCCGACCTCCAGGGCCCGGTAAGGCCGAACGTCGAGGACCGGACGGGCGCCGGCCGGGCCCTCGGCGAGCGCCTCGGCCCGGGCGACCAGCCTCTCGGGGATGACGTGCGGGGCCACCTTGACCGCGGCGACCGGTTCGCCGCGGTCGACCGCCTGCCCGTGGTAGAGCGAGAAGATCTCGACGGCATCGAGCCGGTTGATCCGCTCCATCGTCCCGTGGCGCACGTGGAGGACGCCGGGGTGCGCGGCGACGAGGTCGATCCGGCTCTCGTGCGGCTGGCCGGCCACGATCCCGGGTCCCGCGACCGCGCGCGCCAGGCGGCGCGACGCCTCGTCCTCGTGCAGGTCGCCCGCCTCGAGCCGCGCCACCACCACGGTCGGGCCGCCGGCAGCCGCCAGCCGGGCGACATCGGCCCCGTCCAGCCGCCGGCCCTTGGGCAGCGGGCCGTCGGGGAGGCGGAGGTGGTGGAGAAGGACCGTCCCCAGCAGATCGTCGGGCGGGCGATTCCGCCCGACCTCGACCGTCTCGACGCGCACGCCCGGCCGCTCCCGCCTAGGCCGCCGCCCCGGCCTCGATCTTCGCCCGCATCGTGACGAAGACCTGGTCGGCGATCTTGTAGCCGGTCCCCTCGATGAGTCGGGCGCCGACCGACGCGATCGTGCCGTGGATCGTC
>MGMJ01000103.1:13627-22486 GCA_001794945.1 Chloroflexi bacterium GWC2_73_18
TCGCCGACGCCTCGACCGCGCTCCCGGGCGCATGGCCCCTCGCGCGCAGGGCGGCGCGATCGGGCTCTAGCGCCTCGGTGAGCTCCACCGTGACGGTGAAGCGCACCCGGATGAAGCCGACGCCGACCTTCGCCACGACACGGTAGTGGGTGGCATCCTGCACCTCCACCGACTCGACGTCGGGGGCACAGCTGGCGACCTTCTCCGGATCCATCACGAAGGACCAGACGGCGGCGCGGGGCGCATCGATGAGCTGGTGACCCTCGAAGCGCATGGGCTCCTCCTGACCGAACTGGTGGGCCGCGGGCGGAACGGGTCGCTCAGCCGGTGGCGCGGGCGGCGGGTCCTGCAGGACGCGGGACCGGCGATCGACCCCGCGTAGATAGTACGCCCCGCCCTCGACCGTGGCCGCGTGCACCGCGGGCGCCGGCGAACGGGAGACGCTGCGGGCGTCGGGCGGAGCGCCGGGCGAGCTGGGCACCCGGGGGCGCAACAGGACAACCCTCGGTGTCAACCTTTGCCGGCGCGTCTGTCCGAGGCCAGCGCACGTGGCGGTCTCGCGCGCCGGTGTGCAACAGAGGAGCGGGTCGGTGCCGCGTGACGACCCCGCGTCGCGCCCGGCGGGTAGCCCGTTGCCGCGCCGCACCGGTGCGCGCGCGCACGTCCCAGTCCGGGGCGGTCCGTCGGTACCGGTCGATGGGCGGGACGAGTGGGTGCGGCACGGTGCGGGCCGGTCGGTCGTCCGGCACGGTGCGGGCCGGTGACAGCGTAGCCCGGCGGACGTTCCGCCCAGCAGAACAAACGCCACCCATCGGGCACCGACCCGGTCGCCTCCGGCGGCCGCGGGACCGGAAAGACGGCTCCGGGGGCCGTGCCGCGCCGATTCGGGCGGTCGCCGACGGCTGGCGCTGCCACGTTCACGCCGTGCCGGGCGGCCCGGGCACCGCTCCGAGCGCCCGGAGGGGCGCTCCGCCACCCCGATCGGCCGCACAACCGGGGTCTGTTCTGCCCAGCAGAACGCGGGCCGTTCGGCGAGCCGTTCGACGGGCCGGTCGGTCGTTCGGCGGCGTGCTGGCGCCTCGTCTCGTGCAGGCCTCTCCGCTCGGGCCCTACCCCCGCGCCAGGGCGGCCAGGTCGGCTGGCGTGTCCACGTCGGGATTGGCGCCGGCCAGCTCGACGTAGGCGGCGATCCCCGCACGCGAACGGACGACCGCCGCTATCCCCGCGTCGCCCGATAGCTCGGCGGCGAGGAACCAGACCGAGCGGTCGAGAAGGACCGGGTTGCCGGGCGCGCCACCGTAGCGTGGCACGACGACGGGTCCGGCGCCGGAGCGCCAGGCCCCGACCACGGCCGCCACCGCCTCGGGCCGGACACGTGGCTGGTCGGCGAGGAAGACGACGGCGGCGGCCGATCCGGCCGCGTCGGCGGCCGCCAGGCCGAGCCGGAGCGAGCGCGACAGGCCGGCCGGCGGGTCGTCGTTGACGACGATCCCGGCGCCGCTGCGGGCAGCCAGCGAGGCGAGCGCCGTGCCGTACGCCGCGGGCGTCGCCGGCCCGCCCGGCAGCACGACCGTGACGCCAGCGAGCGTGCCGGCGCCCAGGCACGCCGCCGCGGACGTCAGCACGTGCTCCAGCAGAGGCCGGCCCTCGAGCACGGCGAGGAGCTTCCCGCCGCCGAAGCGCCGCCCCTCCCCCGCCGCGAGGATCAGCCCGTGGACGGCGCCGCCGCGGACCGCGTCACCCGTCAGGCGGAGCGGGCGATGGCGCGCTCGAGCGCGCGCCCCGCCATCACACTGACCAGGTGGGCCCGGTACTCGGCCGGGGCGTGGATGTCGCCCTGGACCCGGACACCCTCCGCCACGCGCGCCGCCGCGGCCGCGATGGCCGCCGCGTCGCCCGCCGTGCCGCGTAGCGTCGCCTCGGTGGCGGCGGCGCGGTAGGCGGCGTCAGCGACGCCGTTGACGCCGACGGCCACGTGGTCGCAGCCGCCGGCGCTGCGCCGGACGACCGCCGCCACGCCGGCGATGGGGTAGCCGGATGCCGCCTGTTCCTGGACGGCGTAGGCGGTCCCGGCGCCGGCGGGGAGCGGCGGCAGGACGATCTCCGTCAGCAGCTCCCCGGGTGCCAGCGCGGTGGTGAAGGCGCCGCGGAAGAAGTCGCGAGACGCCACGGTGCGCGTCCCGCCGCGGGAGCGGAGGACGAACGCCGCGTCAAGCGCCAGCAGGATGCCGGCCATGTCCGACGCCGGGTCGGCGTGGGCGACGCCGCCGCCGACGGTGCCGCGGTTGCGGACCTGGAGGTCGGCGATCCGGTCGGTCGCCTCGGCGAGGAGCGGGTAGCCCTGCGACACCAGGGCCGAGTCGAGGAGCTCACGGTAGGTCGTCAGCGCCCCGATGCGGAGCCCGCCATCGTGCGCCGCCACCCCCTTCAGCTCGGCCAACCCGCCGATGTCGACGAGCCGGTCCGCGTGGGCCAGGCGGAGCTTGAGGAGCGGCAGGATGGAGTGGCCGCCGGCGAGCGCCCTGGACCCGTCGGCGGCGAGCAGATCGAGCGCCTCGTCGACGCTCGAGGCCTTCGCGTAGTCGAACGCTGCAGGGATCATCGCCTCACCCCTTCGCCTGCTGCATGGCCGCCCAGACGCGGGCCGGCGTCAGCGGCATGTCGATGTGCCGGATCCCGAGCGGCGAGAGCGCGTCGACGACCGCGTTCACCACCGCCGGGGTCGAGGCGATGGTTCCCGTCTCGCCGACCCCCTTGACGCCGAGCGGGTTGGTCGGCGAGGGCGTCACCGTCTGATCGAGCTCGAGGTCCGGCAGCCACGACGCCCGTGGCAGCGCGTAGTCGAGCATCGAGCCGGAGAGCAGTGCGCCGTTCTCCCCGTAGACGGCGCCTTCCCAGAGCGCCTGGCCGACGCCCTGGGCGATCCCACCATGGATCTGGCCTTCCACGATCAGGGGGTTGATGCGGTTGCCGACGTCGTCGACGGCGATGTAGCGCACCAGGTCGACGGCCCCGGTCCCCTCGTCGACCTCCACGATGGCCACGTGCGTCCCAAACGGGAAGGTGCAGTTCGGGGCGTCGTAGTAGGCCGTCTCGTCGAGGTACGGCTCCATGCCGGCCGGCAGGTCGAAGCCCAGGTCGATCGCGAAGGCGATCTCCTGGATCGTCTTGGCCCGGTCGGGCGAACCGCGGACGTAGAGCTTCCCGGACTCGTAGACGATGTCGTCGGGCGACGCCTCCAGGAGGTGCGCCGCCAGGCGCTTGGCCTTCTCCTTCACCTTGCCGGCGGCGAGCTGGGCGGCCGTCCCGCCGACGGCGGCGCTCCGGCTCCCGTAGGTGCCGTAGCCGAAGGGGGTGCCCTGAGTGTCGGAGTGCTGGACGATGACGTCCTCGACCGGCACGCCGAGCTCGCCGGCGACGATCTGGGCCATCGTCGTCTCGTGGCCCTGTCCGTGGCTCGAGGTGCCGATGGTGAGGACGATCTTGCCGGTCAGGTGGACGCGGATGTTGGCCGATTCCCACATGGCGGCGCCCCAGCCCTCGCCGACGGCGCCGATCCACTTCGAGGGTGCGACGCCGCAGACCTCCAGGTAGGTCGAGAGTCCGGCGCCCAGGTACTTGTCACGCCCACGCGCCTCCGCCTTCGCCTCGTCGAGGCGCTCGTAGCCGGCGATCGCCAGCGCCTTGTCTAGCGCCGGCTCGTAGTTGCCCGAGTCGATCAGGATCTCGGCGCCGTTCGGCGCGCGGCCGAGCCCGCTCGGGTTGCGGTAGGGAAAGGCGTCGGGCGGCAGGAAGTTCCGTCGCCGGATCTCGGCCGGATCGATCCCCAGCTCGTCGGCGAGCAGGTCCATCGCCCGCTCCAGGACGTAGGTCGCCTCGGGGCGGCCCGCGCCGCGGTAGGCGTCGACGAAGGTCGTGTTGGTGTAGACGCCGACCACCTCGCACCAGACGTTGGGGAATCGATAGGGACCCGCCAGGAGCCGGCCGTAGAGCGTCGTCGGGATGCCCGGTCCGATGGTCGAGAGACGGCCGCCGAGGTTGGCGTATGTCTTGACGCGCAGTCCGGTCACCTCGCCGTCACGCTTCGCGGCGACCTCGAGGTAGGTGATGTGATCGCGCCCGTGGGTCGTCGAGCCGTAGCTCTCGCGCCGCGTCTCGACCCACTTGACGGGGCGCCCGGCGAGCTTCTTCGAGAGCCCCAGGACCATCGCGTAGTCGGCGTAGCAGTAGATCTTGGCGCCGAAGCCGCCGCCGACGTCAGGCGCGATGACACGGATCTTGTGCTCAGGGACGCCCATCACGAACGCGGCCAGGAGGAGCCGCTGGATGTGCGGCGTCTGGCTCGACATCCAGATGGTGTACTCCCCGCTCGCCGGATCGTAGCGGCCGACGTCGCCGCGGACCTCCATCGGGTTGGGGATGAGCCGCTGGTTGACGAGCCGCTGACGGACGATGACCTCGGCCTCGGCGAAGGCGCGGTCGGTGCCGTCGCGGTCGCCGACGGTCCAGGTGAAGACGACGTTGTTGGGCGCGTTCTCGTGGAGCTGCGGCGCACCGGGCTGGGTCGCCTGTTCGGCATCGACGACGGCCGGCAGCGGCTCCCATTCGACGTGGATCGCCTCGAGCGCGTCGAACGCCTGCTCGCGTGTCTCGGCGACGACGGCGGCGACCCCCTCGCCGGTCCACTTGACGCTGTCGGTGGCGAGGATCCGCGGCGTGTTGACGTTGTTCTGCAGGCCGGCAGAGCCGCCGGCCGGCCAGGCCATCGGCAGCGGGTTGTACTCCATGAAGTCCGTGCCGGTGAAGACGCCGAGAACGCCTGGCATGGCAACGGCCCGGGAGGTGTCGATCGAACGGATGTTGGCGTGAGCGTAGGGGCTGCGCAGGACGGCCGCGTGGGCCATCCCGGGCAGCGTGATGTCGTCGACGTAGTGGGCCGTGCCGGTGAGGAAGCGCGGGTCCTCCTTGCGCCTGAGGGGAGCGCCGATCGTGACGGTCATGACGCCTGCCCTCCTCCACCGACCGAAGCAGCGCGCATCTGCTCGGCGGCGGCGCGGATCGACTTGACGATGTTCTGGTAGCCGGTGCAGCGGCAGAAGTTGCCCTCGAGGGCGTGCCGGATCTCCGTGTCGGTCGGGTCGGGGTTGCCGGCGAGCAGGTCGGCCGCGGTCATGATCATCCCCGGCGTGCAGAAGCCGCACTGCAGGCCGTGGTTCTCCCAGAAGGCATCCTGCAGCGGGTGGAGCTCGCCGTCGTGCGCCATGCCCTCGATCGTGGTGACGGCGCTCCCGTCCGCCTGGACGGCGAGGACGGTGCAGCTCTTGACGGCCATCCCGTCCATCAGGACGGTGCAGGCGCCGCACTGGCTGGTGTCGCACCCGACGTGGGTGCCGGTCAGCCCCAGGCCGTCGCGGAGCGCCTGGACGAGCATCGTCCGGGGCTCCACCTCCACGGTACGGGCCTGACCGTTGACGGTGAGGGCGACGGATCGTCTCATGGGCTGGACTCCTTCCTCGATTCCCCTGTTTCGGACGGAGACGGGGCCCGCCCGCGGGGCGAGCCGGGCGGGGCGTGCAGCCGCTAGGACGGTGGGGATGCGCCGGATGCCGTGATCGGGTCAGTCATGGGCACGTCTGACTGCGGCGCTGGATGGGCGTGATTGTCGCGCGCCCAGGGTCGCGGCGCAAGCGGATTCCGCGCCGCGGGGCCCTGCCGCCGCGGATCTCGGCTCGTCGGATCGTCGGCCGCCCACTCTTTCGTCACTTCGTCACGACTACGACGGTGAGTCCTTCGACGGAACGGAGGGCGCCCCGCGGGCGGCGCGCGGGGACGCCGTGGCGCCCCGGCGAGGGTACCCCGTGCGGGCGCCGCGCTCCCCGCCGCGCGCCGACCGGCGGCGGGTCGTCCGCCGCCCGTCCACTTCCGTCGAACGACGGCGCGTCGTAAGCGTGTCGGGTTCGGGCGATCGTCCGGGCCCCGGTCGGCTGGCGGTGCATCACCCACGCCCACGGGGAGTGGTAGGGGCCCGCTCGGGGCGGCACCGGTGCCGCCGGGTGCTCGGCCACACTCGATCTGTGCTCCGCGAAGGGCGGCGCGCGCGGCGGCCGGCCTCCATCACGCCCACCAGGCGTAGGTGACGCACGACCTCGCGCTGAGGCCCCCGCGCGCCCGTGCCCCGTGCCCGTCGACCCGCGCCCGTGCCCGTTAGCCCATGACGAACCAGGCGACCCTGGCGTTCTGGGTGGCGGCCGCGGTGTGAGGTGCATGGTGAACTCGTCGGCGGCCCCGTCGACCGCCACGCGGTGCACCGCCGTCGTGCCGCCGGCCGAGGACTGGAGCGTGACGAGCACCTTCGAGGAGGTGCTCAGGTCGATCGACGGGATGACCGTGGCGGCGCTCGAGCCGGACGAGATGGTCGCCGTCACCGAGACCTCGTCGAACTGGGACGGCCACGCCCGACGTACTGGAGGTCGAGCCCATCACGCCGTAGGTGAAGCCAGACTTCGCGCCTGCGCGACCGACGGCGCCGATCCCGGAGGTGGTCCTCGTGATGGACGTCTCGGAGGAGGCGAGGTTCGGGTGGCCCAGCTGCAGGTAGCCTTCGTGTGTGGCGCGGAAGGGAAGCGGCCGGCCCAGGCCTGGGCGGCGAGGGCGGCGAACGAGCCGGCGGCGGCGGCGAGCAGGGCACGGCGGGAACGGGGAAGCGTGGTCTCGACGGCACCCATGGCGCGAACCCTCCCGGGCGCGCCGGCCGGCGCGCCCACCCTGGCGGCGCGGGACGGTCTCGCCAGTGGCTCGGCGCGGCCCGGCCGACCGGGTGAGGGCCGCGTCGACGCCCCCCCCCCGCGGGTGCGGCCCGCAGGCGCGATCGCCGCGGCCGCCGGGGGGCGCGCCGCCTCCCCAGCTCCCCTACCCCACCACGCGCTCGACGCCGCGCTTCTCCAGCGCGCGGGCGATGATCACCCGCTGGATCTCGCTCGTCCCCTCCCAGATGCGGTCGACGCGCAACTCCCGCAGGTAGCGCTCGGCGGCGTTCTCACGCATGTAGCCGCGCCCGCCGAAGACCTGGACGACCCGGTCGGCGCAGCGCCAGGCTGCCTCCGAGCCGAAGAGCTTGGCCAGCGACGCCTTGGCGTGGACGAGCTTGCGGTCGGCGCCCGAATCGGCGAGCCAGGCGGCGTGACGGGTCAGGTGACGGGCCGCGGCAGCGTCGGCGGCCGAGTCGGCCAGCGGGAACGAGACCCCCTGGAAGTCGTAGATCCGCTCCCCGAACTGGACCCGCCCGGTCGCCCAGGCCACGCCCAGCTCGAGAAGGCGCTCCATCGCACCGGTGCAGCGCGCGCCGATGTGGAGGCGCTCCTCGACGAACCACTCGTTGGCGATCGAGTCGGCCGCCCCGATGCCGCCGAGGATCGCCGAGGCCGGCACGCGCACGTCCTCCAGCACGAACTGGGGGTGGCGGTCGGCGAACGTGTGCGTGTAGTCGGGGTCGTGGCGCAGGCGCAGGCCGGGCGCGTCGTAGTCGACCAGGAAGAGGGTCGGCAGTCGCGCCTCCCCGTCGACGACGGCGGCCTGGGCGACCATGAAGTCGCAGTCATCGGCGCCGGTGACGAACCACTTCTCGCCATTCAGCACGTAGTCCTTGCCGTCGCGGACGGCCGTGGCCGTGAGCGCCCGCGGGTCGGAACCCGCGCCGGGCTCGGTGATCGCGTACGAGCCGGAGCGCTCGCCGCGCAGGCACGGCTCGAGGTAGCGCCGCCGCTGCTCCTCCCCGGTGTGGGCGAGGATGTTGTAGCCGCCCGGGATGAAGGTCCACAGGCCGCCGGTCACCTGGCCGAGCTGCTCGTGGACGGCGACCTGCTGGAGGGCCGACCAGCCCTGCCCGCCCGACTCGACCGGCAGGTTGCCGCCGGCGAGACCGGCCTCGATCGCCGCCTTCCGCAGCTCCCGCCCGACCTCGGCCGGCAATCGCCCGCCCAGCCGTTCAAGCTCGAGCTCGCGCGGCTGGAGCACCTCGCGGACGAAGCGGCGTGCCCGTTCCCGCAGCTCGCGGGTGGGCGGATCGAGCTCGTAGTCCACGGCGGGAACCTCCTGGCGTGACGGTGGTTCAGGCGTCGGCCAGCACGACGAGCGCGTCGACCGCGACGGCGCCGTCCGGGCCGGCGATCAGCGGGTTGAGGTCGATCTCGAGGATCTCCGGGCGCTCCCAGCCGAGCCGCGACACCGCGGCGGCGGCGCGCGCGACGGCGGCGAGATCGACCGCCGGCGTGCTGCGGAATCCGCGCAGCAGGGGCGCGCCGCGGAGCCGCTCGAGGAGCGCCAGCGCGTCCCTCTCGCCCAACGGCGCCAGCGCCACGGCGACGTCATCGAGCAGCTCGGCGAGGACCCCACCCAGCCCGACCAGCACCGCCGGCCCGTAGAGCGGGTCCCGCCGCATCCCCACGATCAGCTCGACCCCGGGCGGGGCCATCGCGGCGACGAGGGCACCGCGGACCGCGGCACCGCCTTCCCCGGCGGCGAGGGCCGCTCCGGTCACGGCGGTGAACGCCTTGCTCACCGCGGCGTCGTCGACGAGTCCGAGTCGCACGGCGCCGGCGTCGCTCTTGTGGGCGAGGCCCGGCGCGTCGGCCTTGAGCGCCACGGGGTGGCCGAGCTCGCGGGCCGCGGCGACCGCGCCCTGCGCGTCGGCGACGGCACGGTGAGCCACCACGGGCACCCCGGCCGCGGCGAGGAGCGCCAAGCTCTCGCGCTCGGGGAGGACGTACCGGGCGGGGACGCGCGTCCAGGGATCGCGCTCGCCGTCGTCGGGCCGGCCGCGCCCGGCCAGCGCCGGCCAGGTCGGGCGGGCCGGGCCGCGCG
>MGMJ01000103.1:22500-31243 GCA_001794945.1 Chloroflexi bacterium GWC2_73_18
CGGCGCCGCTCCCACCAGGCCCGCCCCGCGATCGCGGCAAGCGCCTCGCGGGCGCCGCGCAGGAGTGGGATCCCGCCCGCCTCGGCGAGCGCGGCCGCGATCTCGGGTGTCGGCTCGCCCGAGGTGAGCGAGACGAAAGCGGGGAGGAGCCCGGGCCGCTCCCGCGTCGCCGCGACCAGCTGGCGCACCATCAAGAGCAAGGTGTCGACCTCGTTGGCGAGCGAGCGGTAGGGGAAGTCGTGGACGGCGACGAGCACATCGTAGGCGCCCGAGGTGGCGAACGTCTCGAAGGCGGTCCGGTAGCAGTGCTCCGTCTCGGCGGCGCCCCACGGGTCGAACGGGTTGCCGAGGTAGCCGAGCGTCGGTAGCGCCTCGAGGATCTCCGCACGTGCCGGCTCGGGGACCGGAGGGAGATCGGCCCCCACCTCGCCGGCCAGGTCGGCGATCAGCGACGCCTCGCCGGTGGAGACGGTGATGACGCCGCTCCGGCCGCGCCCCGCGGCGCGTCCCAGGCGGTCGCAGCCGGCGTGCAGCTCGGCCGCCTCGAACAGTTCGTCGAGGTCGGCGCAACGGACGACGCCCGCGGCGCGGAAGGCGGCGTCGGTGACGCGCTCCTCCCCGGCGAGCGCGCCGGAGTGGGCGATGGCGGCCGCCTGCGCCTGCGGCGAGCGCCCCACCTTGACCGCCAGGATCGGCTTCCCCTCGGCCAGCGCCCGATCGGCCAGGGCGAGGAAGCGCTCGGGCCGCCGGAAGCCCTCGACGAAGAGAAGGATGGCGTGGGTCTCGGGGTCGTCGAGGAACCAGGCCAGGTAGTCGGTCACGTCGAGGACCGCCTCCGAACCGCAGGAGACGATGCGCGAGAAGCCGATCCGCGTCCCCGAGTGGACGAAGGCGTCGGTGGCCGAGCCGGACTGGGCGATCGCCGCCACGTGCCCGCGCGCCAGCCACGGCGAGACGTCGCCGATGTAGGTCGCCGAGTTCGCCACGAGATCGATGACGCCCATGCAGTTGGGCCCGAGCAGCGCGAGGCCGTGGGCCAGGGCGATCTCGCGCACCTCGGCCTGCATCCGCGCCGCGGCGTCGCCACCCTCGACGACGCCGCCGCCGGGGATGACGACCGCGCGCGCGCCGGCCGCGGCCGCCGCGGCCACCACCGAGGCGGCGCGGAGCGGGTTGACGGCGACGAGGACCGACTCGGGCACCTCCGGGAGCGCCTCGAGCGACGGGTAGCACGGCGAGCCCCACGCCTCCTCGTAGCGCGGGTTGACGAAGTGGCAGCGGGTGGCGCTCCCCATCCGCAGCAGGTTGTCGCGGACGAGTGGCGCCATGTCGGAGCGCGGCGATGCGCCGACGACGGCGACGCTGGCCGGCGCGAAGAGGGGGCGCAGGTCTGGCGGCCCGGGCCGCGAGGACGCGGTCCCGAGGTCCGAACCCGGGCCGGTCGTCAACGGGCGAGCGCGACCGTGAGGGACGGCCGGCTAGCCGGCGGCCGACGAGGCGGCCGCGCCGTGGGCGTGCCGGGGGACCTCGCCGTGGGCGCGGCCCTCGAGCGCGGCGTCCAGCGCCGCCTCGAAGATCGAGACGACCCGGTCGGCGTCGTCGCCCCGGGCGTGCGCCTCGCAGATGAACCAGGGCTCACGCGAGTCGGGCTCCGGCATGGCGCCGCGCACCAGCATCTCGGCGGCCACCGCATCGTAGAGCTCGTGGTCGGTGTCCGCCCAGCCGCGGTAGTCGGTCGGCAGCGCCTCGGCGAACATGATCCCGAACATCGAGGGGTGGCCGGTGAAGACGTGGGCCAGGCCGCGCCGGCTGATCACCGCTTCGAGGCCCGCCTGGATCGTCCGCCCGGTGCGGTGGATCGTCTCGAGCGCGTCGGTCTCGTTCAGGATGGTCAGGGTCGCCTGCGCCGCCGCGGCGGCGACGCGGTTGCCGGCGTAGGTGCCGCCGTGGCTGACATGGGCGGGGAGCAGCTCCATCACCTCGCGCCGGCCGCCGAAGGCGGCGGCCGGGTAGCCGTTGCCCATCGCCTTGGCGTAGCAGGCCAGGTCGGGCGTGACGCCGAAGTACTCCGCCGCCCCGCCGCGGGCGAAGCGGAAGCCGGTCTTCACCTCGTCGAAGATGAGCACGATCCCGAACTCGGCCGTGAGGGCGCGGACGCCGGCCAGGAAGCCGGGCCGGGGCATGATCCCCTGGGCGTTGCCGAGCACCGGCTCGATGATCACCGCGGCGATCTGGTCGCCCTCGCGCTCGAAGAGGCGGCGCAGGAAGTCGAGGTCGTTGTAGGGGGCGGGGATGACCGTCTCGGTGACCGCCTTGGGGATGCCCCGGCCCCAGGCCAGGCGGACCGGGTTGTCGCGGTCGCCCAGCTGGGTCACGTCGGTGGGCAGCACGCTGATGAGGGCGTAGTCGTGGACGCCGTGGTACTGGCCCTCGAACTTGACGATCTTGTCGCGCCCGGCGAAGGCGCGGGCGACGCGCATGGCGTGCATCGTCGCCTCGGTGCCCGAGACGGTCAGGCGGGCCATGTCGCAGAAGGTCATCTCGCAGATCAGCTCGACGGCGCGGATCTCCTGCTCGGACGTGAGCGAGAAGCTGACGCCCTTCCGCATGGCCGCGTCGACGGCGTCGTCGACCCGGGGGTCGGCGTGGCCCAGGATGGCCGGGCCGTAGCCCATGCGCAGGTCGATGAACTCGTTGCCGTCGAGGTCCCAGACGTGGCCGCCCCTGCCGCGATCGACGTAGATCGTCGCTTCGCCCCAGGCGCGGAAGTTGGAGTCGGTGCCGCCGGGCAGCACCTTCGTGGCGCGCCGGTAGGCGGCCAGCTGCTTCTGGCGTGAGAGGCGCGGAGCGGTGGTCGGTTCGCTGGTCATGGGGCTCCCTTTGTTCCCCGTCGGTCCGCCGGTACGGCGACGAGATCCGCGCCGTTGACCGCGTCCCCGGTGCGGATCGCGCGGCGCCGCGAGTATAGGCGATGGGCCTGGCGCACCGTCCGATCCCGGGTCAGCCGGCCAGCGGCTTCACCCAGCCGGGGAGCGCCCGCCGCAGCACGTCGAGGGCGAGCGAGCCGTGCCCGATCGTCGCGTCGTGGAAGCCGCGCAGGTCGAAGCGGGCCCCGTCGCGCTCCGCCAGCTCGCGGCGCAGGCGGAGGATCTCCCGCTGGCCGACCATGTAGGAGAGCGCCTGCCCGGGCCACAGGACGTAACGGTCGGTCTCGATCTCTGCGTTGACGCGCGTCAGGCCGGCGTCGACGAGGAACCGGATCGCCCGCTCGCGCTCCCAACCGAAGGCGTGGATGCCCGTGTCGACGACGAGACGGGCGGCGCGCCAGGCCTGCGCGGAGAGCGTGCCCAGCCGCTCGGTCTCGTTCTCGAAGAGCCCGATCTCGTCGGCCAGCCGCTCCGCGTAGAGGCCCCAGCCCTCGCCGAAGGCCGTTCCGGCCATCCGCGCGCCGAAGCGCCGGAATTCGTTGAGTCCTTCGAGCTCCTGCTCGATGGCGATCTGGAAGTGGTGCCCCGGCACGGCCTCGTGGTAGGTGGTAGTGGCCAGCATGTGGAGCGGCCGCTGCGGCAGGTCATAGGTGTTGACCCAGTAGATCCCCGGTCTCGAGCCGTCCATGGCCGGGTGGTAGTAGAAGGCGAAGGGGGCGTCCTGCTCGCGGTACGGCTCGACCGCCCGGACGAGGCAGGTCGCGCCCGGCAGGCGGGTGAAGTAGCGGGGGGCGACCTCCTCGGCCCGCCGGATCTGCCGCTCTGCCCGCTCCAGGAGCTCCCCGGCGCTGGCGGCGTGATTGGCCGGATCGGTGTCGAGCTCGTCGAGCAGGGCGCGCCAGGAGCGTCGGCCGAGGCGCGCCGCGATCGCCGCGCGCTCCTCGTCGATACGGGCGAGCTCCTCCAGCCCGTAGCGATGGAGCTCCTCCGGCGTCGTCGAAATGGTGGTGGCCGCCCGGATCGCGGCGGCGTAGGCCCCCTCCCCGTTCGGCGTCGCCGAGAGCCCGATCCGCTCACGGGCCGCGGGCAGGTAGGCACGCAGGGCGTCGAGGTAACGCCCGTAGGCCGGGCGGATGACGTCGCACACGACACCGAGCAGCCGTTCGCGGTCGCTCTCCCCGACCCCCGCCCCGGTGACCACGGCGGTATCCTCCGGGGCGATCCGCAGCAACCCCTCGACCTGCGCGATCACCCGCTCGACGACCGGCCGCGCGGCCGTGCGTCCGTCCGCGCGGCCCTCCTCCATGACCCCGCGGACCGCATCGATGTAGTCGCCGTAGCGGGAGAGCCGCGCCAGGAAGCGCTCGAAGCGCTCGGGCGTGTCGGTCCGCTGGATCTGCGCCAGCTCCGAGGGGAGCTGCTGCGGTCCGAAGATCTGCGCGACGGCGTCGAGCTGGTAGGAGCGGTGGTCGTCGAGCTCCAGGGCGATGCTCGCCACCAGCTCGAGCATGTCGAGCGTCACCGCCTCGTCGCCGTCCAGCCTCGATCGATCGATCCTCCCGGCGGCCGCCAGCACCTCCTCGTTGGCGGCGCGTTCCCGGGCACGCCCGACCGGGCCCGGGTCGGGAAGCCGGTCGTCGTAGCGCTCGTCACCGAGGTACGTGGCCGTCATCGGCTGGCGCTCGAGGTGGCCCTGCCAGAAGCGGTCGGCCAGCTCGTCTACAGGGCTCAGCGTCGAAGAGCGACTCATGCGGTGGGACTCCCGTGGGGGGCGGGCGGCTGGGCCGGCGTGAAGAGCGGGAGCTGCTCGCCGGCCGTCTCGATCTCCGGATCGAGGCCCAGGAGCGGTTGCAGGCGCTCGAGGTCGGCGCCCTCCCGTTCCACCAGCCGGCGGAGGTGGTTGCTCTTCAGGATATGCCAGTTGCCGGTCTCGAGAGCGGCCCGCAGGACCGGGGAACGATCGAGCTTGGCGCGGACCAGCTCCGTCCGCTCGGGCACGACCACCAGGAACCGGACGATCCCCTCCGCCGGGGGGATCTGCATCCCGCGCTGGAGGAGCGGCTCACCGAGCATGGCGGTCCACTCGACCTCGAACAGGAAGGTGACCTTGCCGCGCAGGTACCAGATCACGTCGACCGCCTCCAGCGCCTCGATCGGGGCGTGGATGATGAGCGGCAGGTAGGCGCGCCGCTCCCGCTCGGTGAGCAGATCGGCCAGCGGGCGGCCCGCGTGGATCCGCTTCTGCTCGGCCCGGCTCGCCCAGGCGCGGAGGCCGAGGCGGTGGCCGTACCCGATGATGTCGGCGACGATCGCGGTGTGCTCCGCGTAGCGGGCCTGCAGCTCGTCGTTGGTGCGCAGCGCCTCGGGCGTCGAGGCGAGGCTGCGGTACGAGTCGAGGCAGGCGCGGACGAGCGCCTCCTCCGGCGAGTCGGCTCCCCGGAAGATCCCCGCGATCCGCTCGTAGAGGGCGGCCTCGGAGAGCCGGCCCGACGTGGAGAGGAGGCTGAAGACGGCCCACTCGACGCGGTCGGCGAGGGGGATCGTCGCGCGGGCGAGGTCGCGGCGGTCGGCCAGCCACCAGCGCTCCGGCTCGATCTCGACGAGCCGGCGGTTCTCCGGCCGCGACAGCTCGCCGCGCACCAGGTCCAGCAGCAGCGCGACCTGGTCGGCGCCCTCGGCACGCGGTCGGCCGCCGCGGCCCGGCACGTCCCGGCCGGCGGCGAGCTCCCGTCCGCTCGTCACGTCCCGTCCCGTGCCCGGCTCCTCCGCGAGATCGGGCTCGGCCGGCCGCGGCAGGAGGCCGGAGGCGTCCGCCCGCGCCTCGGCCGCATCCGCCGTCTCGCGGTAGGTGCGCGTCCCGACGAGCCGCCGCAGGTGACCCGCGGCGTCGAGCCCGACCAGGATCTCGGCGAGGAGCCGCTCGAAGCGGGCCGGTTCACCGCGCGCCTGCAGGACGGCGACGGCGACGTCGGCGATCGTGCGTTCGACATCGGCGAGCTGGAAGGGCGCGCCGGCATCGTGCTCCTCGCCGGTGCGCCGCTCGAGGGACGGCAGCGGGACGTTCGCCCGCGTGCGCGGCGCCTCGCTCCGCGGGCGTTCGAGGCTGAGCTCGATGGTGCCGCCGATCCCCTCCTCGCCCTCGCTCAGCTGCACCGAGGTCAGGTGGAAGCCGGCGCCAACGCCCCCTAGAGCGGCCGCCACGATCGCCTCCGGGCCGCCGGGGTCGAGCACGATGAGCGCGCGGGCGTCGCGCGCGAGGATCGGGCGGACCGCGGCCAGGGAACGGCGCAGCGCGGCGGCGTGCCAGCCCCACTCTTGGCGCTGCACGCTCCCGAAGAGCGGCTCGAGCGGCAGCTCGCCGGCCGCCTCGCGCCCCAGGGCCATGGCCGCCCCGAGGTAGGCGAAGGAGAGGCTCTCGGTCGACCAGCGAAGCGGCGGCTGCGTCGCGACCAGGCGGACGCGTGGCAGCGGGCCACCTCCGGCACCCGTCTCGACGGCCCCGGGGGTGCCGGGGGAGCCGCGGCGGATCACCACGTTGGCGCTCGCGTCGGCGAGGGCGAGCAGGTCCTCACCCAGGCGCGCCTGGATCGGGCCGCCGGGTGCCGCTCCGAGGCGCTGGATGAAGCCACGCACCAGGCGGATCCCGTCCTCGAAGAGGAGCCAGGGGTTGCGCTCACGCCACTGGCGGGAGGCGGGGAGGCGGACGCGCGCCCCGCTGATGCGGAGTGCCGCGACCCGACCGGGGTAGCCGTTGAGCCGGCTCGCCGGCAGCAGGACGTGGAGGAAGGCGATGCGCAGGGCGGCCTGCAGGGAGGCGGCGCGGAGATCCCCTTCGATCCGCTGCAGGATGGCGTGCAGGGCGACCAGGGTGCGCGGCGTGTAGAGAGCCAGGACCTGGCGGACCAGGTCGGTCTGGCCGTCGAGGACGGGAAACCGCTCCCGCAGCGCGGCGTAAGCGACGTCGCGCTCGTCGCCGATCTCGGAGCGCTGCGCGTCGCCGGCGTCGGTGGCGGCGGTCCGCAGCTCGCCCCCGCCGACCTGGTCGCGGCAGTAGGCGCAGTGATAGCTCTTGCGGAAGGGCGCCGCCGCGTCGCCGTCCCAGAGGAACTCGTCCACGGTGACGACACGCCCGCAGGTGGCGCAGCGAGAGGCGTAGAGGGCGGCGAGCGACGGCTTGAGCGGCAGCTCGCCCCGCGGCGCGGAGGCGATGCCCTGGAACGCGGCGTCGAGGTGGCGCAGGTCGGGCGGCCGCAGGACGACCTCGGCAAGGAGACGGGTCAAGGGGTTCGACTCGAAGGTGTAGGCCCGCCGCAGGCGCGCGATGGCGGTGCGGCCGACCCAGCCGCCACGCCCATGCAGGTCGACGATCGCGTCGCCGGGCGACGAGAGCGCCTCGATCTGGGCGGCCAGCAGGTTGAGTGGCGGCCCGGGCGCGAGCCGGTCGAAGGGCGGCACCGAGGGGGCCGGCTCCGGCCGGATCAACGACGCGAACGGCTCCCGCATGAGGATGATGGTACGGCAGCAGGCGCACCTGCCGGCCCGCCCGATCGGTGCGGCCGGGGTCGGACCGCGCGCCGGCGCCTCCCGTCGTCGGGGGACGTTCCGGTGGAGCGGTCAGGAGGGGCCGACGCGGTCGGGCCCCGGCCTCACGTCTCCTCTTCCTCCGACTCGACCGGCTCCTCCTCGAGGCCCTCCTCGGCCCCCAGCGCGGACGGGACGACGCGCTCGACGTCCTCGATCTCCTCGTCCTCCTCGTCGAGTTCCAGCTCCTCCTCGAGCGCGAGTTCCTCGCGCAGCAGCGTCCCCTTGGTGTAGGGGCGCAGGTCCGTCGCCTTGGCCGCCGTCGGGAAGGAGACCTTGCCGTAGTTGCGCGGGTCCTGGAACGTCTCGCGGATGATGAGGCGCACGTCGCGGTCGCCGAGGCTGGTCACCCCGGCGGCGTAGCGGTTGCCGTCGGCGATCAGCTTGAGGAGCCGGGCGGCGACGCGCGGCTCGACCGCGCCGATCTCGACCGCGTTCGAGCGTGCCGCCAGGCGCCTGCCGGTGGGGATCAGCTCGACCGCGTCGCCGGGGTTGACCTGCGCCAGCTGTCTCGGCGACGCCAGGTCGACGAGCGCGGCGAAGCCGGTCTTACCGATCTCCTCGACGAAGATGTTGACCGGCGCCTTGGAGCCGGGCCGCGCCGGCGCCGCCCGCTCGACCGCCTGCGAGAGGAGGAGGCGAAGACGATCGATGTTGCGCTCGGCGACCCGGTTGGTCGGATCGAGGGCGAGCGCCGCCTGGTAGTGCTCGCGAGCGGCCGCCAGCTCACCCAGCTCCCAGAGCGCCTTGGCCAGGCGGTTCTCGGTCTCGGATTCGGGGCCGAGCTCGAGGATGCGGCGGTTCAACTCGGCCGCGCCCTCCCAGTCGCCGCCCGCGGCCGCGGCGATCGCCTGCTCGGTCAGCTGGCGCTTCAGGCGTGTGGTATTGGTAGCGGACGTCGTGTCCTGGAGCTCTGGGAAGGTCATCGGTTCTCCGTGGCTGGCAAAGCGAGCCTTTCTATCATCGCGCGTGCGCCGCTGTCAACGACGCTGCCCGCGCGACCGCCGGATGCATCCCGGCGTCCGTGCCGGGTGGCCCAGGCATGGCTGAGCCCCCTCCGCCAGGCCGAGCGGCCGGCACCGGGACGGGCGGCCGCGGCCGGGCACGGGCCGTGCCACTACCAGTGGCAAGAGCGGCGCTCCCAACGCCGGGGAGGTGGCACCAACCGCGGGTTCGGCCGCCGACCCACGCGTGGCGGGAGGCGATCCCGCCACCCCGGGTGGCAGGCCGCGCCC
>MGMJ01000103.1:31265-34800 GCA_001794945.1 Chloroflexi bacterium GWC2_73_18
GCGCCGCCGCGGCACTTCAGCCCGCTACCGGTCGGCGCGCTTCGTTTCACTGTTCCGCCCTGACCATCCAGCGCCTGACTCGGCACAGAAGATGGGATGTGTCCACCGGCGCGGCTGCGGGAGGACCCGTGGAGGGTCGAGGACGGTGTCGATGGAGGCGGCCGGTCGCCTATCGGGCGAACGCGTACCAGGCGACGACGGCGATGAGCGCGACCGCCAGGACGGCGTACTCCCAGAGCCAGCGCGCCTCGCGTCGCTGGGCGCCGGTACTCCCGCGGTAGACGATCCACAGGTAGAGGAGGCCGGTCAGGACCGCCGGCCCGAGGAGACCGGGGAGCGCCAGGGTCCAGAGGAGCGCCGCCGCACCCCCGATGACGGCCGCGTAGGTGCCGCCGGCCCAGATCGCCTCGATGGCGACCGGCACGCGCAGGGCGGTGAGGCGGTAGCCGAGCAGGAAGCCGGCGAGCGCGTCGGCGACGGCAAGCCCGAGGAGCGCCTCGCCCTGGAGCGGCTCGCGGGCACCTCCGCTCGCCGCCGGAAGGCCGCCGGGGACGCTCGCCGCCACACCCCCGAAGACGAGGAACGCGAAGACGAGGCTCAGGAGTTCGACCAGGAGGCGGTCGCGCGGAGCGGCCGGACCCGGGGTCGCCAGCAGGCGCGCCTCGACCGTCAGGACCTCGACCAGCAGCGGAGCGCCGCCCCCGACGGCCAGGACGAGCGCCGGGATCGGGCTGCCGACGCCCAGGGCCTCGAGCAGGGGCACCGCGCCGAAGACGGCGACCGCGCCGACGGCCGGCGTCATCAGCCCCTCGATCGGCACGCCGGATGGCTCGTGCTCGCCGAGGACCTGCAGGGATCCGAAGACGGTCACCGCCAGCAGCAACACGGCCGCCAGCCCGCGCCACCCGCCGTCGAGGAACGAGCCGACAACGACGAGTGCGAGGACGAGGACGACCAGGTTGGCGACGCGGGTGCGGCGATCCGACACGGCCGGCCGATGGTATCCCGCCGCCGCGTTCACGTGCGCGCGCCGCGGTCTCGCAGGGCGGCCCGGAGGACGCCCAGGCTCGCCGTGTTGGCGATGTCGTCGCGGGTCAGCCAGCCGCGACGGGCGATGCCGACGCCCCAGCCGACCGCCGCCAGCTCGTCGGTACGGTGTGCGTCCGAGCTGACGATCAGGCGGCAGCCCAGTTCGCGCGCCCGGCTCGCGTGCTCGTCGTCCAGGTCGAGGCGGTGGTCCGATCCGTTGATCTCCAGCCAGGTACCCGTGCGCGCCGCCTCGGCGTAGACAGCCTCCCAGTCGAGCGGCAGCGGGTCGCGCTCCCCGATCAGACGTCCGGAGGGATGGGCGATGGCGTCGACGTGCGGCGAGCGGATGGCGGCGAGGACGCGGGCCGTCAGCTGCTCGGGCGACTGGCGGCGCGCCTGGTGCAGGCTCGCCAGGACGACATCGAACCAGGCCAGCGTCTCGTCGTCGAGGTCGAGACGGCCGTCGGCCCGGATCTCGAGCTCCACGCCATGGAGGAGGCGGAAACCCTCCGGCGGCGTCTCCGGTGGCGCCACGCCGGCGTCCTCCTCGCGCGCGAACCGCTCGTTGAGCGCGGCGACGACGGGGCGCTGGACGCGCGCCCGCTCCGCGGTCAGCCCGCGGGCGATGCCGAGCCCGGCGGAATGGTCGGTCAGGACCAGGTAGGCGTAGCCCCGGCGACGGGCCGCCTCGGCCATCGCCTCGATGCCGTGGACGCCGTCCGACCAGTCGGAATGCGCATGGAGGTCGCCGCGCAGGTCGGCCGCCTCGACGAGCGCGGGGAGGAGGCCGCGGCCGGGATCGGCGGGCAGTCGGCCGTCCGGGCCGCGGGCGGCCATCGCCGCCTCGACCTCGCCGCGGTCCTCGCGCAGCTCGGGCTCGATCCAGGGCAGATCGAGGAAGCGGTAGACGGCGGTCTCGTCGGGGAGGGTGCGCAGCTCCGCACCCTCCCCGGCCAGCGGCTCGCCTTCGTCCCCGAGGCGCAGGAAGCCGTTCTCCGACAGGCTCCAGCCGCGGTCGCGCGCCAGGCCTCGCAGATGGACGTTGTGGTCCTTGGAGCCGGTGAAGTGGACGAGGAACGTGCCGTAGGCGTCCGGCGGCGCCATCATCAGGTCGATCTGCGGGCCGTCGTCCAGGACGACGGCGCACTTGTGGAGTCCCTGCGCCAGGACGCGCTCGACGCCGGGCATCGAGACGAAGCGCTCGGCGAGGGCGGCTGGGTCGTCGGTGGCGGCAAGGAGGTCGACGTCGCCGACGGTCGGGGCGCAGCGCCGGTACGAGCCGGCAGCGTCGAGGCGGACCAGCCCGCGCGTCCCCTCCCCGGGCGTCCCCATCAGGGCCGCACGCAGGCGGGCGACGATCGCGTCGGCCCGACCGCGCGTGAGGCGCGTCGAGCGCCGCTCGATGGCGGCGATGCCGGCCAGCACGTTCTCCTCGGTCTTCGCCGTCATCCCGCGCAGGGTGCGCAGCTGACCCGACGCGGCGGCGACGCGCAGCTCGTGGAGGGTGGCGATGCCGAGCTGCTCGTGAAGCGTCTTGACGGTGCGCGGCCCCACGCCCGGGACCGCCAGCAGCTCGAGCAGCGAGGGCGGCACCTCGCCGCGCAGCCGCTCGTGGTAGACGAGGTGGCCGGTGTCGGCGAGCTCCTGGAGCTTCTTGCGGATCGCCTCCCCGGCACCCTCGAGCTTCGGCGGTCGCCCCTCCCGGTAGGCCCGCGCCACCTCCACCGGCGAGTGCTCGATGGCGTCGGCGACGCGGCGGTAGGCGACCGCCTTGAAGACGAGCTCGCCCTTGATCTCGAGCAGGTCGGCGATCTCGTAGAAGATGTGCGCCAGCTCGCCGTTGGGGAGGAGCGGCGCCTCGCCGGGGGAGCGCTCATCCTCGGACGGCCCGGCCGGCCGCTCGTCAGGGTCCACCCCGTCATTCTAGGGAGAGGAGACGTCTGGCCCCCGCTCGCGCGGTCGGGCCGCGGGTCAGCGGCCCGCGGACGCGATGGCGGCGACCGGCCGCTCGACGGGGGCGACGGCGACCCCCACGGAGACGGTCACAGGCGCGCCGATCCCGAGGCGGCGCAGGTCGATGGCGCGGACCGCCAGGCGGATCCGCTGCGCCACGTCCACCGCCTGCTCGACGGTGGCATGCCGCAGGACGACGAGGAACTCCTCACCGCCGTAGCGGACCGGCACGTCGTCGCGGCGCAGCGCGAGGGCGAGCCGATCGGCGACGGCACGGAGCACGAGGTCGCCGGCCTGGTGGCCGTACGCGTCGTTCAGCCGCTTGAAGTGGTCGATGTCGATCATCAGGATCCCCGGGGCGTCGCCGCGCCGGCGCCCCGCGCCGAGCAATGCGCTCAGCTGCTCGAGGTAGCGCCGGTTGGGGAGGCCGGTGAGGGCGTCGGTCGAGGCGGCCGTCTCGGCGGCGGCATGGGCGTAGGCCCGCTCGAGCGCCAGCGCCGCCTCGCGCGCTGCGTCGTCGAGGATGCGCACGCTGCCGGCCGGCCACGGCTCC
>MGMJ01000103.1:34870-35805 GCA_001794945.1 Chloroflexi bacterium GWC2_73_18
CGCGCCTCGGCGGCGTCCATCCGCCGGCGCCCGTGCCCCGGCCCGGCGGCACGGTCATCGCGGGCGAGCGTGGATGACGGGCGCGCCACGGGCCCCGCGGCCCCCGGCGTCGCGTCGCCGGCGACCGGGATGCCGACGAAGCCGGCTCCGCCCGCGTCCCCGCCGACCTCGAGCAGCGCCGCCGAGAGCGTGGTCGTGGAGGGTGGCGCCGAGGGGCTCGCCGAGACGAGCGTCGCCTCGATCACCCGCGTGTTGGGGCGGAGTCGAGCAACCACGCCGTGGTCGGCACGGGTGGCGGCGCGCACCTCCTCGACGATGGTGGAGACGATCGACTCGGGCGAGACGGAGCGCGAGAGGACCTGGAGGATCCGGTTGACGCTCTCGGTCTCGCGCCGGCGACGCTCCGCGAGGGCGCGGATGGCATGCTGATCGACGAAGGTAAGGAACGCCAGGAGGACGAGCCCGGCGGCGATGACGAGCCGGACCGGGCCGGCGCGTGCCGGCATGGCCAGGTCGATGAGGACGAGCGCGCCGAGGAGGAGGAAGAGCCCGCCGAGCAGCCGGGTGGTCCTGCGGACCCCGCGGACTAGCGGCTCATCGGCGTCGGGACGGCGTTGGAGCGCCCCCGGCTTCGCCACGAACGAGTGCAGGATGACCGACGGGTACCGGTCTTGTCCATCCGTTCGGGGGAGTACCTTCGGTCATGGCTACCGGTACCGGAGTACCGGTCGCGGCGGTTCTGTCCGCGGGCGCGTGATGATCGGGGCGGATGCGGCCCGCCAGACGAGGCGGCCCCGGCCGGCGCGACATACTCTTGGCCAGATCGACATCGGGAGACGGCTATCCGGCCGTCCCGGGCGGATTCCTGGCCAGATCGACGCGGGGGGACTCCTGATATGGAACCGGGCGCTTCGGGGACGCGCGATGGCGGCCGA
>MGMJ01000104.1 GCA_001794945.1 Chloroflexi bacterium GWC2_73_18
CGGCCCCGGTCGTGGCTCGAACCAGTCGCTCCCCGGTGCGACGGCCGCGTCCGTGACGCCGCTCGCCCGGCGAGGCGGTCGAGCATCCGGTGCTTGGTGCCGACGAGCGCCGCTCGGGCGTCGCGGTAGTCCTCGTCCTTGGTTAGCAGGTGCCAGGCCAGGACCGCGAGCTTGCGGGCGACCGCGACGATGGCCACTCCGGGGCCCCGTCTGCGCTGCAGCCGCTGGAACGTGACGGCCAGCGGGCCCGGGGCCCGGACGGCCGCATGGGCGGCCTCGGTCAACAGCCCGCGGGCATGGGCCTGGCCCTGCCGGCTGATGTGGCCGCCGTGCGCCGGCCGGTCGCCCGACTGGCGCACTCGCGGGTCGAGCCCGAGATAGCTCACCAGCTTGGCCGGACGCGCGAAGCGGGCGATGTCGCCCACCACCGCGAGGATCCCCGCGGCGGTCACGAGACCGATGCCCGGGATGGTCAGCAGGTGCCGGATGCGGGGATCGTCGACGACCGTGGTGGCGATGACGCGCTCGGCGGCAGCCACCTCGGCACCGATGGCCGCCTCGATCCGGAGCGCCGCATCGAGCGCCAGCCGCTCATCGGAGGGCAGCTCGAGCGACGCCAGCCAGGACCGGCCTCCCACCCCGAATGGATCGGTCATCGGCGGTCGCACGAGCCGCCGAGCCAGGACCGCCGCCACCCGGTTGCGGGTGGCCGTGCGCTGCCGGATGAGACCCGCCCGGTGGGCCACCAGACGGCGCAGGCGGCGGGTGGCCTCGTCGGGCTGCCAGACCTCCGGCAGGTAGTCGGCGGCCAGGAGCTCGGCCAGGCTGGCCGCATCGATGTCGTCGGTCTTGCGCTTGGCGTCGGCGATGGCGCGGGTCCGCAGCGGGTTGGAGACGACCACCTTGCCGGCATGCCGTCCGAGGAGCTCCGCGAGCGCCCAGGTGTTGGTGGACGCTTCGAGGGCGACGACGTCGTCCGGGCCGAGCGTGGCGGCCAAAGCGCGCAGCTCCTCGCCCATGCGGAAGCGTCCCAGCTTCCGGGCCGTGCCCCTGTCCTGGACGACCGCAGCGTGGGCGAAGTCCCGGCCCACGTCGAGCCCGATGTAGCGCATCGACCGACCCTCCTGCTGACTCGATCGGACACCCGCTGGGCGACACGACACCTACGGATCCGTGCTCGAGGCACAACCGGTCAAGTCGCAGGGGCGGCCACATACACTCACGGACTCGGAGTCCAGTATCCGCGCGGCCCGCCCGTCGGATGGTGTCCCCTTCCCGAAGCCCCTGTCCGGTCCACGCAGGATACCGAGCCCAGGGGACCGCGGCCACGTTCATACCCGATACACTCGGGCCGTGGAACGGCTCATGCTGCTCGACGGGAACGGGCTGATCTACCGCGGCTACTTCGCCCTCCCGCCACTGACGACCAGCCGAGGCGAGCTGGTCAACGCGGTCTTCGGCTTCTGCCAGATCGTCCTGCGCGGTTTCCAGGACGTCCGGCCCGACTACGTCGCGGTCAGCTTCGACCTCTCCGGCCCGACCTTCCGCCACGAGCGGTTCGCCGACTACAAGGCGCAGCGCCAGCGGATGCCGGACGACCTGCGCGACCAGTTCCCCAGGGTGCGGGCGGTCGTCGCCGCGCTCGGCATCCCCGTCTACGAGCTGCAGGGCTACGAGGCCGACGACCTGATCGGCACGCTCTCGGCCCAGGCCGAGGCACGTGGCCTCGACACGACGATCGTGACCGGCGACCTGGACATGCTCCAGCTCGTCGACGAGCGGATCCGCCTCATGACGACCCGCTCCGGCGTGCAGAACACGGTCGTCTACGACCCGGCCATGATCCGAGAGCGCTACGGCCTCGAGCCGGGCCAGATGATCGACTTCAAGGCGTTGAAGGGCGACGCCACCGACAACATCCCGGGTGTCCCCGGCGTCGGCGAGAAGACGGCGGCGAAGCTGCTCCAGCGCTGGGGCTCGGTCGCCGGCATCTACGAGGGCCTCGAGGCGGTGACGCCCGACCGGCTGCGGGAGCTGTTGCGCGAGCATCGCGCGCAGGTCGAGGAGGCGCGCGAGCTGGCGACGATCCACCGCGACCTGCCGGTCGCGCTCGACCTCGAGGCGGCTCGGCACGGCGATTACGACCGCGGCGAGGTGATCCGCCTCTTCCGCGAGTTCGAGTTCCGCACCCTCATCGAGCGACTGCCGCCGCTCCACGGCGAGGCGCCGCCCGCGCCCGGCGATCTTCTCCGCGAGGCGGATGCCGGACAGCCGATCCACGCCGTCCAGGTCGACGCGGCGCGGCGTCCCCAGGGCTGGGGAGAGGGCTCGGCGGCCGCCCGGCGCGCCGCGGCGCCGGCTCGGCCGTTGGTCGGGGAGGGGAGCGGGCTCCAGCTGACGCTCGACTTCGACGCGATCGGGGGTGGCGGGGCGGCGGCGACCGCGGCCGTGGCCGTGGCGCCGACGATCGAGGTGGCTGCCGGCGATCCGCGGGGCGCCCTGGTCGCCGCGCTCGCGGACCCCGGCCGGGTCGAGGTCGTCGATGCCGCGGGCGCCCGCACGCTCGTGGCCTGGCTCGCCGCGCAGCCGGGGCTGACCGTCGCCTCCGTCTCCGACGACCCGCGCCCTCGCCGCGGCCGCCTCCTCGCCCTGGCGGTCGCCGGGGCCGACGGAAGGGCCATCGCCGCCGCCGACGAGGCCGCGCCGTCGCTGCTCGATGCCGCCGTGGCGAGCGGGCGGCCGCTGCTGGGCCACGAGGTCAAACGGGTGCTCGTGGCGCACCTCGCCGCGGTCGATCCCGACGGACGTCTGCGTCCCCACGCCGCCGCGCTTCCGGCGGTCGCGTTCGACACGCAGATCGCCGCGTATCTGCTCAACGCCGCGCTGCGCAGCCAGACGCTCGGCGACATCGCCGCCGAGCGGCTCGGCCTGGAGATCTCGGGGATCGAGGCGCTTGCACCGGGGCCGCGCGCCGGCGTGGCGGCGCTTGCCGCCGCCGCCGCCCGTGGGCCGCTCGCCGAGGCGCTCGGCGCCGAGGGACTGGATCGGCTTTTCGCCGAGGTCGAGCTACCGCTCATCGCCGTCCTCGCCTCGATGGAGGCGGTCGGCGTCCGCCTCGACGACGCCGCGCTGGCCGGGCTCGCCGAGGAGTTTGGTCAGGAGATCGCCCGTCTCGAGACCGAGATCTACACGGACGTGGGCCACGAGTTCAACCTGGGGAGCCCGAAGCAACTCGAGCAGGTCCTCTTCCACGAGCTGGACCTGCCGAGAGGGAAGCGCACCAAAACCGGCTACTCGACCGACGCGTCGGTCCTCGAGGAGCTGCGCCCCGCGCACCCGGCGATCGGCAAGCTCCTTGACTGGCGCCTCTACTCCAAGCTGAAGAGCACCTACGTCGACGCGCTGCCGGCGCTGGTCGACCCGGCGACCGGCCGCCTGCACACCACGTTCCACCAGGCGGTCGCGGCGACCGGCCGCCTCAGCTCGTCCGATCCGAACCTCCAGAACATCCCGATCCGCACCCGCCTCGGGCGGCGGATCCGGCGCGCCTTCGTGGCCGGGGCACCGGACCTGACGCTTCTGGCCGCCGACTACTCGCAGATCGAGTTGCGGATCCTGGCCCACGTCTCGGGAGACGAGAACCTGAAGGACGCCTTCGCGCGCAAGGTCGACATCCACCGCGAGACGGCCGCCCGCGTCCTCCACAAGCCGCCCGAGTCGGTCACCGGCGACGAGCGCTCGATGGCCAAGATGGTCAACTTCGGGATCGCCTACGGGATGAGCGACTTCGGCCTTTCGACGCGGGCCAGTATCCCGCGCGAGGAAGCCCAGGCGTTCATCAACACCTACTTCGCCACCTACTCGGGCATCAGCTACTACATGCTCCACATCAAGGAGCTGGCGCGCCAGCAGCGCTACGTCACGACGCTCCTCGGGCGCCGCCGCTGGATCCCCGAGCTCGAGGCGCGCAACTCGACGCTCCGCGCCGCCGGGGAGCGGATGGCGATCAACATGCCGATCCAGGGGACCGCCGCCGACATCATCAAGATCGCCATGAACCGCCTCGCCGCGCGTCTCCACGAGGGCGGTTTCCGCGCGCGCAGCGTGCTGCAGGTGCACGACGAGCTGCTCCTGGAGGTGCCGCGCGACGAGCTGGCCGCCGTGGCGCCGATCGTGCGCCAGACGATGGAGACGGCGCTCCCGCTCGACGTGCCGCTCGACGTCGACCTCAAGGCCGGCGACGACTGGGAGTCGATGACGCCTCTGCAGCATGCCTGAGCTTCCCGAGGTCGAGACGGTCGCGCGCGACCTGCGCGGCCGGATCCTGGGCGCCACCATCGTCGAGGCCCGCTTCGACGGGCCACGGGCGATCGCCGGTGTCGCGCCGGAGGCCTTCTCGCGTCTCGTCCGCGGCCGCGTCGTCGAGGCGGTCGGGCGACGGGCCAAGACGGTCCTCGTCGAGCTCGCCGGTGGCCTCGTGCTGACGATCCAGCTCAAGATGACCGGACAGGTCTTCGTGACGGCGGCAGACGCGCCGCTGGACCGGCACGTGCGGGTGGTGCTCGACCTCGACGATGGGCGCCAGCTCCGCTTCCGCGACGTCCGCAAGTTCGGGCGGGTCGGACTCTACGATCGCGACGACGCGGGGCGGCTCGTGGGCGCGGAGGGGAGTGGCGCGAGCGGGACGGCCGACCTCTTCGGGCGACACGGGCCCGAGCCGCTGGAGGATGACTTCACGCTGGCCGCCTTCCGTCGGCGCCTGCGTCGCCGGACGGGCCGCCTCAAGCCGCTCTTGCTCGACCAGTCGTTCATCGCCGGCGTCGGCAATATCTACGCCGACGAGGCGCTCTTCCGGGCCCGTCTCCACCCGCTCCGCTCCGTCCGGACGCTGCGGCCCGACGACGAGCGCCGCCTCTACCGGGAGATCCGCGCCGTCCTGGCCGAGGCGATCGAGCGGCGCGGCTCGTCGGTCGACGACTACGTGGCCCCCGACGGCGAGGGCTCGATGCAGGAGTACCTCGCCGTCTATCAGCGGACCGGTGAACCGTGCCAGCGCTGCGGCCGGCCGGTCCGCCGGATCGTGCTCGGCGGCCGCGGCACCCACTTCTGCTCGCGGTGCCAGCGCCTCCCGGCCGTCGATCGACCGGCCGCCGTCCCGATCCTGCGGGCCGGAACCGCCGCCGACCGGGTGGCGGCCGGCCGGGCGGCAGCGACCCGGCGAGGTTGAGGGGTGTCGATCCTCCGGCTCGCTGGCATCGCCCGCGAGATCGGCACGCTGCGCATCCTCGACGGCGTGGACGCGGCGATCGCGGCCGGCGAGCGGGTCGGCCTGGTCGGCGCCAACGGGTCGGGCAAGACGACGCTGCTGCGCATCGCCGTGGGGATGGAGGAGCCGGACGCCGGGAGGGTGGAGCGGCGGCGAGGTCTCAACGTGGGATTGCTCACGCAGGAGGCGAACCTCGACCCCGACTTGGTGGCGGGGCGTGACTTGCGGACCTTCGTCCGCTCCGGTGCCGCCGAGCTCGAGCGGCTGGAGACCGAGCTGGCGACGCTCGAGGCGGCCGGTCCGGAGGCCGTGGCGGGTCCGCGCTACGCCGAGGCGCAGCACCGTTTCGAGGCGCTCGGCGGCTACGCCCTCGACCCGCGGGTCGACGAGACGCTCTCGGGGCTCGGCCTCGCCCGCCCCGCCTGGGCGCGCGACCCGGCGACACTGTCGGGGGGCGAGCAGACGCGCGCTGCCCTGGCCCGGCTCGTCGTCGCCGACCCGGAGCTCCTCCTCCTCGACGAGCCGACCAACCACCTCGACATCGCCGCGCTGGAGTGGCTGGAGCAGGCGCTCGCGCGCCGCCGCGGCGCCCTCGTCATCGCCTCCCACGACCGCGCCTTCCTCGATGCGGTCGTCGTCCGGATCTGGGAGCTGCGTGACCGGCGACTGACCGTCTTCCGGGGCGACTACTCGGCCTACGCGGTGCAGCGCGCCGGGCGCGACGCGCGGGCGCGCAGCGAGGCGGAGATGCAGACCGAGCGGATGGCGCGGGAGCAGGACCTGATCCAGCGGTACCGGAGCCACCGCAAGTACGGCAAGATGCACGAGCACGAGGCGCGGCTGGCCGCGCTGCAGCCGATCGCCGCCCCCCGCCAGGGGCCGCCCCTGCGGCTGGCCGACCGGGTGTTGTCGGGCGGCGCGCCGGTCCGCTCCGGTGACGTGGTCGTCGAGGTGCGCGACGCGGTGCTGGGGATCCCGCCCGGCCCGGGCCTCTCGGATGGCCGTCCGCTTCTTGGCGCCCCCCGGCTCGAGGCGCGCCGCGGTGAACGGATCGGCGTCGTCGGGCCGAACGGGATCGGCAAGACGACGCTCCTGCGCACGATCGCCGGCGAGATCGCCCCGCTGGAGGGCGTCGCCCGGCTCGGCCCCGCGGTGGGGGTGGGGTACCTCGCCCAGCTGCGCGAAGCGGCGTTGGCCGGCGCCACCGTGCTCGACGCGCTGCTGGCGCGGGTCGACCTGCCGCCGGGCGAGGCGCGCGGCTACCTGGCGCGCTTCCTCTTCCGTGGCGACGACGTCTTCAAGGAGGTGGCCGTCCTCTCGGGCGGCGAGCGCTCGCGGCTCGAGCTGGCGCTCCTCGGCGTCCTGCCGGCCAACCTGCTCCTCCTCGACGAGCCGACCAATCATCTCGACATCCCGGCCCGCGAGGCGCTCGAGGGATTCCTGCGCGAGACCGCCGCCACCGTTCTCGTCGTCTCGCACGACCGCCGGCTCCTCGAGGCCGTCTGCGGCCGTCTCTGGATCCTCGGACCGACCGGCATGCCGGTCGCCGGCGGTGACGGGCGCGAACCCGGCCTGGGCGGCCCACCGGCCGCGGCGGTCTCCTTCGACGGCGGCTTCCGGGCCTGGCGCGAGGCGCTGGCCGAGGGCTGGACGATCGCCGGCGCGCTCGCCTCGCAGCGCGGCGTCCGGCCGGTCGCCGCGCCATCAGCGCGGCTCCGCCCGGCCGAGCCGGCCCCCGTGGGCGCCGCTTCGTCCCGCAGGGCGACCGCCGCACGGCCGGCGGCGCTCTCCAAGGACACCTACCGGCGGCAGAGGGGCGCCATCGAGGCCGACCTGACGCGGCTTGGCCTCCGCAAGAGCCAGCTCGAGCTGGCTCTCGGCGATCCCGATGTGCAGGCCAACTTCGTCGAGCTGCGACGGCTGACCAGCGAGCTGGCCGACGTGGACGCCGCCTTGGGCGCGGCTGAGGAAGGGTGGCTGACGCTGGCGGAGCGGGCGCCCCGGTGAGCAGGCCGATGAGGATCGGCCTCATCGGGCCGATCGGCTGCGGCAAGTCGACGGTCGCCGGCTGGCTCGCGGAGCGCGGCGGCTCGGTCATCGACGCCGACCGGCTCGCCCGCGAGGCGACCGCGCCCGGCGAGCCGACGCTCCTCGCCATCCGCGCGCGCTTCGGCGACGCGGTCTTCGCCCGCGATGGTGTGCTGGACCGGGCGGCGCTGGGGCGGATCGTCTTCGCCGCCCCGGCCGCCCTGCGCGACCTCGAGGCGATCGTCCACCCGGCGGTGCGGCGGCGCCTGGACGCGGCCGTGGTGGCTGCGGAATCCTCCGGTGCCCCGTTCGTCGTGGTCGAGGCGATCAAGCTCGTCGAGGCGGGTTACGCTGCCGGATGCGACGAGGTCTGGCTCGTCACCTGCGGCCCCGCCACCCAGCGGGCGCGGTTGGCCGCCAAGGGGGTCTCGGCGGACGATGCCGAGCGGCGGATCGCCGCCCAGGGTGCCGACCTCGCCGACCGCCTCCGCCGGCGCGCGGCGCGCGTCATCGTGACCGACGAATCGCCGGAAGAAACACGGGCCGCCGTGGAGGCGACGCTCGAGCTGGCGCTCCGTCGCGGCGCGGCCCGCTGAGCCGCGGCCCGGGCGGCCGACCCGCGCCCGGGACGGCTACGGGGTCGGGCTCGGCGCCGGCGTATCGCTCGGGGTGGGGGTCGCCGTCGGCGCCGGGGTGGCGGCGCCCTTCCCCTCGGGGTAGGTCTCGGGGACGGGCAGGCCGTACCGCTCGATCAGCTTGTTGGTCGTCTCGCCGTACTCCGTCGTGTCGATCTGCCGGCCGTCGCCGTCGGGGCGGAGCGAGAGGCTGAAGGCGGCGTTGCCGGCGGCGAGGAGATGGTTGACCTCCTCGGCCGTCTTCTCGTCGACGCGAAGCACGTAGAGTGTGCCCGAGCGGGCCAGGATCGGCACGTCCTGGTAGGTCACCTTGGTCGACTTGTCGGTGTAGAACGTGCCCTCGTCGGCGATCTCCCCGGGGACGTTCACCTGGACGGTCACGAAGATGTCGACCCGCTGGCCGGGGGTGAGGAGCCCGCCCACCGCCCGGTCGTCGGGGACGCTGATCGAGATGGCGCGCCAGAACGGCGAGTCGGGCGCGATCGTCTCGGCCGGCCCGAGGATCGAGAACTGCCCGCCCGCCGCCGACGAGGCGAGCAGGTTGCGGGTGATCACCTGGTTCTGCAGGATGTCGATCGCGGCGACCCGCCCGATCACCTCGTTGGGGTCGAGGAGGGCGGCCGCGGTGCTCGTGTCGACCGGCACCTCGCGCTGGGTCAGGTCGCTCGCCTCGATCTGCTTGCGCGCCGGGATGTCCCGCGCGGCGGTGATGAGCGAGACCTTCTGCACCTGCTGTCCGCCCTGCTGCTGGGCCTGGTTGACGACGAAGAAGGCCCCCGCGGCGGCCACGAGGGCGAGCAGCACCCCGGCGACGATGATGTACCGGCCCCGCTTGCTCTCGCGGTACTCCATGTCCATCTAGGGGAGTCTCCTCTCGCAGCCGGGTCGCATCATCAGCGCTCAGCTCCAGGGGACCAGCCGCGCGACCTGGCCCCGGCGGAGCGCCGGGTCGTTCATGTCGGCCTTCATCGAGCTGATCGCGTACCCCCACACGGTGTTCGCATCGACGGCGCTGATGCGAAAGACGGCGAAACCGATGATGTCGACGTAGTCGTCCGACGTGCCGGCGGTGGCGACCGCCAGGCTGATCGGCAGCAGGTGCGTCACCGGCTGTCCGGCGCCGTTCGTGCCGGTCGCCCGCACGACGAGGTCGTACTGTCCCGGCGCCAGCGTCCCGCTGTTGATGGTGAGGGTCCGGTTCACGCTGGCGCCCTTCGCGAGGGTGCCCGTCGTCGTGCTCGACCAAGAGGGCGTGCCCATGCCGGACGGCCAGGGTGTGTCGAGGCTGAGGGTCACGTTGCCGTTGAAGTAGGTCGAGGTCTTGTTGGGCGTCGAGACGGCGATCGTCCAGGCGACCGTGTCGCCGACGTTGACCGCCGTCTGCGCGTAGGCGTCGCTGGTGATCGTGAAGTCGCTCTGCACGCCGCCGATGTTGAGGACGAACGGCTCGGTGTGGTCGGTGTAGTAGGGGGAGCCGGCCTCGCCGTGCACCCACAACGTGTAGATACCGGCCGTGGCGCCGCTTGTGGTGACGGTCCTCAGCGTCACCGTGGCACCGCTGCCGAGCGTTGGCGTGACGGGGCTCGGATCGTAGGTGATCGGGGGCGACGAGGTGAGCGTGCTGGTGGTGATCGGGTCGTTCGGGTTGCCCGAGTCGGGCAGCGTCTCGAGGTCGACCTGGCCGCTGAACGACTGGTTGCGGCTCACCTTGAACGCGCCGGCCGTGGCGACCGTCTCGCTCGTCCCGATCGAGACGGTCCCCGGGGGAGCGATGACGAAGTCGGGGATCGACATGACCGTTCCCGAGTAGACGGCGACGAGGATCTCGTCGCCGGGCACGAAGCGGTCGGCCAGGGCGTCGATCGAGATGCCGGCGCTGTTGCCGCTCATGATGGCGACCTGGTCGCTCGGGTCGGGCGGCGTCGTCGCGGGCGGGAAGGCCGGCCCGGGGTAGCCGCCGGCGCTGATCCAGTCGGCCTCGAACGCCTTGAGCGTGTTCTCGTTGGTGCCGGTGCCGATGCCGTTGTGGAAGACGTTCGAGGTGAAGTTCTGGAAGTTGCGGATATCGAGGGCGATGAAGCCGCGGAAGTCGGCGCCGTTGGAGGGCTGCGCCCCCTGGCCCAGCAGCTCGAGGATCGGCCCGTGGTGGCCCGGGTCGTTGTTCGGGTTGGCGACGTCGAAGGCGGCGCCGCTCGACGGCTCCGTGCGCAGGCTTGCGTCCGCCTCGGTGCCCAGGCAGGATGTATCGCCGGTGGAGAGCGTGTCGACGAAGTCCGCGGGATTCGCCGAGCAGGGGTAGGCGGCCCCGGCGCTGGGCCCCGGGGCATTCAGGTAGCGGCGCACCGCGATCGGCAACAGGTTGCCGTTCCATGAAACACGGGCGTGCGCCCCGATCTGGGCCTGGGTGAGGCCGACGGCGCGGCCGAGCGTGAACTCGACGGGGTTGCGGATCGCCACCCGCACGTCGCCGCCGCCGATGAGGATCCCCTCGATCAGGTAACCCGGTTCGCCGGCGTGCCCGTCCTCGTAGAGCGGCACGACGGAGGGGTCCGGTGGGGTCGTGCCGTTCGGGTCGTTCTGGAAGTTGACGGCGAGGACGTCGCGCGCGAGCTGCTCGGCCTCGCTGTTCGACTTCCCCTGCACGAGGGCGTTGCCGGCGGCGAGCGCGGCGGCGTCGGCGGCGTTCTGCAGGAAGCGCCGCTCCGTGTAGAAGCGGGCGACGTCCACCGCCAGCGCGGCGAACGCCAGCAGGACGACGATGGAGAGGGCGAACATGACGAGCGCCTGCCCGTCCTCTCGCCCGCGCGGCGCCGGTCCCCGCCGATCGGGCATCAGTTGATCACCATGGTCGCCTGGGCGCTCAGCCCGATCCTGCCGTTGGCGTCCTTCGGCAGCAGAGAGGCGATGAAGGGGATCAGCAGGTCCTGGTGGTAGGTGAGCTGCACCGTGATCTGCTCCCCGGTGCGGGGATCGGAGTCAGTCACGCCGCTGGGGACGGCGTAGGTGACCTGCAGGTCCCCGCTGCTGAAGACGAGGACGGACTGGCTCCACGCGCTCCCGGGGTCGAACTGCGGGGCGGTCTTCGTCAGGTTGTTGAGCGAGGCCAGGACCGTGGTCCTGATCCGGTCATTGCGCGCCGCGTCGTTCTGCGCCTTCGTCCTGGTCTGGTCGTAGACATAGATCGTCCCCTCGCGGGCGCCCTCGCGCACCGCGTTCGTGATGGTGACGCTGGTGTTGAAGATGAAGCCGAACTGGATGATGCCGAGGAGCAGCAGGAGGAGTGGGGTCAGGATAAGGGCGAACTCGGCCAGGCTCTGTCCCCGGCCCGCGCGGTAGGTCCGGCCGAGGATCGAGCGTCTCCCTCTCATCGCGATGCGGCGCATGCCGTGCTGTGTCGACCTCCCAGGCTGGTGGCGGCGTCGTCACGGTACGGCGCGGGGCCCGGCCGGAGCCATGGCCCATTGGTGCACGCCCGCCCGGCCGTTCGGGGGGTGCCCGGGCCATGCACCCGGAGGAGGCTCCCTATACTGGCCCGGATGCCCGACTTCGAGCTCGTCGCCGACTTCGCGCCGACCGGCGACCAGCCCCAGGCGATCGAGCGCCTCGCCGAGGGCGTCCTCTCCGGGGTGAAGCACCAGGTCCTGCTCGGTGTCACCGGATCCGGGAAGACGCACACGATCGCGAACGTGGTGGCCCGGGTCAACCGGCCGACGCTCGTGCTCGCCCACAACAAGACGCTGGCGGCGCAGCTCTACGCCGAGTTTCGCGAGTTCTTCCCGAGCAACGCGGTCGAGTACTTCGTCAGCTACTACGACTACTACCAGCCAGAGGCCTACCTCCCCCGGAGCGATACGTACATCGAGAAGGACTCGTCGCGCAACGACGAGATCGACAAGCTTCGTCACGCCGCGACGCGGGCGCTCTTCGAGCGACGCGACGTCATCATCGTCGCCTCCGTCTCCTGCATCTACGGTCTCGGTGCGCCGGTCGACTACGGCGCCACGGTGGTCCGCCTCCGCAGGGGCGGCCGCTACCGCCGTGACGGCGTGCTGCGCCAGCTGGTCGACCTCCAGTACCAGCGCAACGACGCGCAGCTCTCGCGGGCGCGCTTCCGCGTTCGCGGCGACACCCTCGAGCTCCAGCCGGCCTACGACGACTTCATCGTGCGCGTCGAGTTCTTCGGCGACGAGGTCGAGCGGATCGCCGAGCTCGACCCGCTCACCGGGGAGCTGCTGGCCGAGCGGGCCGAGCTGAATGTCTACCCCGCCTCGCACTACGTGACCCCGCGCGAGAAGCTCGAGCGGGCGATCGTCACCATCGCCGAGGAGCTGGAGGAACGGACGGCGTGGCTCGACGCCCAGGGCCGCATCCTGGAGGCCGAGCGGCTGCGTCAGCGCACCAACTTCGACCTCGAGATGCTCCGCGAGATGGGCTTCTGCTCCGGCGTCGAGAACTACTCGCGCCACCTCGCCGCGCGCGAGCCGGGATCACGCCCCTGGACGCTGCTGGACTACTTCCCGCCCGACTGGCTCCTCATCGTCGACGAGAGCCACATGACGATCCCGCAGGTGGTGGGGATGTACAAGAACGACCGGACGCGCAAGGAGATCCTGGTCGACTTCGGTTTCCGGCTCCCCTCGGCCCTCGACAACCGGCCGCTCGCCTTCGAGGAGTTCGAGGAGCATCTCGACCAGGTGATCTGCATGAGCGCCACGCCGGGGCCGTACGAGCTGGAGCGGGCACGTGGCCACGTCGTCGAGCAGCTGATCCGGCCGACCGGGGTCGTCGATCCGACGATCGAGGTGAGGCCGACCGAGGGCCAGATCGACGACCTGCTCGAGCAGATCCGGGCACGCGTGGAGCATGGCGAACGGGTGCTGGTGACGACCCTCACCAAGCGGATGGCGGAGGACCTGGCCGACTACCTGCGCGAGCTCGGCGTGAAGGTCCAGTACCTGCACAGCGAGATCGATACGCTCGAGCGGGTCCGGATCCTGCGCGACCTGCGCCTCGGCGTCCACGACGTCCTTGTCGGCATCAACCTCCTGCGCGAGGGGATCGACCTGCCCGAGGTGACGTTGGTGGCGATCCTCGACGCCGACAAGGAGGGCTTCCTTCGCAGCGCCTGGTCGCTCATCCAGGTCGCCGGGCGCGCGGCGCGGCACGTCAACGGCCACGTGATCATGTATGCCGACACGATCACCGACTCGATGCGTGCGGCGATCGACGAGACCGACCGGCGGCGCCGCACGCAGGAGGGCTACAACCGCGAGCACGGGATCGAGCCGCGCTCGATCGTGAAGGAGATCCACGACCTGAACGACCGGCTCCGCGCCGTCGCCGAGACGAGCGCCGGCTACGCCGCGGGCCGCGAGCTCGACGAGATGACCGAGGCGCAGGTGGAGAAGCTGCTCGCCCAGCTCGAGGCGGAGATGCGCGCCGCGGCCAAGCGGCTCGAGTTCGAGCGGGCCGCCGCGCTGCGGGACGAGATCCAGGCGATCCGCCTGCGGGTCCTGGAGCAGGATGCCTCGGTCGCCGTGGCCCGGGCTGCCGAGCGGGCGACCGCGGCGGCCTCGCGGCCAGGGCGCGAAGAGCGGCGCCCCGAGATCACGAAGGTGACCGTGCTGGAGGCGGCCGAGGAGCCGGTCGCGGTCGAGGGGACCGCCGCCGACTGGCTGCCGGGCATCCGCGACGAGCACGAGGAGGAAGGCGGCTGGCAGGCGCGCTGGCTGGAGCGCCCCACCTGGGACCACCGGGTCACCCCCCGCGTCGTGGCGCGCACCGGGAAGCGACCGCCCCGCCGCTGAGCAGGGACGTGGCGAGGCGCCCCGAGTCCGCGCCCATCTGCGCGAAAGGTCCTACGTCGTAGGTTCCACGCGCTCCGCCGTGGCCCGGATCGAACGGGCTATGGTCGTGCGCGACGCGCAAGGGTAGGGTCGCCTCATGAACCGCTCCGCCGCCCTGCAGACCGGCCGCCTCGGTGAGCGCGCGCCCACCCTTGGGGGGCTGCGCCGGCTGCCGTCCTCCTGGCTCGCTGCGATCCGGGCCCTGAAGGGCCTGGTCCTCGCCGCCGTCGCGGCCTACGCCATCTCGACGGTGCTCGTGTCGCGCGCGGAGAGCGGTCCGGTCCCGGTGCTCGACACGGGGCTCTACGACGCCATCTCGGTGCTCGTCGCGGTGCTGATCGTGGCGCGCGTGACGCTGGTCCGGGAGGAGCGGCTCGCCTGGATCCTGCTCGGCCTCGCCGTCGTCTCGTCCGCGGCGGCGGACGTCACGTGGGACCTCGTGATCCGCCATCTCGATCCCGAACCGGTGCCCTCGGTCGCCGACCTCCTCTGGCTCAGCTTCTACCCGCTCGCCTACGCCTCGCTGATCCTCCTCGTGCGGCGGCGGATGGGGGGGTTCCAGCGCAGTCTCTGGCTGGACGGGATCATCGGCGGACTGGGCGCCGCCGCATTGGCCGCCGCGGTCGCCTTCGGGGCGGTCCTCGATGCGACCGAGGGAGACCCGATCACGATCGCGGTCAACCTGGCGTACCCGACCGCCGACCTGCTGCTGCTGGTCATCTCGGTCGGCACGCTGGCCCTGACCGGCTGGCGCCCCGGGCGGATGTGGTCGCTGCTGGCCGGC
>MGMJ01000105.1:0-3028 GCA_001794945.1 Chloroflexi bacterium GWC2_73_18
ATGCTAGACTCCCGTTCGTCGAGTGATGGAAAGAGCAGGGCGCACCACGGTGGCCGGGCAGCGCGACCCGTTGGTTGTGGTGCTGCTCTCCTTCCTGTGGCCCGGGCTCGGACACCTCCATCTGGGGCGACGGCGCGCCGCCCTCGTCTATGGGGGCCCCATGGTCGTGGCCGCGGCCGTGCTTGCGGCGCAGGCGTTCGAAGGGCTCGACGTCCTGGCGGCCCGGTTGATCGCGCCCAGCTTCGCCCTCACCGTCCTCATCCTGGTCGCCCTGCTCGGGCTCTGGCGGATCCTCGCCATCTCCGACGCGCTCTCCAGCGCCCGGGCGCCGCGCCGGGGTCAGGCGGGCGCGACGGCGCTGGCCGTCGCCCTCGCCGGCGTCACGGCCCTGGCCCATGGCGGCGCCGGATACATCGCCTGGGGCTTCTATGACGCCGGCACGCGGATCTTCGAGGGTGACGTGGAGGAGGCGACGAGCCCGCCGCTCGCCTCGGCGGCCTCCTTGCCGTCCGGTCCCGGCTCCTCGGACCCGGCACGGGCGCCCGCTCGTGCGGGGCGGATCACCTTCCTGCTGACCGGCCTCGACTCCGGCCAGCCCGGTACGCGGGAGCTCACCGACACGCTTCTCGTGGTCAGCTTCGAGCCGTCCGGCGACCGCATCGTCATGGTCAGCTTCCCGCGCGACATGGCCGCCTTCCCGCTCGTCACGGGCGGCACCTACCCGGGCCGCATCAATTCCCTGCTGGGCTGGGCGCGCGGCCACCCCGAGCAGTCGTCGGGCCGGCCGCTGAGGTTCCTGACCCGCGAGCTCGGCTTCCTGCTGGGGGTGCCGATCCAGTACTACGCGGCCGTCGACCTCGACGGTTTCCAGCGGCTGGTCGACCTGGTCGGCGGCGTCGACCTGGTGAATGAGCGCGCCATCGACGATCCGGGGTACGACTGGTCCGACGGCACGGACGGGTTTCACCTGCCGGCCGGACAGGTTCACCTGGATGGACGGACGGCGCTCGCCTTCGTCCGCTCGCGCACGGGCCGCGACGACGACCTGACGCGCGCCGCCCGGCAGCAGGCGCTCCTGGTCGCCCTGCGCAGGAAGCTGAACGACCCGGCGCTCCTGCTCCGCCTGCCCGCCCTCGCCGACAGCGCCGGCGAGATGGTCAAGACCAACTTCCCGTCGGACTCGCTCGGCGACCTGGTCAAGTGGGGCCGCCGGCTCGACGGCACCAGGATCCGCCGCGTCGTCCTCGGGCCGCCGTACGGCATCGCGGGCCCGTCGCTCGAGGCGGGCGGGGCGCCCACGCTCCACCTCGACATGGAGCGCCTGGCCGCCCTCTCGATCACCCTCTTCGGGGACGAGAGCAGCTACGCGCCCTCCCCATCGAGCCAGCCGTAGTCGCGCGCCGGACCGGTCAGCGCCCCTGCTGCTGGAACACCGCGGGGATCGTGCGGGCCATGATCTTGAGGTCGAGCCAGAGCGACCAGCGGTCGATGTAGTCGAGGTCGATGCGGACCCAGCGGTCGAACTCCTCCTCGTGTCGCGCGGCGACCTGCCAGAGCCCGGTGATCCCGGGCTTCATCGAGAGCCGCCGGCGGTGCCACACGTCGTAGGCGGCGACCTCCCGCGGCAGTGGCGGCCGCGGGCCCACCAGGCTCATCTCGCCGCGGATCACGTTCCAGAGCTGCGGCAGTTCGTCGATGCTGGTGCGGCGCAGGAGGCGACCCACGCGGGTGATCCGCGGATCGTCGGTGACCTTGAAGGCGGGTCCGCGGATCTCGTTGCTCTCCTCCAGCTCGCCCAGCCGTTGCTCGGCGTCGGGGACCATGGTGCGGAACTTGAGGACCTGGAACGGTCGACCGTGGAGGCCGATCCGCGTCTGCCGGAAGAGGATCGGCGGGCCGTCGACGACGCGGATCCAGGCCGCGATCGCGACCAGCAGCGGGCTCAGCCCGACCAGGGCCACGGTGGCCAGCGCCAGGTCCACGGCCCGCTTGACCGCCAGGCTGAGGACCCGGTCCGGTCCGTAGAGGAGCGACATGGTGGTGACGCCGTCGAGCTCCTCCATCCTCGCCCCGGGGAGCGTCAGCTCGATGACGTCCATGGGGATGCGGACGATCTTGCCCTCGTCCTCGCAGAGGCGGGCGATCGGCTCCACCAGGTGCCACGCCTCGACCGGCAGGCAGATGGCGACTTCGTCGATGACCCGTTCGTGGAGGACGTCCTCGATCTGATCGATGGTGCCGAGTACCGGTCGCGTCGGGATGAAGGGCGGCTCACTCTCCCAACGCAGGTGGCCGACGACCCGAAGGCCGAGCTCGGTGTGTCGCTCCACGCGGTCGGCGAACGCCTGCGCCTCGCGGCCGGTCCCCAGCATGAGCAGGTAGCGGGTGTTGCGGCCGCGCCGGCGGATGAAGGCGAGGGTCCGCCGCAGCGCCGCCCGCGAGCCGAACGTGGCCAGCGCCTGGGTCGCGAGGAGGAGCAGCAGGAAGAGGCGGCTGACGTCCGGGAGCTTGATCCAGAAGAGCGCGCTGAAGGTCGCCACCGCGATGAGCAGCGTCGCCCGCCCGATCGCCATCGACTCGCTGCGCAGCGACCACCGGTAGCGGGACTGGTAGAGCCCGTGGAGCCAGAGCGTGGCGACCCAGGCACTGGCGTAGATGGCCGCCACCAGCCAGACGCTGGCGCCGGCGCCGACCCAGATGGCGGCCCAGCCGCGCCCGCCGAAGCGGAAGAAGGAGACGCCGACGAAGAGGGCGACCGCGCTCAGCCAGTCCGCCGTGGCCAGCGCGACGTGCAGCGCGGTGATGTATCGACGAATCACGCTCCCCGTCCTGCGAGCGACCGGGCGACGGTCCCCGCCTGCCGGCCTCCTACATGATAGGTCGCCGAGCGCGCATGAGATACGCCCCGTCTCATCGACGCCAGCATCCCGACGCCCGTGCTGCCGCCGCGCGGCCCCTGCTTGCCACTGGGAGTGGCAACGGCCCGCCGCCGGCCCCGCCGCCCCGCAGGCGCCGCCCCGCCCCGCGC
>MGMJ01000105.1:3039-4427 GCA_001794945.1 Chloroflexi bacterium GWC2_73_18
CCCGCCAACGCGCCAGATCGGCGGTCATCCCCCAGGCGGGAGGGCTCCGCTGCCACTGGGAGTGGCAACGGCCCGCCGACCGCCCCGCCGCCCCGCAGGCGCCGCGCCGCCCCGCGCCCCGCCAGGCCCCTGCCACTGGGAGTGGCAGGATCTCGCCGCTGCGAGCCTGGTCAGTTGCCGGATCCGGCCCCTTCCGACAGCGGGCCGAGCCTGTTCGTGTGCGGCGCAATGCACCCTGGCATCAGAGGCCGGCGGCTGTCCGCCCGCCGCCGGCCGTCCGCCCGGGTCGGCACCCCGAGCCGGCACAGGGAATGGGACACTTCCTCTGATCGGGAGCCCGTACAATGCCGCCGGCAGCCGCGGTCCCCCGCGGCGCTCGCGCTTCCGAAGCGATACCCGATGAGCCCCGAGGAGCCGATGATCGACACGCCCGGCGCCCACGTTTCTGCCGGCGCCGTCGCCGCTGCCCTGCTCGAGGCCCGGCGCGTCAGCGCGTTCTGCCACCAGAACCCCGACGCCGACACGCTCGGCGCGGCGATCGCCGTGGCCATGATCGCCGAGCGACTGGGCAAGGAGGCGGAGATCGTCAGTGGCGATCCGCCCGCGGCCCACCTCTCGTTCCTCCCCTGGTTCGACCGCGTCCGCCCGGCGCCCGGGCTCGTCCCGGACGTGGCCGTAGTGCTCGACGCCGCCACCCTCGCGCGGACCGGGTCCGTCGCCGCCGAGTGCGCGGCGTGGTTCTCGGCGGCGCGGATCGTCAACATCGACCACCACGCCAGCAACAGCCGCTTCGGTGAGGTCAACCTGGTCGACTCCTCGGCGGCCGCCACCTGCGAGATGCTGACCGAGCTGCTGCCGCTGCTCGGGATCGAGCCCGACGCGGAGCTGGCGACGGTGCTGCTGGCCGGGATCGTGCGCGACAGCCGCGGCTTCTCCGACCCGAGCACCACGGCGCGGACGCTGCGCGCCTCGGCGCTCCTGGTCGAGGCCGGCGCGCCGCTGGCGGACGTCAGCCGCGCCATCCACGGCGAGCTGCCCGTCCCGACGCTGGCGCTCTGGGGCCGGATGCTGGCCCGCGTCGAGGAGCGCCTGGGGGGCCGGCTCGTCCACACCACGCTGACGCGGACGATGCTGGAGGAGACCGGCTGCGGGCAGGGCGACGCCGACGGGCTGGTCGAGTGGCTGGCGCGCTCCCACGGCGGGGACGCCACGGTCGTCCTCCGCGAGCTCGACGGGACGTCCACGCGGGTCTCGATCCGCACGACCGAGGCGGTCGACGCGCTCGCGCTGGCGCTGCCCTTCGGCGGTGGGGGCCATGCCCGCCGCTCGGGCTTCATCGTCGAGGAGCCGCTCGAGCGCGTGCGGGGACTCCTCCTCGCCGAGGTGGA
>MGMJ01000105.1:4469-16144 GCA_001794945.1 Chloroflexi bacterium GWC2_73_18
TCGGCCGCCGATGCTCGCTCTTGAGCTGCTGATGCCGCGGTGCATCAACGCGCCCACGAACACGCTCGGCCCCCGTCGGAAACGGCCGGATCCGGCACGGGGCCACGCTCGCTCATGTCCCGGGTGATGCATGGCTGCATCGCCCGGGCGAGGACGGCACCGCGGGGCTGCGCGCAGGTCCGCCCCATGGGCCGATCGCGCCTGGTGCCGCGGGGATCACGACCATGGGTGGTGACGACGCGCGGTGAACTTCGCGACGCTGGGCTACGCGGCGTTCCTGCTCGTAGTGGTGGGCGTCTACTGGGCGCTTCCCCGGCGCGCCGGACGCTACTGGCTGATCCTGGCCAGCCTCGTCTTCTACGGATCGTGGAACCCGGTCTACGTGCCGGGGTTCGTGGCGCTGATCGTGGCGACCTGGGCGCTCGGATTCGCCGCTGCGGGGCCGCACCGCCGCCTGGCGGTGGCAGGCGCCATCGCCGTGAACGTCGGCGTCCTGGGGCTCTTCAAGTATGCCGACTGGTTGCTCGGATCGGCGGCCAGCGTCTACGCGCTGGTCACCGGGTCAACGCCAATGTTCGGCCCGATCCGGTTGATCCTGCCGATCGCGATCAGCTTCGTGGCGCTCACGTCGGTGGCCTACGTGATCGACGTGTCGCGTGGCGTGGCACGGCCGGAGCGCGACCTCGGCCGCTTCGCGCTCTTCATCGCCTTCTTCCCGAAGTTGCTCGCCGGGCCGATCATGCGCGCCTCGGAGTTCCTGCCGCAGGCACGTCACCCGCGTCCCTTCTCGATGCGGCACCTGGAGGTGGCCGTGCCGCTGCTCATCGGCGGCCTCCTCAAGAAGACCGTGGCCGACAACCTGGCGCCTAGCGTCGCTCTCGTCTTCTCCGACCCGGCGGCGTTCTCCACCCCCTCGCTCTGGATGGGCGTGCTGGCGTACACGTTCCAGGTCTTCCTGGACTTCTCCGGCTACACGGACATGGCCCTCGGTTCGGCGGCGCTGCTCGGCTTCCGCCTCCCGCCGAACTTCGACTGGCCGTACCGCGCCACCAGCATCCAGGACTTCTGGCGGCGCTGGCACTTCTCGCTCAGCCGATGGCTGCGCGACTACGTCTACTTCCCCCTGAGGGGCCGCCAGCCCCATCCGGCCTGGCCCTACGCCGCGCTGATCATCACCATGCTCGTCTGCGGGCTCTGGCACGGAGCCGGGCTGGGCTTCGTCCTGTGGGGCGCCTGCCACGGCGTGGGGCTGGCGGTCAACCGCTGGCACCGGCGCCACCTGGCAGGCGCGGTCGCCGTGCCGGCTCTGGCGGGCTGGGCGGCGACGTTCGCCCTGGTCGTGCTGAGCCGCGTCTTCTTCCGCTCCGGCTCGATCGACCAGGCGGTCGAGGTGTTCCGCCTTGGTCTCTCGGTGCGCCTCGACGGGGACGTCATCCCCCTGGCCGTGGGGCTCCTCTGCGCGGGACTGACCGTGGGCCAGTGGCCCGCCATCGCGGATCGGCTGCGCTCACTGGTCCCCGAGCGGTCCCCCCGGCGCTACCTGGCCTACGGCTTCGCGCTGACCGTGGCGGTCGCGCTCATGCCCGTCGAGACGGTCCGCTTCATCTACTTCCAGTTCTGAGATGGGAAGCGTCGGATCGACGCTCTTCTCCCCGGCCCGCGGGGAGCGCCTTGCCGCCCGGCCACGGGTCGGGCGTGCCGCCGCGCCATGGCTACTCGCCCTCGCACTGGTGGTCGCGCCGCTCCTCGCCGCCGAGCTCGGGGTCCGGCTCCTCTCCGCCACTGAACGTCTGCCCCTGGCAGCGGCGCACCTGCGGGGCTTCGAGGTTTCGTGGACCAACCTCCAGCGCCTCGGGACCCCCGACGTACTGATCCTCGGCGGCTCCACGGCGCAGCAGGAGATCGAGCCGCGGGTCATCGGCGAGCGGCTGGCGGGGCTGCTCGGACGCCCGGTGAGCGTCTTCAACTTGTCGACCGGCGGGGCCGGCTTCGCCGTCAGCCGGGCGATCGTGGCGCAGCTCGCCCGGGAAGGGCGCCTGCCGCGGGCCGTCATAATCGGCGTCTCGCCGGGCTCGCTCCGCACCGAAGATGCCTATCCGCTCTTCGGCCGGACGCCGATGGGCCGCATCTTCACGGAGTGCGACGAGGTGAGCGGCTACGAGGCGAGCCTCGACTGCCGCGCCGAATCCGTCTCCGCGTTGTGGCGCTGGCGCGGCCACTTCGACCGGGTGCTCGCTTCGATCCTCGCGCCGGTGCCGGTCACCCTGGATCGGGGCGACGCGCACCTGCGCGCCGACGGCTACCGTTCGGGTCCGGCACCCGCGCCCGGGCACCTGGACTGGCAGCTCGGACGGGCGCTCCGCAACGAGCGGCGACCGTTCGCCCTCGGGCCGGGGATCCCGGAGGCGTACGAGCGGCTGGTCAGCCTGCTGCGCGAGCACGGCGTGGCGGTCGTGCCGGTCACCACCCAGTGGTCGCCCCTCCTCCTCGACGCGCTGGAGGAGCGCTTCCCGGGCTGGCAGGCAGCCCACGAGGCTGGCTTGCAGCAACTGGAACGGATCGCCGGCATCCCGATCATCCGCACCGGAAGGATCGGCACCGGCTGGGCGGAGGGCTACTGGTACAACCCCAAGCACACCAGCCACGAGGGAGCGTTGGTGCTGACCGGCGATCTCTGGAGCCAGGCCGGGTTTCGCGCGGCGCTCCAGCGGGCCCTGGAGGAGCCCCACGCCAGCGGGCCGGCCCCGGCCGCCGCCGCCGCCGAAGGCCGCCCCAGGGTCGCTGATGCACGCCTGCATCACTTCGCGCACGAACACGCTCGGCCCATTGCCGGAAACGGCGGGATCCGGCAGGGGGCCACGTTCGTTCGTGTCCGGGGTGATGCACCGGTGCATCACCCGAGAGGCGAGGATGGCACCGCGGGGCGACGTGCCGCCCAGCCAAGTCGGAGGTCCGCCCCATGGGCCGATCGCGTCCGGATCAGCGGCGGGCGGCGGACGGCGGACGGCGGGCCGCGTTGCCGGCCGCCGACGCCCGCGGAGGCCCTTCTTCATGGGATTCAGTCGAGTCGGAGCTGCTTCAGGCCCCGTGCCACCTCGTCCACAAGCTGGTTGAACGGCGGCAGATGGACAGGATCGACCCAGTCGGCCATGGTTTCCGCGTAGATCGCCTCGATCTCGGCGAGATGCGTCCGCCAGAGCCCGCCGCGCCACCGCTTGTGCCGGGTGAGAGCCAGCTTCGCGTCGACCGCTTTTCGGAGTTCCGCGGGGTCGAGGTGCCACCCTGAATCAACGAGGTAGAGCCGAAGGTCGAACAGATCGCGGGGCTGGGCGCGCTGGACGAGCGCCCGGATCTTCTCGGCTACGAGCTCCGCCTTCGCGAGCGCGGGGACGAAGAACGGTGCGATCCCCAGGTCCGAGACATCGAAGAACGCTTCGCGGACGGCGAACACGAGGTTCTCGCGGACACTCAGCTCGATCTTCGCCGACCCCGCGTCCGTGAGCGACTCGAACCGGAGGCGGACGATCGTTCCTCCCGGTGTCCGCTCCGCTTCGCCGTCCTGGCGCAGCCCGAAGACGCGGCCTGCCCGACGAAGCTCGGCGACGATCCGATCCACCCGGCGCTCGACACCGGACGTCGCGTCGATGTCCCGAGACGCGCGCGGCGAGCGCAGCTCACCGGCCATGAGGATCCCGCCCTTGAAGGCCACATCGTGGACGAAGCTCGCGCGGTCGGCGGCCAGCCGCTCGAGGACCGTGAGGAGAACGAGACACGCCTCCTCGTTCTGGAACCGGTGCATCGCCGCGGCGTCGCCGGTTTCGCGGGCCCTCTGATAGTCGGCGGCGATCGCCCCGCGGGTCCGCGGGTCAGCCATACACGCGCCAGCGGCTCGAGTAGGGGGCCGACCGGGCGCGGCCCGGGCGCAGCCGGACCGCACGCACCGGGCGGAGCACGGCGAGCGCCGGCGGCGGTTCGCGCCCGGCGTCCTCGAGCAGATACCCCAGGCGCTGCGCCGCGGCGATGCTCCGAGCAAGGACGCCATCGACCGTCCGGGCAAGCTCGGCGTCGTCGAAGGCGGCGAGGACCTCGGGCAGGAGCGAGCCATGGACCATCCAAGCCGGCTCGGCGAGTGCGTCGATGACCGCCTGCTCACGGCCAGCGATCGCGAGCGGGAAGCCGTCAGCGGTCGTCCGATACGCGTCCGCCGCATCGAACCGCTTGGATCCGAGCACGACCGGACGGACGACGGCACCGCCGATCTCGACCGGCCGCCGAGTCCTGTGCAGCACGACCGTGATCGTCGGGATGGGCTGGTCGAGGAGGCCGTGGAAGGCGAGTGCCGCGTCGGTCGTGACGTAGTGGGGAAGGTCGGCGAAGACCCCGCTCGCGAGCGCGATCGGCGCGATCTCACGGACCGGGTCGATGACTGCGTAGACGCCCTTCTCGAGGCGCCGGAGCCGACCAGCCGCGACGAGCCGGCGGGCGCACACGCTCGGCGCATAGCCCGGCGGGAGCAGTTCGGCGCGCGCGGCGCGCCAGGCCTTCGACCGCAGGTCGAGGACCGCCAGGTGATGGCGCAGGTACCAGTCGGGGATGTCGGCGCAGCTCATGGTGTCATCCGTGCGTCGCAACGATACAGGACTGTATCGTTGCTGTCAATGGACGACACATGCTGGGAGCCGGTCTGTCGTCGCCGAACGGGGCCGTGGCCGCGGGCCGTCCTCGCCCGGGGGAGGCGGCGATCGGGCCGCCCCGCGCCCGGAAACGTTCTACCTGGTAGTCAGACCCCCATGGCGACGGCCATCACAACGGATGAGAATGGCGTTGAGGCCGCCGATCCACGTCGTTCACCTATCGGGAAGACGGCCGATTGCGACGCGCTGGCTGCCAGGACGCCGCTGCGGCAGGCCCGGTCTTTCGTTGCCGTCGCCGAGCTGCCGACGTTCTGCGCAGCAGAACAAATCCCACCCATGGGCCACGTATCCGGGGCGCGGGCGAGCGTCCGGGGCCCGGCCACGTATCCGGGGCGCGGGCGAGCGTCCGGGGCCCGGCCACGTATCCGGGGCGCGGGCGAGCGTCCGGGGCCCCGCGCTGGTCCCTGTCCGAGGCGGGAGTCGCGGTCTCCCCGTGCCCCTTGGCAGCCTGAAGGACCGCGGACCGCGGCTCGGCGTCCTCGTTCCGTCGCGCGGTCGATGCGGTACGCGGCTTGGGCGAGTTCGGGCGGCTGCACGCGGGCTTTGTTCTGCGCAGCAGAACGCGAGCCGGCCCGCCCACTCCGCCATCCTCGCCGGCCCGCTTCCACTCGTCCGCGAACCCGGGCAGGCCGCCGATGATCGCGCAAGGGGCGGCCACGCCCCCCTTGACATCTGCATCCCATCCTCTATCGTGTTCACAAACGCATAGGGAGCACGGGATGCAGGCGAAGATGTTCTACTCGCCGGCGGAGGTGGCCCGGGAGCTGGGTATCAGCCCGACGACGGTGCTGCGACTGATCCATGCTGGCCGCCTGCCGGCGATCCGGGTCTCGGAGCGGATCTACCGGATCCCTTCGGCCAGCTACGAGAAGTACATGTCCGGCACGCTCGAGGAGCCGTTCACGGCCCGACTCGGGTCGGTGAAGCCACGGCCGCACCTGGGGCAGGGTGAGCGATTGCCTGAGCCTGCGACCGGGGAGGCTCCGGCCCGGGCGCGGTGAGCGCGACCCTCGACCAGCTCCGGCGGTACCTCGGCGGCCTCACCGTCCATCTCCGCAACTTCGGGGCGACCGTCGCGGAGCCGGCGCTCGATCGCTACGACTCCGGCGAGGTGGGCTTCGAGTTCGAGGCCCACCTGCCGGGGCCGGATTCCCCGAAGCCTGCGCTGCTCAGGATCGGCGAGGTCTGGGCCCCGAGCGGCGATCGGTTCGAGCGGCGCGAGTACCTCTACGACCTCATCGAGTATCCGCTGAACCGGCGGCGTGCCCTCCACGGGCACGACCCGGAGGCGTTCGCGCGCCGGTTCGGCGTGCTGGTCCACGAGCACTGCGAGGAGATCCTCGATCGTCCGGCCTGCGAGCACTACTTCGGATACCCGGTCGCGAACGGTTACGAGGCACTCGCACGGCTGCTCGCCACCTGGGGTCAGCCGGGAGCGCTGGGCTGCGCGGAACTCCGCTGTATGGGCTGATCGAGCGCGTCCAGGCGCGGCCGTCGTCGCTGCCGACGCCCGCCCTCGAGCTGCTGATGCCGCGGTGCCCCAAAGGGCGCACGAACACGCTCGGCCCCTGTCGGAATCGGCCGGATCCGGCGGGGGGTCACGCTTGTTCATGTCCCGGATGATGCATGGCTGCATCGCCCCCGGGCGAGGACGGCACCGCGGGCGGCGCGCCCGCGGCGCCTACGCCGATCGGCCGGCTTGGGCCGCTTCCGCGACCGGCCGCCGCGAGTAGCCGAGCTCCTCGAGCCGGTCGAGCACCTTGGCGGCGCTCTGGTCGGGCGTCTCCTGGCCGTCGGTGTGGCAGACGACCTCCGGGGCGAGGGGCGGCTCGTAGGGGTCGGAGACGCCGGTGAAGTTGGGCAGCTCGCCGGCGAGCGCCTTGCGGTAGAGGCCCTTCGGGTCGCGCTCGGCAAGCACCTCGATCGGCGCCGTGACGTAGACCTCCACGAAGCGGCCCACGCCCGCGCGCACCTCGTCGCGGATCTCGCGGTACGGCGAGATGGCAGCGGCGATCGCCACCACGTCGTTGCGGGTCAGCACCTCGCAGACCCAGCCGATCCGGCGGATGTTGGTGTCGCGGTCCTCTTTCGAGAAGCCGAGCCCCTTGCTCAGGTGGGTCCGCACCACGTCGCCGTCGAGGACCTCGACCCGGTGCCCGCGGTCGCGCAGCTCGCGCTCCAGCAGGTGGGCGATCGTCGACTTGCCGGCGCCGGAGAGGCCGGTGAACCAGATCGTGAAGCCGGTCGTCATCAGGTCTGCTCCGTCTCCTTGCTGCGTTGGTCGGTCGTTCACCGTACGGTCGCCTCCGACCGGTAGGCGTCGATGAGGATCTGCGCCACCTCGGGGCGGCTGAACTCGGGCGGTGGCACCTGGCCGTTGGCGAGCATCTCACGCACCGCGGTGCCGCTCAGGATCAGGTGCCGGTCGTCGCCGTGCGGGCAGGTCTTGTACGACGCCATCCCCTCGCAGGCGTGACACCAGAAGGTGTGCTCGAAGAAGAGCGGCGTGATCCCCAGCTCGCCCGGCTCGAACTCGTCGAAGATGAGGTGCGCGTCGTAGGTCCCGTAGTAGGTGCCGACGCCGGCGTGGTCGCGCCCCACGATGAAGTGGGTGCAACCGTAGTTCTTGCGCGCGATGGCGTGGAAGATCGCCTCGCGCGGGCCGCCGTAGCGCATCGCCGCCGGGTAGACCGACAGGAGCGTCCGTCCCGGCGGGTAGTAGTCGGCCAGGAGCGTCTCGTAGGCGCGCATGCGCACGTCGGCCGGGATGTCGTCCGACTTGGTGTCGCCCACCAGCGGATGGATCATCAGCCCGTCGGCCACCTCCAGCGCGACCTTGGTGAGGTACTCGTGCGCACGGTGGATCGGGTTGCGGGTCTGGAAGCCGACGACGCGGCGCCACCCGTTCTCGACGAAGAGCGCCCGCGTCTCGGCCGGCGAACGCCGGTATCGCGCGAAGGGCGGGTCCTGCGGGCCGTCCAGCACGCGGACGTCGCCGCCCAGGTAGACGTCGCCGCCGGTGTAGATGCGCGCCACCGCGGGGTGCTTCGCGTCGGTCGTCCGGAAGACGCGCTCGGCCTCGTGCTCGCGGTCGTACCCGAACTTCTCGGCCAGCTCCAGGATGCCGACCAGGCGCCCCGATTCGTCGGCCAGCGCGACCTCGGAGCCGATCTCCAGGCGGTCGGCCTCCTCCCGGCTGACGGACAGGGTGATCGGGATGCTCCACGGCAGCCCGTTGGCCAGCCGCATCTCGTCCACCACGGAGCGGTAGTCGGCCTCGCCCATGAAGCCGGTGAGCGGGCTGAACGCGCCATTGCCGATCAGCTCGAGGTCGGAGAGGGCGACGCTGTTAAGGGTCACGGAGGGGAGCCCGGCGGCGCGCTCGAGCGCGGCCGCGCGCTCCTCTCCGTCGACGACGCGGTTGATCAGGACGCCCCCGTGCGGGGCGATCGGGGCAGCGGTGGACACCTGGCGGGTTCCTCCTGGGGTGGGCCGATGATACCGTCCGGCGGCGGCTCCCGTGCGGCGTCGCGCTCAGAACGGGAAGAAGACCGGGATGAGCAGCAGGCCGAAGACGATCGAGACGAGGTTGAGCGGGATGCCGAGCCGCGTGAAGTCGGTGAAACGATAGCCGCCCAGCCCGAAGACCATCATGTTGGTCTGGTAGCCGATGGGTGTCAGGAACGAGAGGCTGGCGCCGTAGGCGACCGCGATGATGAAGGGGCGCGGGTCCGATCCGGTCGCCGCCGCGGTCGCCACCGCGACCGGGAAGAGGAGCGCGGCGGCGGCGTTGTTGCTGATCAGCTCGGTGAGCGCCATGGTCGCCAGCAGGACGCCGGCGAGCGCCCCCACCAGGCCGAACGGCCGGAAGACGGTCAGCAGGAGGTCGGCGATCACGCCCCCGAGCCCGCTCGACTGCACCGCGGCGCCCAACCCGAACGACGCGGCGATGAGCAGCACGATGTCCAGGTCGACCGCCTCGCGGGCCTGCCGCGCGGTGAGGATGCCGGCCGCCACGATGAGGAGCGCCGCGCCGAGCGCGCCCTGGAGGATCGGCACGACCCCGAGGCCGGTGAGGACGACGAAGCCGATCCCGATCAGCGCCACCGGGATGGCCCGGCGGCCCTGGGTCGGCGGCACGCCCGCCAGCGGCGCGATGAGCAGGAAGTCGCGGACGTCGCCCCATCGGTTGCGGAACGCGCCGTCGCCGAGGATGAGGAGCGTGTCACCCATGCGCAGGCGGACCTCGCCGAGCTTGGCGTTCACCGGCTGCCCGGCCCGGTGGATCGCCAGCACGGCGCCGCCGTAGCGCCCGCGGAAGCCGACCTCGCGCAGCGTGCGCCCGGCGAGTGCGTCGTCAGCGCCCACCACCGCCTCGAAGAAGGCGTGCGCCCCGTTGTCGAGCGCATCGATCTGGCGGTTCTCGGTCGACTGCAGCCCGCGCATGCGCTGCAGGTCGACGACATCGTCGACCCGCCCCACGAAGGTGAGGACGTCGTCGCCCTCCAGCCCCTGCTCCGGGCCGACCGGCGCGAGGCTGACGCCCCCGCGCTCGACCTCGACCAGGAAGACGCCATGCAGGTGCCGCAGCCCGGCCTCGCCGACGCTGGCCCCGTCGAGCGGGCCGCCGGGGACGACGCCCATGCTCACCGTGAAGGAGCGCTCGCGGTCCCCGAACGTCTCCCGCACCGATCCCCGCTCGGGGACGAGCCGGCCGGCCAGCAGGACCATCGCCAGGCAGCCGGCCACGGTGATCACCACCCCGACCGGCGCGAGCTCGAAGAGCGAGAGGGGCCGCATCCCGGCGTCCCGGAGCAGGCCGGACACGGTCAGGTTGGTGGAGGTGCCGATGGCGGTGATGACGCCACCCAGCACCGCCGCATAGCTCACCGGAATGAGGAAGCGCGACGGCGAGAGGCCGCGCCGCCGGCAGAGCTCGAGCACGGCCGGCACGGTCATCGCCACGAGCGTCGTGTTGTTGAGGAAGGCCGAGAAGCCGGCGATCGGGAAGACGAGCCGGGCGAGCACCGCCCGCGGGCTGCGCACGGTGCCGAACATGGCGCCGACCAGCGGGCTCATGAGCCCGGAGAGGTCCACCGCGCGGGCCAGGATCAGGAGCGCGCCGACGATGATCGGCGCCTCGTTGCTGAAGCCGGCGAACGCCTGGTCGGCGTCGATGACGCCCACCAGGAAGAGGAAGGCGGTCGCCGCCAGGACGGCCACCGCCGGGCGGACGAATTCCCGGGCGAGCGCCACCACGAGCGCGACGATGACGGCCAGCGTGAGCCAGCCCTGCCACTCCACGCTCAGCCTCTGCGCTCCGGCGTCACCCCGTCCCGGCCCGCGCCGCCAGGCGGTAGTGAGCCTCGTAGAAGGGCGCCAGCGTCGGCGCGGCGTGGTACCGGGCGGCGGTCGCGACGCAGGCCTCGGCGAGCGCGCCGGGCGGGCGGGCGAGGACCCAGGCGAGGCCATCCGCAAGAGCAGCGGCGCTTCGGTCGGCGGCCAGGCGTCCGGTGACGCCGTCGACGACGAGCCGCGGCACCTCTCCGACGTTCGTGGCCACGACCGGCAACCCGCAGGCGAGCGCCTCGATCACGGTGATCGGCATCCCCTCGAAGCGCGAGCTGAGGAGGAGCGCATCGGCGGAGTTCATCAGGCGGGCGACCTCTGGGCGCGGCCGGCTGCCGAGGAAGCGGATCCGGTCCGCGTGGACGCTCGCCGCCACCTTCCGCTCCGTCTCCTGGCGGAGCGTCCCGGCGCCCACCACCAGCAGGCAGGCGTTCTGCACCGCGCCGAGCGTCACCGCGAACGCGTCCACCGCGAGCTCCGGGTCCTTCTGCTGCTCGAGCCGCCCGACGAAGAGGACCATCCTGGCGCCGGCCGGCAGCCCGAGCGCAGCGGCCAGTTCGGCGCGGAGCGAGGAGCGCTCGTCTTCGGGGCGACGGAAGAAGATGGTCTCGTCGACCCAGGTGGGAAGAAACTCGAAGCGGTCGGCCAGCCGCGGGTGCCGGGAGCGATAGAACGCGACACCCGCCTCGTTGACGACGAAGACCCGGTCCATGCGGGGCAGCGTCAGGTCCTCGACCCGATGGTAGAGGCCGGGGACCGCCCGCCAGCGGCTCTCGCCGCGCTGGCCGTAGATGTCGCCGACGTTGAGATGCACGACCTGGATCTTGGGCTGGCGGTCGCGCAGGAAGGCGAGGGGGACCCCGGCGCGGTGGAACTGGAGGATCCGGCCGCGTGTGCCGATGGCCGCGTCACGGCGCAGCAGCGCCAGCGTGTACGTCAGGGCGAGAGGGATCCTGTTGCGCCGGTCGAGGTCCCGGATGCGACCGATGGCGAAGTACCTGACGGGCCGGCCCTCGACCGCGACCGTCAGCCAGCGGCCGAGCGGTCGCCGCTCGGGGTCAGCGGAGACGCCGACGAACTCGGGGTCGAAGTCGTCAGGGGCCCACTTGACGAAGCCCCTGATGAAGCTCTGGATCCCTCCGATCTGGTCGCTCGCCGGATCGATCGGGACCAGGATGAGCGGACGGACCGGCCGCGGCGACGGCATCGCTCAGGTCGCCGCCGCGTCCCTGCGGTCCCTCCAGGCCAGGGAGGCGACGACGCCGGCTGCCGCCAGCACCAGGTAGGCGCGCGACGGAGAGTGGAACATGGCGCTCGCCAGCGACTCGACGAGCGCCTGGGCGAAGATCAGCAGCGTCCCCAGGCGGAACGCCCTGACGATGGGTTCCGCGTCGCGCTGGCTTTCTCGCCAGAGCAGGTAGCCGATGCTGCCGAGGAAGAGGAGGTAGGCGAGCAGACCGAAGACGCCGAGCTCGCCCAGGATCTGCGGCCAGAACGTGTCGGTGGCGAAGCGTGGGTTCGCCGGCCTCAGCCCGTTGATCTTGCTGAGGCCGTACTCGACGTAGAGCGGGCTGTATTCGACCCGGCTCATCCAGCTCCCGTAGCGCCCCAGCCCTCCCCCCAGGGGGAAGT
>MGMJ01000106.1 GCA_001794945.1 Chloroflexi bacterium GWC2_73_18
GGCCGAGGGCTTCGCCATCATCGACGGCGCCCTCGCCATCGCCGACGCGGCGGTGCGGGGCTAGGGCGCAGCGGGAATCCGCTGGATGCTCCGCTTCTCAGCCAATCTCGGCCTACTCTTCACCGACTCGCCCTTTCCTGAGCGGTTCGGGCGCGCGGCGGCGGCCGGGTTCCGGGCCGTCGAGTACATGTTCCCGTATGACCACGACGTCGCTGAGCTGAGCGCCGCACTGCGCACGAACGGGCTCCGCCAGGATCTCTTCAATCTGCCTGCCGGCGACTTCGCGGCCGGCGAACGTGGCCTCGCGGTGGACCCCCGCCGACGCGATGAGTTCGCGGCGGGCGTCGAGCGGGCGCTTGCGACCGCCGATCGGCTGGGCTGTCGGAAGCTGAACTGCCTGGTCGGTCGGCGCCTGGACGGTCTCGGCTGGGAGACGCAGTACGCCTGCCTCGTGGAGAACCTGCGGGGGGCGGCCGAGCGCGTCGCCTCGGCGGGGATCACCCTGCTGGTCGAGTTGCTCAACCCGGTCGAGACTCCCGGCTTCTTCCTCGACTCGATCGCGGTCGTAGGTCGCCTGCTGGACGACGTCGCGATGCCGAACCTGAAGTTCCAGTTCGACGCCTACCACGTGCAGCGGACGCAGGGCGAGCTCGTCCCCACCTTCCGCGCACTGGCCGACCGGATCGGGCATGTTCAGATCGCCGACGCGCCCGAGCGGCACGAACCGGGGACCGGCGAGATCAACTACAGGTACGTGCTCGCGCAGATCGAGGCGGCGGGTTACGACGGCTGCGTCGGTCTCGAGTACAGGCCATCGGGACCCACCGAGGAGTCGCTGGGCTGGATCGAGGCGTACGGGTACCACCTCGGGGGCCAGGTGGGCGACCCGCCGAGAAAGGAGCCGCAGGCATGAGCGCCAGCACGGAGGAGGCACAGCCGGCCGGGGGGCTCGCAACGCTCGGGTTCATCGGACTGGGGATCATGGGCCGCCCGATGGCCCACAACCTCCTCCGGGCGGGCTACCCGCTGGTCGTGCACGACCGCGTGCCCGAGCCGATCCAGGAGCTGGTCGCCGCGGGCGCCCGCGAGGCCGAGTCGCCTGGGGCCTGCGCCAGGGCGGCCGACGTCGTCATCACGATGCTTCCGGACACCCCGGACGTGGAGGCCGTCCTCTTCGGTCCGCGCGGCGCCGCGTCGTCCCTCCGCGCAAACGCCCTCGTGATCGACATGAGCACGATCGACCCGCTGTCCACGCGGCGGTTCGCCGAGGCGCTCGCGTCCCGCGGCGCGACGCTGGTCGACGCTCCGGTCTCCGGGGGTCAGAAGGGCGCGATCGAGGCGACGCTATCGATCATGGTCGGTGGACCCCGGGAAGGGTTCGAGCGGGCGCGGCCGATCCTCGAGACCTTGGGCCGCACCGTCGTCCATGTTGGGGAGTCGGGCGCCGGTCAGGTCACGAAGGCATGCAACCAGCTCGTGGTCGCCTCGACCATCGAGGCGGTCGCTGAGGCGCTCGTCCTGGCCACGAAGGCGGGCGTCGACGCGGCGCGCGTGCGCGAGGCGCTCCTCGGTGGCTTCGCCGGGAGCCGCATCCTCGAGCTCCACGGCCAGCGGATGCTCGATCGCACGTTCCAGCCGGGCTTCCGGATCCGGCTTCACTGGAAGGACGCCCGGATCATCGTCAGTACGGCGAGCCAGCTGGGTGTGCCGATTCCTGGTTTCGAGGCGGTGGCACGGGCCCTCCAGGAGATGGCCGACGGCGACGGCGGCGAGCTGGACCACTCGGCCCTGGTCATCCCCCTCGAGGAGGCGGCCGGCGTGCGCGTCGGCGGTGTCCCGCGCTAACCGAGGTGGCGGTCGGAGCAGTCCGCGAAACCGCGGCCTGCCGAGCGCGAGACGTGGCCGCGTCCCCCCAGGTACGCGTCCCGGGTAGGGCCGAATGGCACTACCGGGCGCCGGCACGCGATCGGAAAGTGGCCGGGTGGTCCAGCCATCAGACCATTCCCCGGGCTCTTCGGTGGACTGGTCCGCGCTCCGCACGAGGCCGGCTTCGGTCACCTCGCACGTGGAGGCGCGGCTCGAGCGCCTGATCCGTGACGGGGAGCTGCCGGACGGAGCGCGGCTACCGTCGGAGCGTGCCCTGGCGGAACTCCTCGGTGTCTCGCGCAGCTCCATCCGTGAAGCGGTCCGCGAGCTTTGGCTGAAGGGGCTTGTTGACCGGCGACAGGGCCATGGCACCTTCGTGACCTCCCGCACCGCCGTCGACGAGCCCTTCATGCGCCACGTGCACGATCGGCTCGGCGAGGCCGCCCTCGCCGTCGTCAAGGTGATGGACTACCGTTCCGCGCTCGAACCGGCCATCGCCGCGCGTGCCGCCGCGCGCGCTGGCGCGGCCGACGTCGCCCGCCTCCAGCAGCTCTTCGCCGCGTTCGAGGCGGAGACGTCGGCAATCCGCTCAGCCGAGCTCGACGCCGCCTTCCACCATGCCGTCGCGGAGGCCACCGCCAACTCCCTGCTGGTGCAGGTCGTGGAGTTCAGCGGAGAGTGGCTGCGCGCGACCAGGCGCGAGGCGCTGCAGGGCCGCCGCCGGCGTGCGATGTCGATCGCCTCGCACCGGGCGGTGCTCCGCGCCATCGCGGCCCATGACCCCGTGGCCGCGGCCGCCGCCATGGAGCAGCACATCCGTGAGGTCTCCGCGTTCGTCGAGAGCCGACTGCAGCGGAACCGACGGCGGGTCGCGCGGGAGGAGAGGACATGATCAAGCGGGTCGAGATCAACTACCGCGGCATCTACCAGAAGACGCTGGCCAGGCGGATCGGCAGCGACCTCGTCCTCATCGCCAGCCGGCTCGGCAAAGTCGCCTTCTCCAACGGTCGCTACAGCGATGCGCCGGAGCGCGACGGAATCCCCTGCAAGTACTTCGTCTTCGTCTCGCCCGACCTGCCGGAGGAGGAGCTGGAGGCGGAGTGCGGTGCCAAGCTCGACATCGACGTCGCCGATGTCTCCATCGTCCTGGACGACACGATGGTCAAGGGGGTCGAGCCGTGGGCCTGGCACGGCGTGCGGCCGATCAACGAGAAGGTCAGCGCGGACGGTTGCCTGCTCGTGGTCACGCGCCGGGAGCCCACCCAGCTCCTCGCCTTCATCGCCGCCAAGCCCCACCCCTACCGGCTGGCCACCCTCGAAGGCGACGCCAGCCTGTCGGGGCTGTGGGTCTTCAAGGACGACCTCACCCACGAGCGCGTGCTGGGAGCCGTGGCCGCTGTCGACCCGGGCATCGTTACGATCGACGCCGTCGCCGACTACCTGGCCGACGAGGGGCGAGAGCCGCGACGGGCCGAGGCGGCGCGCACCGCCCACGCCGCGACCGTGCAGCGGATCCGCCCGGTCGCACCCGACGCCGGCATCTCCTGGACGTACGCCATCCCCGAGCTGCCGGCGTGGGACGCGTTCGGCGAGGGCGTGGCGGTGCCGGGGGTCGAGCGTCGATCGGAGCTGGGTCCGGGCGGCCAGGCCCGCAACGCGGGGTTCCCGCGCGGCACCACGAAGACCGAGCGACCGGTCGTTCGCTTCGACCTCTGCACCAGGTGCACGCTGTGCTGGCTGGAATGCCCCGATGGCTGCTTCGACCCGACGGCCGACGAGTACTACGACGTCGCCTACGCCTACTGCACCGGCTGCGGCAAGTGCGCGGCCGTGTGCCCGGTGAAGGAATGCATCGTGATGGTCGACGAATTGCGCTTCGAGGACACCGCCAGCCCGTGGGCCGCCTACCGGCGCGACCCGGCCGCGTACCTGGCGTGGGCCGAGGGCAAGAAGGGGCCCGAGCGCCGCAGCTACGCCCACATCACGGGAACCGGCGTCGAGGTGCGCCCGGCCCCGGCGGTACGTGCGCGGCGGACCCGGAAGGAGGTGGCGACCCGATGACTCTCGCCGAGAAGACCATCGCGTACGAGCGGGAGGAGCTGCTCACCGGCTGCCAGGCGGTGGCGCAAGCCGTCCGCCTGGCCGACGTGGACGTCATCGCGGCCTACCCGATCCGCCCGTACACGGAGGTGATGGACAACCTCTCCCGGATCATCGCCGACGGCCAGCTCGACGCCGAGTACATCGTGGCCGACAGCGAGCATTCGCAGTTCGAGATCGTCAAGCACGCCAGCTCGGTCGGTGCGCGAGCGTTCGCCGGTAGCAGCGGCACCGGCTGGATGTATGGCTTCGAGGCGCTGGTGGTGACGGCCACCGATCGGTTGCCCGTTCTGTTCCTGGTCGGCAACCGTGCGCTCGACGACCCGGGCGCCTTCGGTGTCGAGCACAACGACGCCCTCGCCATCCGCGACATGGGCTGGCTGCTGTGCTGGGCGACGACCGCCCAGGAGGCCCTTGAGCACGTGTTGATCGGCTACCGGGTGGCCGAGGACCCCCGCGTGCGGATGCCGATGGCGCTGGCCCTCGACGGTGCGTTCTTGACGCACTCCCAGCACATGGTCAGAGTGCCGGCCGCTGAGACGGTCCGGCGCTTCCTGCCGCCCTTCGACCTGGGAGATCGCCGCCTCCATCCCGATAACCCGATCTCCATCGCACCCCAGGTCAATGAGGACTGGGTCATGGAGCTGCGGCGCCAGAACTGGGAGGCCGCCCGACGAGCTCGCCGGGTGATCGAGCAGGCCTACCGGGAGTTCAACGAGCTCTTCGGCGAGCGCTACGGCACGCCGTTCTTCGACGAGTACATGACCGACGACGCCGAGGTCGTGCTCGTCGGGCTGGGGACGGTGGCCATGCCCGCGCGCACCGCCGTGCGGCGGCTGCGGGAGCACGGCCACAGGGTCGGCTACGTCAACCTGCGCTGGTTCCGGCCGTTCCCTGGCCCCGAGCTGCGGGCCAGCCTCGCCCGCTTCCGCGCGGTCGGGGTGATCGACCGCGACTTCGCCCACGGCTCGCCCGACGACGGCGGCGTCCTCCTGCACGAGGTGCGCTCGTGCCTCTACCCGCTGCCCGAGCGACCGCAGGTGCTGAACTTCCTGACGGGGCTGGGCGGCCGGGACATCTCGATCGACGACGTGACCTCGATGTACGAACAGACGCTGGCGGCCGGTCGCGGCAGAGCGCTCGAGCCGGCCGTCCGCTGGATCGGCGTCCGCGAGGAGGCCGCCCGCGGGGTGCCGGAGGAGAGAAGGCCATGACGCAGACCAGCGACCTCGCGTTCGACCGGATCGCCGGCGTCCGCAAGACCCCACTCGAGGAGTTTTACGCCTCCGGCCACCGGACCTGCCAGGGGTGCGAGTCGGCGCTCGTCATGCGCCAGTTCGCCAAGGCGTCTGGTCCGCGCACCGTTGTCACCGGTTCCACCGGCTGCATGTACGTGGCCAACACGAGCTACATGACGACGCCTTGGGTGGTGCCCTGGATGCACACGCAGCTGGGCGCCGCGGGGCCGTCGGCGATCGGGATGGCGGCCGGCCTGCGGGCCCTCATGCGCAAGGGCCGCATCGCGCAGGAACGCATCAACGTGATCAGCTTCTGCGGCGACCTGGGCGGCGGCGACATGGGTCTCTCGGGCATCTCCGGCGCCCTCCAGAGCCCCTACGACCTGTTGATCATCCTCTACGACAACGAGTCGGCCGCGAACACGGACATCCAGGCCACCGGCCTCACCACCTACGGCGCGCAGACGACGTTCACCCCGCCCGGGAAGGTGCACCGGGTGATGCAGCGGCGGTGGAAGAAGAACGTGGCCGGGATGCTGGCCGTGGGTCATCCCACCTGCCGGTACGTGGCCACGGCGTGCTCCGCCTACCCGCCACTCGACTTCCTCAACAAGGTGCGCAAGGCGCTCGCCGTCGGCGGCCCTACGTTCATCCACACCTTCGATCCGTGCCCCAAGGGCTGGGATTACCACCCCAGCTACTCGCACGAGCTGGGCGAGCTGGGCATCAAGTGCGGAATCTTCCCGCTCTACGAGATCGTCGACGGACGCGTCTCCTACACCTACGACCCGAAGAAGAAGGGGCGCATCCCCGTTCGCGAGTACCTGGAGAAGCAGGGCCGCTTCGCCCACCTGATCGACGAGGACGTCGCGTACATCCAGCGGAGGGTCGACGCGATGTGGGAGGAATGGGAGATCCCCGGGGTGGCGCCGCTCAAGGGCGGGCTCCGGCCCGCCTAGAGCGCCAAGGAGGAGGATGGCCGACATCGATCGCGAGGCCCAGTTGGCGGGTTCACGTGGTTCAGTGTGGAGGCGTGGCATGGATTTCGAACAGAGGGTCAAGGACCTGGGCATCGAGCTGCCCGACTACTCGAAGACGCCGTACTACGGCCCGAGCTACGGGTCCATGAAGGCGCATCACCAAGTGGGGAACCTCCTATTCTTGAGCGGTCACGTTCCGGAGTTGATGGACGGGACCGTGGTCCACCCCGGGATGCTGGGCAGAGACGTCACGACCGAGCAGGGCTACCAGGCGGCGCGGCTGGCGGGGATCAACGCGGTCGCCGGGATGAAGTACGCGCTCGGCGACCTCAACCGGGTGGTGAGCATCGTTCGCTCGCTCAACCTCGTGGTCTGCACGCCCGACTTCTATGACGTGCACAAGGTATCCAGCGGCTCGACTGACCTGTTCGTCGAGATCTTCGGCGAGGCTGCCGGCCTCGGCGGCCGCGCCACCATCGGCGTGACCAGCCTCGCGCGGAACCATTGTTTCGAAAACTGGGTGACGGTCGAGGTTCGCGACTGAGCCGAAGGATCGGCTCCGAGGAGAGAAAGAAGATGAGACTGATCTCACGGCTGGGGGTCCTCCTGGTCGGGGCGGCGGTAGTCGCCGCGGCCTGTCAGGGCGGCGGTGGCCAGAAGTTCACCATCGGCTTCGGGGGAACGCTGACCGGCGAGTTCGCCGCCTTCGCCACCAACATGCAGAAGGGGGCGCAGCTGGCCATCGACGAGATCAACGCCGCCGGGGGCATCAACGGCGTACAGGTCGAGATGATCTCCGTTGACGATCGCGGTGAACCAAAGGAGGGTCCGGTCGTCGCGCAGCAGTTCTGCGACAACAAGGCGGTCAGCGTCGTCCTCGGGTACTCGTTCTCGAGCGTGGCGCTGCCGGCCGTCCCCATCTACGACCAGTGCCAGATGCCGGTGCTCGCCTCGGCGGTCACGAGCCCCAAGCTCTCTGGCTCAAGCAAGTACTTCCACCGCAACGTGCCCACCGACGCGTACCAGGGCGCGCAGATGGGCGAGTACGCAGCCAAGATCCTCGGTTTGAAGCAGATTGCGTCGCTCCACCAGGTCGACGACTACGGCAATGGCGTCACGGAAGCCTTCGAGAACGCGTTCAAGGGCGCCGGCGGCGAGATCGTCAGCAGTGACGGCTACCAGCTCGGGACGAAGGACTTCCTGCCGATCCTGACGAACGTGCAGCAGAAGAATCCCGACGGGATCTTCATCGGCGGTTTCTACCCCGAGGACGCCAAGATCGCGCAGCAGGCCCGCGGGCTCGGCATGCAGCAGCCCATCCTGGGGACGGATGGTGCCGCCAACCCCGAGCTGATCCAGCTTGGCGGGGACGCGGTCGAGGGCCTTGTCTTCTACGCGACGTTCGATCCCACCATCGACCTGCCGGCGGTCAAGAAGTTCGTTGACGCCTACAAGGCCAAGTTCAACGAGGAGCCCAACTCCTGGGCGGCGCTGGCCTACGACGCCGTCTATACCGTCAAGAAGGCGGCGGAGCTGGCCGGCGGCAACTCCCGCGACAAGATCCAGACAGGTCTGGGGATGGTCAAGGATCTCCCCGGCGTCACCGGCACGACGACCTTCGACCAGAGCGGCGATCGCGCCATGAAGCTCCTCTTCATCGCGGTCAAGGATGGCAAGTTCGCCCTCGCCGAGAAGCAGCCCTGACGGGCAGACCACTCCAGTAGATACCGAGCCACGCCGCCACCGGCGGCGTGGCTCGGTACTCAGGTTCGCTGCAGTTCGATGATCGAGCAGCACCTCGCCAACGGCCTGATGCTCGGGGCCATCTACGGCCTGATCGCCGTGGCCTTCACCATGGTCTACGGGATCATCGAGCTGGTGAATCTCGCGTTCGGCGAGATCTTCATGTCCGGGGCGTTCGTGGCCGTGACGCTGAGCGCCACCGCGGTCGTCCTCTTCGGCACCGTGGTGCCGATGCCGGACCTACCGTTCTGGCTCGCACTTCCGCTCGCCGTGGTCTTCGCGGCCATCCTCGGCGGCCTGATCGAGCGCATCGCCTATAAGCCTCTGCGCCGCGCTCCCCGGCTCGCGCCGTTCATCAGCGCGATCGGCGTGTCCATCTTCCTCCAGGGCCTCGGCCAGTCGATCTTCGGCACGAGCGAGACGCCGTTCCCGAATCCCGTCGGCGGCCCGCCGATCATCATCGGCAACGTGCGGGTCCAGCCGCTCAGCGTGCTCATCCTCGTCATCGCGCTGGGTGCCATGGCGGCCCTGGCGCTACTGGTGCGCTCGACGCCCATCGGCCGCGCCATGCGCGCCTCGGCCCAGGATCCCGACGCCGCCACCCTTGTCGGCATCAACGTCGACCGGATCATCCTCGTCACCTTCATGCTCGGCAGTGCGCTCGCCGGCCTGGCCGGGATCCTGTACGGCGCGAACTTCGGGTTCGCCCACTACTACATGGGGTTCATCCCGACGCTCAAGGGGCTCGTCGCGGCCGTTCTCGGCGGGATCGGCAACATCCCGGGTGCCTTTCTTGGCGGCATGGTGCTCGGCATCGTGGAGAGCCTCGGTGCGGGTCTCGTTCCGGGCGGCGCCCCCTATCGGGACGCCATCGGCTTCGCCATCCTGACCATCCTCCTGTGGCTTCGCCCGCAGGGCCTCCTCGGCGTACGGCTCCGGGAGCGTGCCTGACGATGCGGATCCCCAGGGTGCCGCGCCCGCTGCGGCCCAGGGTTCTCACCAGCCGCCGGCAGCTCGGCGCCGTCCTCGATCGTCGCGGCCTGCTGCTCCTCGGGCTCGTGGCCATCGCGGCCCCCGTGGCGGCGCCCTCTGACTTCTTCGTCCGGATCTTCATCCTGGCGCTCATCTACGTGGTGCTCTCGTCCGGACTCAACGTGGTCGTCGGCTACGCCGGGCTGCTCGACCTCGGCTACGTGGCCTTCTACGCGGTGGGCGCCTACTACACGTCGATCCTCACGGTCCGCGTCGCGATCGAAGGCTGGGGGATCAGCCCGCAGGACCTGTGGTGGCTCTTCTTCCTCGATCTCGTGGTGGCGGGACTGCTCGCCGCGCTGGTCGGGGTCCTGCTCGGCTACCCGACGCTGCGACTGCGGGGCGACTACCTGGCCATCATGACGCTCGGATTCGGGGAGATCGTGCGGATCGTGGCCACCAACTGGGTGGATCTGACCAACGGAGTCGCCGGGATCCGCGGGGTGCCGCTGCCGGCCGTGGACGGCTATGTCCTGCGAAGCCCGGTGCTCCTCTACTACGTGGTTCTCGGTCTGGCCGGTCTCGCCGTGTTCGGAATCAGCCGGGCCGTGCGCTCCTATGTCGGTCGCGCCTGGATCGCCATTCGAGAGGACGAGCTCGTGGCCGAGGTGATGGGCATCCACGCCCAGCGGTACAAGTTGCTCGCCTATGCGTTCGGGGCGTTCTATGCCGGCATGATCGGGGTCTTCTTCGCCCATCTGCAGCAATACGTGAACCCGCAGAGCTTCACCTTCTGGGAGAACATCCTGCTCGTGGCCCTCGTCATCCTCGGCGGCCAGGGGACGATCTGGGGCCCGGCCCTCGGTGCGGTCATCTGGACGGTCGCAGCCGGAACGGCGCTCTCGGTCCCCTTCGTGCAGCAGCATCCCGAGACGCGCTTCATGGCCCTTGGGCTTCTCGTGGTCGTGGCAGTCATCTTCTTCCCCAAGGGTCTTCTGGGCGGCCGGAAGTTGCGCCTCGAGGAGAGCAGCGCGAACGGCTCGGAGGAGGCGGCGGCCGACCGGCAGCAAGCAAGAGGTGCAGGAGAGGCGGGTGTCGATCCCGGTCGCTTCCTGTCTCTCCCCGCTCCCGATCCGAACGGGGTCTTGCTGCGCTGCTCCGCGATCTCCGCCTCGTTCGGCGGGCTGCAGGCCCTCAAGCCGACTGATCTGGAGGTGCGAGCGGGGGAGATCCTCGGCATCATCGGGCCCAACGGCGCGGGCAAGACGACCATCTTCAACGTGATCACCGGCGTCGTCCCGCGCCGAACCGGGGAGATACGCGTCGGCGAGCACGTCGTCGGTCGTGTGCGTCCCAGCGCGATCACCCGGCTGGGGATCGCCCGCACGTTCCAGAGCATCCGGCTCTTCCGGGAGATGACGGTACTCGAGAACGTGATGGTCGGCGCGCACATGCGGATGCGAGCGAACTTCCTCTCCGTGCTCTGGCGCACCGGGCACGCGCGGATGCAGGAGCGAACCGCCCACCGGGAGGCGGAGGAGCTACTGCGCTACGTCGGTCTCTGGGAGTACCGCGCCGCCGAAGCGGGATCGCTCCCCTACGGTTTCCAGCGACGGCTGGAGATCGCACGGGCCCTGATGACCCGGCCGCGCGTGCTGTTCCTCGACGAGCCTGCGGCCGGCATGAATCCGACCGAGACGGACGAGCTGGGAAGCCTGATCCGGAGGATCCGCGACGACGGGGTGACGGTCGTCCTGATCGAGCACGTCATGAGGCTGCTGATGGAGGTCTCCGATCGCGTCGTCGCCTTCGAACAAGGCGAGAAGATCGCCGAAGGGACGCCGGCAGAGGTGCAGGCGAACCCGCTGGTGATCGAGGCCTACCTCGGGCCCGAGAGCTGAGATGCTTCGCGTCGCTGATCTCCACGTCCACTACGGCAGCATCGAGGCGCTCAAGGGGATCGACCTCGAGGTTCGGGAAGGTGAGATCGTCGCCCTGATCGGGGGCAACGGGGCCGGCAAGACCACCACCCTGAAGACGATCTCGGGTCTTCTCCGTCCAACGAGCGGGCGCATCACACTCTGGGATCGGGACCTGACGCAGGTGCCGGCATATCGGTTGTCGCACGAGGGCATCGTGCATGTGCCGGAAGGCAGGCGCTGCTTCCCGCGCATGAGCGTCCGGGAGAACCTCCTCCTGGGTGCGTGGGGTCGCAAGACGGACGTCTCCGCCGACCTGGGCCGGGTGTTCAGTCTCTTTCCGCGATTGGCCGAACGATCGAATCAGGTGGCGATGTCGCTTTCGGGCGGTGAGCAACAGATGCTCGCCATCGGCCGCGGCCTGATGGGGCGGCCGAAGATCCTGATGCTCGACGAGCCATCGATGGGCCTTGGGCCCATGCTCGTGAAGCTGATCTTCCAGCTGATCACGGAGATCCACGAAGCTGGGGCGACGATCTTGCTCGTGGAACAGAACGCCCGGATGGCCCTGGCGATCGCGGATCGAGCGTACGTGCTGGAAAGCGGCCGGATGGTGCTCGAGGGCGCGGCAAGTGATCTTGCACAGAACCCGGCGGTGAGACGCTCGTATCTCGGGGAGAAGTGAGATGGAACCCTCCAAGGCAGCGAGCGGTAGGCGCTTCGTGATCGCCACCCCGCACGTCCTCGCCACGCAGGCCGGTCTCGAGGCGGCAACCGCGGGCGGCACTGCCGTCGATGCAGCGCTCGCGGCCAACGCGGTACTGACGGTCGTCTACCCGCACATGTGCACGATCGGAGGTGACCTGTTCGCGCTACTCGCCCAGCCTGACGGTCACATCCTGGCCATCAACGGAAGCGGAGCCGCTGCACAGGGCGTCGATCGTGGTGCCATCCTGCAGAACGGGGCGACGATGCCCCTGGTGGGGCCGCTGACGATCAACGTCCCGGGTACCGTCGCCGCGTGGGCAACCCTCTGCGGGCTAGGCGCACGGTTCGATCTGGGCCGTGCACTGGAACCGGCGGTTCGCCATGCAATGGACGGCGCCCTCGTAGCCCCCTCTCTCGCGCGCGCCCTGGATCATCACGGTGTCGAACTGGGCCGGTACGAAGCAGTACGCCAGGTCCTCTTCCGAGGAGGCCGCCCGCTGCGGGAAGGCGAGAAGCTCCAGCAGATCGCGCTCGCCGAGACACTCGAGGCGATCGCCGCGGACGGGCCGCCGGCGTTCTACGGAGGGAGGGTGGGAGAGAAGCTCGTCGCGGGACTCCGGGCAACGGGATCGCCTCTCGCACTGGAGGATCTGGCGGCACACGCGACCGAGATCACCGAGCCGCTGCGTCACAGCTTCCGCGGGTGGGAGGTGTCTACTACGCCGCCGAACTCGCAGGGGGTCCTGCTGCTGGAGATCCTGGGCGCCCTCGAGTCGCTCACCGATGCTCTCGATCCGCTCGGACTGGATGCGCCGCTCATGGCGGAGGTCTTCCGCATCGCCTCGCTCGACCGCGACCGCTACCTTGCCGATCCTCGGCGGCGACGGGTGCCGCTCGACGCACTTCTCGGGCAGGAGCACCTGCATGCCATCGCCGACATGGCCAGAGCGCGGATCGAGACTGGTGAAGGGGCGCCCGGGCAGGCGGCCCCGCTCCAAGGCGACACCATCGCGATCGTCGCCGCGGATGACCGCGGCCAAGCCGTGGTGCTGATCCAGAGCATCTTCCACACCTTCGGCTCCCGCATCCTCGAGCTTTCGACCGGCATCCTCTGCCAGAACCGCGCCGCTTCGTTCTCGCTCGATCCCAGCGTCCCGAACTGTCTCGAGGGAGGGAAGCGGCCGGCGCACACGTTGATGCCGGTCATGGTTCGACGCGACGGTCGTCTGACGCACGTCAGTGGCACCATGGGCGGCACGGCGCAACCGCAGATCCAGGCCCACCTCCTCGCCCGGATGCTCGATCTCCGAATGGCACCGGCGGAGGCGGTTGTGGCACCGCGCTGGGTCGTCGGCGGACTGGAACTCGGCACGAGGCGCGACATCGTCTACATCGAGGGCCGGGCCGCCCCACTGGCGCGGAGTTTCGAGGCCGCCGGGATGCCCGTGGGGATGCTCAAGGACTTCGACGAGGAGGTCGGCCACGCACAGGTGATCGATATCGGAGAGGGCGGTGTGTTGGCGGCGGCCTCCGATCCCAGGGCTGATGGTGCCGCGGCTGCTCTCTAGACCGAAGTTCCAGCCGGCCGGCGAGTTCAGCTGAGCACGGCCGGAGGGGTCGGGTTCTGCCT
>MGMJ01000107.1:0-2998 GCA_001794945.1 Chloroflexi bacterium GWC2_73_18
CGAGGAGCGGCGCGTGGCGGAGGCGATCCTCGCCGTCCTCGGCGCAAGCGGCCCGCAGACGGTGGCGGGCCTGCGAAAGCTCGTCCCGGCCGAGCTCCAGCGGACGCTGACCGACCGCTACGCCGGCCGCTACGGCGTCGTGACCGTGGTGACGGGGCTCCTCTGGGATCGCGGTCTCCTGGTTCAGGGGATCGAGCGTCCCGGGCCCGACGGCTGGCGCACGGCGCCGGTGCACTACCTGCGGGCGGCCGACGCGTTCGGCGACGAGGTCGCCTCGCGACTCGGCGGCGGACTCAAGCCGTGCGACCGGGCGGCGGCCGATCGCTCGGTGGCGCGCTGGTACTTCGCCGCGCACGGCCCGGCGAGCGCGGCCGACTGGGCCTGGTGGAGCGGGCTGCCGGCATCGCGGGCGGGCCCGGCCCTCCGCTCGATCGCGCCCGAGCTGGCGGAGGTGGAGGTCGTCGGCCGGGCCGATCGGTTCCTCCTTCCGGCGGCCGAGCTCGACGAGCTTCACGAGCGTCTCGACGCGCCGCCCGCCGGCGTTCGCGTCCTCCCCTACGAGGACAACGCCCTGAAGGGCTACCGGGCGACCCGCGACCGCTTCTTCGATCCGGCCGGCGTCGCTGCGGAGCGCGCCTTCAACCGCTTCGGCGAGGCGCTCCCCACGATCCTCGTCGGCGGCCGGATCACCGGTACCTGGGTATGGAAGGAGCGCCGGTCGATCGCCGCCAGCCTCTTCGCGGCCCCGGACGGGCCGGCGCGGGCGGCGATCGAGGAGGAGCTGGCGCGCGTGGCCGCCTTCCTGGGGGCGAGCGAGGTCGAGCTGCGGGCCGGCTAGGGAGGGCGACCTCAGCCGTGGCATCATCGCCGCCGCATGCGTTTCGCCCCCTACCTGCGCCTCCTGCGGCGTAACCCCGACTTCGCGCGCTTCTACGTCGCGCAGCTCGTCAGCTTCGCCGGCGACTGGTTCGCCACCGTCGCGCTCCTCGGGCTCGTCCTCGAGACGACCGGTTCGGGCGGCGCGGCGGCGGCGATCATCGTCCTCCAGGAGGCGCCCTTCTTTCTCGTCTCGCCGCTCGCCGGCGTCCTCGCCGACCGCTTCGACCGGCGTCGCCTGATGATCGGCGCCGACCTCGCCCGCGTCGTCATCTGCCTCGCCTTCCTGCTCGCCCGTGATGCCTCCTCGCTGCCGATCGCCTTCGTCGCCGTCGCGCTCCTCTCGGCCGTCTCGGCGGTCTTCGAGCCGGCATCGTCGGCGGCGCTGCCCAACCTGGTCGACCGCGACGACCTGCCGCTCGCCAACGCCCTCGGCGGCTCCGCCTGGGGGACGATGCTGGCGGTCGGGGCGGCGTTGGGCGGCGCCGTCACCGTGGCGCTCGGTCGGGACGCCGCCTTCCTCGCCGACGCGGCCAGCTTCGCGGTCTCGGCGGCGCTCCTCTACGGGATCCGCCGGCCCTTCGCGGAGGCGCGCTCCGGTACCGGGCACCACCTGCCGGGCCTCGGGCCGGGCGGCATCGCCCGCGCGACGCGCGAGGTGATCGAGCTCGCCCGCGCCTCGCGCCTGGTCGCCGCGTTCCTCCTCGCCAAGACGACGTTCAGCATCGGCGCCGGGGCGATCGTCCTGCTCGCCGTCTTCGGGAGCGACGTCTACGGCGCCGGTGACGCGGGGATCGGGCTCCTTTTCGCGGCGCGTGGCGTCGGCGCCCTGATCGGTCCGTTCCTGGCCCGCGCGCTCGTCGGCGACGACGACCGGGGTCTGCTACGCGGGATCGCCGCCGCCTTCGCCGTCTTCATCGTCGGCTACGGGCTCCTCCCGCTCGCCCCGTCGATCTGGCTCGCGGCGGGGCTGGTCATGCTCGCCCACCTCGGCGGTGGCGCCCAGTGGACGCTCTCCACGCTGGGGCTCCAGCGCGCCGCGCCCGACCGGATCCGCGGGCGCGTCCTCAGCCTCGACTTCGCCCTGCTGACGCTGACGATGACGGTCTCGACGCTCGCCTCGGGTGCGCTGGTGGAAACGGTCGGGCCGACCGGCGCGATCTGGGTCCTGATGGCCGCCGGCCTCGTCGCCAGCGGCGCCTGGTTCGCCTGGACGCGCGCGCTCCGGAGCGGGAGGGCGGATGAGCCGGCCCTGGATGGGTGACCTCCGCGAGCCCGCCGCGGCAACCCCCGCCCGCCGCGCGGCGCGGCGTGCCACACTCGGGCGGCGATGCGCGCGCTCGCCGGGATGGGGCTCCTCTCCGCCGCCGTGCTGCTCTCGCAGGTGGCGCTGACCCGGGTCTTCTCGGTCGCGCAGTTCTACCACTTCGCCTTCCTGGTGATCAGCCTCGCGCTCCTCGGCTTCGGGGCGAGCGGCTCGCTGCTCGCCCTCTGGCCCAGGCTGCGCGGCGCCGCCTGGCGGCCGTGGTACGCGCTGGGCTTCGGCCTGGGCACACCGCTCGCCTACCTCTTCGTCAACGCGCTCCCCTTCGACTCGTACGCGATCGCCTGGGACCGGGCCCAGCTCGTCCTCCTCGTCGCCGACCTGCTGGCGCTGGCGGCGCCGTTCGTCTTCGCCGGCGCGCTCGTCGGGGCGATGCTGAGCGGCGACCCGGAGCACGCCGGGCGGACCTACGCGGCGAACCTCGCCGGCTCGGCGGCCGGGGCGGTGGCCGCCCCGCTGGCGATCGGCTGGCTCGGCAGCGAGCGCAGCGTCCTCCTCTGTGCCGTGCTCGGCGCGGGTGCCGCCCTCGTCCTCGCCGAACGGGCGCGCCGGACGACGGCCTCGGCCAGCGTCGCGCTGCTGGCCGCCGTCGTGCTCCTCGCCGTCTTCCCGCCCCAGCTCGAGCTCCAGCTCTCGCCGTACAAGCGGCTCAGCCAGTTCCGCCTCGACCCGGAGGCCACGGTTCTCGCCACCCGCCAGGACGCCACGACGCGTCTCGACATCGTGGCGAGCCCGACGATCCACTCCGCGCCGGGCCTCAGCCTCGGCTACCTGGGCGCGTTGCCCCGGCAGGCCGGG
>MGMJ01000107.1:3007-15576 GCA_001794945.1 Chloroflexi bacterium GWC2_73_18
CCTCCGAGCTGGCGCGCTCCCTGCCGGCCGCCGTCGCCCACGCGATCCGGCCGGGTGGCCGCGTCCTCCTGCTCGGGTCGGGTGGCGGGGCGGACGCCTGGGCGGCGCTGGGGAGCGGCGCGGGCGAGGTGACGGTCGTCGAGCCGAACCGGCTCGTGCACGAGGCGCTCACCGGAGACCTGCGCGCCTGGTCGGGACTGGCCGACGACTCGCGCGTCCGCCTCGAGCACGAACAGCTGCGCACGTTCGCGCAGCGCAGCGAGGAGCGCTTCGACATCGTCGAGCTGGCGCTGGCCGACAACTACCGGCCGATCTCGTCGGGCGCCTTCACGCTCACCGAGGACTACGCGCTCACGGTCGAGGCGGTCGAGAGCTACCTGCGCCTCTGCGGCGACGACGGGGTCCTCGTCCTGACCCGCTGGCTCCAGTCGCCGCCGAGCGAGTCGCTGCGGACGCTCGGGCTGGTCGTCGAGGCGCTCGGCGAACGGCCCGCGCTCGCGCACGTCGTCGCCTTCCGCTCCTTCCAGACCATCACCTTCGTCGTCAAGCCGTCGCCGCTCACGCCCGAGGAGACGGCGCGGCTGCTGGAGGCGATCGACCGCCTCCGCTACGACCTCGTCCTGGCACCGGAGATGCCGCCCGAGATGCTCAACCGCTATGCCCGACTCGAGCGGCCGATCGACCACGAACTGGCGGTCGCCCTCGCCACGGCGCCCGACCGGGCCGCCTTCTACGCCGCCTACGAGTTCGAGATCGCGCCGCCGACCGACGATCGGCCCTTCTTCTTCCACTTCTTCCGCTGGGAGCAGACGCCCGAGGTGATCGAGAACCTGGGCCGGCGCTGGCAGCCCTTCGGGGGGAGCGGCTACCTCGCCCTCGTCGCGCTCCTCCTCTTCGCGCTAGTGGCGGCCGCCGTCTTCGTCGTGGCCCCGGTGGCGCTCCGCGCCGGGTTCCGCGCGGCGCTCCGCCGGGCAGGGGCCCGGCGCGCGGCGCGAACGCTCGGCTACTTCACGGCGATCGGCCTCGCCTTCCTCTTCGTCGAGGTGGCGCTGATCCAGCGCTTCATCCTGGTGCTCGGTCACCCGACGGTCGCCTTCGCCACCGTGGTCGGGGCGCTCCTGCTCGCCTCGGGCCTCGGCAGCTGGCTCTCGCCGTGGCTCCCCTGGCGGCCAGCGATCGTCGCCCTGGTGCTCCTCCTCGGGCTGCTCGCCGGGCTGGCCGGGCTGCTCGCGCCGGGGTTGCTGGCGCTGCCGCTCCCCCTGAGGGTCGCGGCGGTCGTCGCGCTGATCGCCCCGGTCGGCCTGCTGATGGGCGTGCCGTTCGCCCGGGGGATCGGCGCGCTCGGCGAGGGGAGCGTGCCCGGCATGGATGCCACGCTGGTCCCGTGGGCCTGGGCCGCCAACGGCGGCGCCTCGGTCGTCAGCGGGGTCGTGGCGGCGATGGCGGCGCTCTCCTTCGGCTTCACGCCGGTCCTCGCCGGCGCCGGCGCGCTCTACCTGGTCGCCGCCGCGCTCACCCCTCCTCGCGGGTCAGCGGCACGAACATGACCTCGAGGACGCGCTCCATCGACACGTCGTCGCCCCGGCGGGTGACCAGCCAGAGGACCTGGACGTCGCCGACCGGCCCGATCGGGATGACGAGCCGGCCGCCGTCCGGGTCGAGCTGGGCGACGAGCGGCGGCGGCAGGTGGTCGGGCGCGGCGGTCACGATGATCGCGTCGTAGGGAGCGTGCTCCTCCCAGCCGAAGTAGCCGTCGTGGCGGTCGATCCGCACGTCCGCGTAGCCGAGCGTATCGAGGACGACCCGGGCGGTGCCAGCCAGCTCGGGGATGATCTCGACCGTGTAGACCTCGGTCGTCAGCTTGCGCAGGATCGCCGCCTGGTAGCCCGAGCCGGTCCCGATCTCGAGGACTCGGTCGCCCTCGTCCAGCCGCAGTAGCTCGGTCATCATCGCCACGAGGGACGGCTGCGAGATCGTCTGTCCGTAGCCGATCGGGAGCGGGTGGTCGGCGTAGGCGATGTCGAGCTGGCCGGTCGGGACGAAGCTGTGCCGCGGGACGGCGCGCATGGCGGCGATGACGCGCGCGTCGTCCACCCTCGGCACGACGGCGATGTCGACGAGCCGGTCGCGCTGTCGGCGCGTCGCGTCGCTGTCGGAGAACTCTCGGTCGACGCTGGAGGGGATCGGGAAGGTGGGCGTGCCACCCGGCGTGCCGGGCGCAGCCGTGGCCGTCTGCGTGGGCGTCGGCGTGTCGGCGGGCCCGGTGGGGGGAGCGGTCGCCGGCGTCGCCTGCCCGGGCGGGATCGACGTCGCGGGCGCGGGCGACGCCGTCCCGGGCCGGGGTGCCGAGGGCGTCGCCGCCGGGGTCGTCGCGACCACGCACCCCCCGACCGCCACCACGAGCGCGACGACGACCGCCACGCATCTCATCGGGTCGCCTCCGGCGCTAGCGTATCCCGTCGGCGCCGGAGATACCACCGCCCGGCTCCGGGCCGGTCGCCGATGCCTTACGGCAGCTCGATCGCCAGCTCGGTGAGGGTCGGCTTGTTGATGGGGACGCGGTCCTGGGCGCACGAGGTGAGGACGATGACCGCGTCCATCTCGGCCCGGAAGGCGACGTGGTCGCCGGGTCGGGATGGGGAGGGGAGCCAGCCGAAGCTCCCGTCGGGGAGGACCGGCGTGTTCATGAAGAGGTTGATCGGCTGGGGGACGAGCCGCGGCGCGAGCCCCAGCTCGGCCATCGCGAACCCCAGGTTCTCCTGGCAGCTAGCGTGCCAGCCCTCGACGCCGAGGAGCCGGTAGCGGGTCGGGTCGCAGGGCGCCATCAGGAGGTCGTGGGCGCCCGGCGAGGTGTCCTCCAGGAAGGTGAGGATTGGCCGCCGCCGGTTCGTCACGAACGCCTCGCCGACGCGCGGGAAGAGGCGGTTGACGTGCATCCGCGTGTGCATCGCGCTCTGGTGCTCGGCCAGGTCGTGCGCGTTGAAGGCGAAGAGGTCGCCGACCTGGCCGCCCTGCACGTCGACGACGCGGAAGGTACGGCCGGCCCCGACCACGACCGCTCGCCCGCTCGCCGGCGGCACGACGATGCGGGTCCCCGGCGCGGCCGGCTGGAGGCTGGCGCCCCCGGCGATGGCGGGGATGACGTGGACGACCGAGCCCGACCGCAGGCGCGTGCCTAGCGTCGCCCGCTCCCCGTCGACGAAGACGTTGATGTGCTCGCGGAGCGACGGGCCCGCGTCGACGAGCCGGTTGCGCATCCCCGGCCAGTCCGCGTCGAGCCGCTCGATCAGCTCGAGGACCGACCTGGACTCGACCTCCAGCTGGCGCGCCGCTCCGGGGAAGAGCACCACGAACGAGCGGGGCAGGTGGACGGTCGCCATCGGCTCAGCCGGTCGCGTCGGCCGTCCGTTCAAAAGCCGACGACGGCGATGTCGACCGACCAGATCGGCGGCAGGAAGTCGGCGACGGGCGACCAGCGCTCGCCCTCGTCTCGGCTGGCGAAGAGCTGGCCGGTCCCCGTCCCGAGGTAGACGCCGGCCGGGTCGAGCGCGTCGGCCGCCATCGCCTCGCGCAGGACTCCCAGGTAGGCGTTCTCCTGCGGCAGCCCGGCGCGCAGGTCGCTCCACGAATCGCCGCCGTCGCGGCTGCGCCAGACGGCGGCACGCCCGTCCGGCATGTGGCGGCCCTGGTCGTCGCCGTTGAGGGGGATGACCCAGATCGTCCGCGGGTCGCGCGGGTGGACCGTCATGGGGAAGCCGAACTGCGAGGGGAGCCCGGCGGTGATCTCCTGCCAGCTCGCGCCGCCGTCCGAGCTGCGGTAGACGCCGCAGTGGGTCTGCTCGTAGAGGAGCGCCGGGTCGCCGGGCGCCATCGCCAGCTTGTGGACGCACTGCCCGAACTCGGGGTAGGGGTCGGGGCGGTAGCAGGCGCGGACGCCCCGGTTGCGCAGCGTCCAGGTGGCGCCGGCATCGGCGGTGTGCATCGTCCCCACCGCCGAGATGGCGACCCAGACCTGGCGCGGGTCGACGGGGTGGGGGACGATCGAGTGGAGGCAGAGGCCGCCGTTGCCGCCCTCCCACTCGGGGCGGGTGGGGTGGTCGCGCAGGCCGGCGACGTGCTGCCAGGTGGCGCCGCCGTCGTCGCTGCGGAAGAGGCCGGCCGGGTCGGCGCCGGCGTAGAGCGCGCCGTGAGCGGGGGTCACGTTCCAGAGCTTGCGGATCTTCGGTCCGTCGTCGCCGTAGGTGATCCCCTCGCTCGAGTGGGTCCACGTCTCGCCCAGGTCGTCGCTCCGCCAGACGGCGGGGCCATACCACTCGTTGCCGCCGGCGGCGTAGATGGCCCCGCTCGACGGGTCGTGGGTCATGTCGTGGATCGGCCAGCCCTCGCAGAGCGGGCCGCGGACGCGCCAATCGCGGCGCTCCGCGTCGCTCTCCAGGATGAAGCCGCCCTTCTTGGTGCCGACAAGGAGGAGGACGCGCTCGCTCATCGACTTCTCCTTTCCTGTTTGCAGTGTGAGGCGGTAGGCTATCCGAGTATCGCCCGGCCGGCAGGGGGCAGCCCGCGCGGCGATGAGCGGCAGTAGGAGGGAGCGATGTCGACTGAGGAGATCCGCGTGGCGATGGCGCGCGCCATCGGGTACCTGGCCGAGCACCCCGACGAGGCCCGCTACACGGACTCGTGGGCGATGGCGACCTGGGAGGGCGAGCTGCGCTGCGCCGTGGCCGGGCCGGGCGGCGAGCGACTCGCCGTCGACATGCCGAAGGGGGTCGGCGGCGGGGCGGCGGCGCCGTCGCCGGGCTGGATCCTCCGCGCCGCGGCCGCCAGCTGCGACGTGGCGCTGATCGCCATGCGCGCGGCCCAGCTCGGCGTGGAGCTCAGCCGGCTCGAGGTGACGGCCGACAGCGAATCGGACGACCGCGGCATCCTGGGCATGGACCAGGCCGTGCCGGCCGGGCCGCTCAGCTCGCGGACGCGGATCACGATCGCCGCGGAGGGTGTGCCGGAGGAGACGCTCCGCGACATCGTCCGCTGGGCCGACGAGCACGCCCCCGTCGGCGACGCGATTCGCCGCGCGGTGCCGCGGGCCGTCGAGGTGGAGATCGGCTGACGGCCGGGGAGGGCTGATCGCCGGCCCCGGCCGGCCCCGCCCGAAGGTCCTATGTCGCCCGCGGCGGCGCATGCGGTACCCTGCCCGCCATGCCGTCGGTCGGAACGATCCTGGCGGGACGCTACAGGATCGAGGCCCCGCTCGGCGCCGGGGGGATGGCGACGGTCTACCGTGCCCACGACCTGCGCCTGGCGCGCGACGTCGCCCTCAAGCTCCTCCTGCCGAACCTCGCCCAGGATCCGGTCGTCGCCCGCCGCTTCGAGCTGGAGGCGCGCGCGCTCGCGGCGATCAACCACCCATCGATCGTCGCCGTCTACGACGTCGCGGCGGGCGACGCCTCGTCAGACGGGCTCCCCTTCCTGGTCATGGAGCTGTGCGAGGGCGGCTCGCTGGCCGACCGGATCGCCTCGGCCGGGTCGATCGCCCCGGACGAATCGGTGCGGATCGCCGTCAGCGTCGCCGAGGGGCTCCACGCGCTCCACGAGCGGGGCTTCGTCCACCGGGACGTCAAGCCCGGGAACGTCCTGCTGGCGCCGGGTCGGGCCAAGCTCGCCGACTTCGGCCTGGCGCGCCCGGGGACGCCGACCGACCTGACGGCGACGGGGACGGCGGTCGGCACCGCTCGCCTACCTGGCGCCCGAGCTGCTCACCGGCGCCGAGGCGTCGCCGGCGAGCGACGTCTACGCACTCGGCGTCGTCGCCTTCGAGGCGCTGGCCGGCGTCCTGCCGCGACCGGCGCGGACCGTGGCCGAGCTGGTCGAGGCCCGGGACGAGCCCCCGCCGTCGCTCGCCGGGATCGATCCGGCGCTCGGGGAGGCGTTCGACGAGCCGCTCCGTTTGGCACTCTCGACCGACCCCGCGGTGCGGCCCGATCCGCTCGGGCTGGCGAGCGCGCTCGCATCCGCGCTCGGGCGATGGGCGCGGCTGGGCGGTCGGGGCCGGGCGGCCGCGCTCGTGGACCCCGGGGCCATCGCGGCGCACCCACAGCCGTCCGGCGCGACCGACTCGACCGTGGTGGTGGCGCGGGATCGGACCGCGGTCTACCCGGCCGTCCCGAACGGGGAAGGTCACGTTGCTCCCACCGCCGCATCGTCAGGGCGGGTGCCGCGCGGGAGTGGCGTGGCGACGGCCGCCACGCTCGTCGCCGCGCTCATCGTCACCCTCCTCTCCGCCGGGCTCCTGCTCCAGGGCGGCGGCCTCCTCGCGGCGCTCTCGGGGACCAGCGGCACGCCTCGCCCGCCGGCGGCCGTCACGACACCCGGCGAGAGCCGGTCCCCGAGCCCGACCCCATCGCCGAGCCCGAGCGCCACCGCGAGCCCCACCGCCACTCCCACCCCGAGCCCGAGCCCGACTCCGAGTCCGACTCCCGCGCCGACGCCCGACCCGCTGGCCGCCATCCACGACGCGGCGCGGGCGGCCCGCAGCGCGATCGAGGCGGTCCGCGGGGGCGGCGGCCTGCGCGGTAACCAGGCTCACGACCTCGCGGCGCTCACCTACGACGCGGAGCGGGCCGCCGACGAGGGCGACTGGAAGAAGGCCGGTGAGCGGGCCGACCGTCTCGTCGGGGACGTGCGGGAACTGATCGACGACGGCCAGCTCGGCGGCGAATCCGGCGCGGCGCTCCTGGACGCGGCCGAGGGGCTCCGCGACGCGATCGACGCGGCTCGCGGCGGCTGACTGCCACCTGGCACTGGGCACCGGCTGGCCGGTCGGTCACCCTCGACCCGTACGCGGGTCAGCACGGCGCATGCATCGTGCGCCCCGGGTGGGAAGGGAGACAGCCATGGCCATCGATACGATGTCACCCCGCTCCCGTCGCGCCGTGCTCGCGGCCGCCACCGGCGGCCTCGCCGCGCTCGTCGCCCATGCATTGGGGCGGCCGCCCGGCGCTGCAGCCGCCGACGGGGATGCCGTCCAGGTCGGAGGCACGTACTCCGGCCAGACACGGACGAAGCTCTCCAACAGCCGGGGCTCCGGGACGTTCCTCCAGTGCACGGCGATCTGGGGCTCCAGCCATGCCAGCGGTGCCGGCGTCTACGGGACGGCCGAGTCGGGCGTCGGCGTAGCCGGATGGGGGAACACGGGACCCGGGGTGTCGGGGACCAGCGAGTCGGTCGCCGGCGTCCAGGGCTTCGGTGGGACGGACGGACCCGGCATCTACGGCATCTCCTGGTCGACGACCCAGGCGGGCGCCGTCGGGCAGTCCTACGTCAACGCGACCGGGGTGATCGGGCAGTCGAACAGCACGTTCTCCGATCCCCCGGTGGCGCCGGCGAAGACCGGCGTCTACGGCTTGGCCGTGCAGGACGCCTCGAGCCGTGGCGTGACCGGGCAGTCGGCCTCCGGCCGCGGGGTGAGCGGCGTGGCGACCAGCGGCCGCGGCGTCCACGGCTTCGCCAGCACGGGCGTCGGTGGCTACTTCGCCTCCGGCGCCAGCGGCCGGGCGCTCCAGGCCGCCGGCCGGGTCGAGTTCAGCACCAGCGGCATCGGTATGATCGCGGTCGGCACGAAGTCGAAGCAGGTGACGCCGGCCATCGACCTGACGGCCGATTCGCGGGTGTTGGTGACCCTCCTCGGTCACCCCGGCGGCTCGACCGTCCTCCAACGCGTGGCGGTCGACGCTGCGGCCGACAGCTTCATCGTCCACCTGACGGCCAGCGCCACCGCGGTGACGCCCTTCGCCTGGTTCGTCATCGGCTGAGGGGCGAGCCGTCGCCGCGGGGGGCGCGCGGCGCACCGGGGCTCGCCGCCTCCCACGCCGCACACATCGGCCCGTGCCACTACCAGTGGTAGCGGCGGCTCGGCCGCTCGTCACCGGTCGGCCGAAATGCGCCCCCGGGTCGCGCGCCCACGCGTGCCCGGCCCCGTTCCTGCCACCCGGAGTGGTAGCGGGTCCCGGGGGATCGCCGCTTTCCCACCACCGCGCCCCCGTCAGCCCCGCCCCATCGCCGCGACGATCGCGTCGCCGACCTCGGCCGTCCGCGCCGTGCCCCCCAGGTCCTTCGTCCGGGGACCGTGCTTCGCCACGTGCCGGAGTGCCGCCATGATCAGGCCCGCCGCCTCGGTCTCGCCCAGGTGCTCGAGGAGCATCGCCCCGGCCCAGATGGCGGCCATCGGGTTGGCGACGCCCTGGCCGGCGCGCCGGGGCGCCGAGCCGTGGATCGGCTCGAACATCGATGGGTATCGCCGTTCGGGGTTGAGGTTGGCCCCGGCCGGCAGCCCGAGCGAGCCCTGGAGCGCGCCGCCCAGGTCGGTCAGGATGTCGCCGAAGAGGTTCGAGGCGACGACGACGTCGAGCGTCCCGGGGGCGGTCACCATGCGCGCCGCGAGGGCGTCGACGTGATAGCTCGTCAGCTCGACGTCGGGGTAGTCGCGCCCGACCTCGGCGATGACCTCGTCCCAGAAGACCATCGAGAAGTTGAGGGCGTTCGACTTGGTGGCGCTGGCGAGCTCCCGCCGCCGCTCCCGCGCGCGCTCGAAGGCGTAGCGGGCGACGCGCTCGACCCCCCGGCGGGTGAAGAGCCCGGTCTGGACGGCGACCTCCTCGGGTTGCCCGACGCGGAAGCGGCCGCCGAGCCCGACGTACTCGCCCTCGGTGTTCTCGCGGACGAAGAGGATGTCGATGTCGGCCGGGCCGCGGTCGCGCAGCGGGCCCTCGATCCCCTCGAAGAGCGCGACGGGGCGCAGGTTGACGTACTGGTCGAAGCCCTGGCGGATCGGCAGCAGGAGGCCCCACAGCGAGACATGGTCGGGGACGCCGGGGAAGCCGACCGCGCCGAGGTAGATGGCGTCGGCGTCGCGCAGCCGGTCGAGCCCGTCGGACGGCATCATCTCGCCGTGCTCGAGGTACCACTCGCAGCTCCAGGGGTAGTCGGCCGTCTCGATACCGAAGGCGCCGGTCACCTCGCCGGCCCGCCGCAGGGCCTTGAGCCCCTCGGGGACGACCTCTTTCCCGACCCCGTCGCCGGGGATCACCGCCAGCCGGTACGTCTTCATCCGCCGATCCTTTCGCGCGTGGGCCGCTCCACCGCGCCCTAGACTTGGCCCGTGGGCGACGAGCTGCGCGTCCGACTCTACCGCCAGGCGCCGCTTCCCGAGGCCGACCTGCGCGTGGAGGAGGCGGCCGGGTCAGGCGGGCGACCGGCCGAGGAGCCCGGCCCCGGCGAGGTGCGCCTCCGCGTCGAGGCGTGCGGCGTCTGCCGCACCGACCTCCACATCGTCGAGGGCGACGTGCCGGCCCACACGCTGCCGGTGACGCTCGGGCACCAGGTGGTCGGGCGGGTCGAGGCGGTCGGGTCGGGCGTGGAGCTGGCGCCGGGGACGCGCGTCGGGGTCGGCTGGCTCGCCTCGGCCTGCGGGAGCTGCCCCGCCTGCCGGTCGGGGCGCGAGAACCTCTGCCCCGAGGCGCGCTTCACCGGTTACGACGTCGATGGCGGCTACGCCACGACGATGACGGCGCGGGCGGACTTCACCTACCCGCTCCCCGATCCGCTCGGCGACGCGGCGACCGTCGCGCCGCTCCTCTGCGGCGGGGTGATCGGCTACCGCGCGCTGCGGCTGGCGGGGGTGCTCGACCGACCGATCGGGCGCCTCCTCCTGATCGGCTTCGGTAACTCGGCCTCGATCGCCCTCCAGGTGGCGCGCGGCCTGGGCTGGGAGTGCCACGTGGCGACGCGGAGCGAGACACATCGCGACGTCGCCCGCGAACTCGGGGCGGCCTGGGCGGGGGAGGAGCCTGAGCCGGACTCCGTCGACGCGGCGATCGTCTTCGCCCCGACCGGCCGCCTCGTCCCGGTGGCGCTGCGAGCGATCGTGCCGGGCGGCGCGGTCGCCTGCGCGGGCATCACCATGACCGACATCCCCTCGTTCCCCTACGCGCTCCTCTACCGCGAGCGGGTCCTGCGCAGCGTGGCCAACGCCACCCGCCGCGACGCCCTCGAGCTGCTCGAGCTGGCGGCGCGCTTCGGCGTCCGCAGCGAGGTCGAGACGTTCCCGCTCCGCGAGGCGCGCGAGGCGCTCGCCCGCCTCGCCGCCAGCGAGCTCCGCGCCTCGGCGGTGCTGGTGGCGTAGGGCCGCGGCTTCCGCGGACGCCGGGGTGGATGCCTCGCCCTTGGCGTAGCGGCTCCATGGTTACCTTGATCGGGAGAAGATCGGCGAGCGCACGCGGGCGGCACGATCGCGGCGGCGCGTCGGGCACGTTATCGGCCGATCCTGTCGCTCCCAGCCGTGGAGTCATTGCCGGGCCCGATATGCACTGGGATCGGGTGTGGGGCCCGGGGGCCAATGATGCCCGCTCACGCTCCCGGTAACCACGGACGCGCTGCGGTCGCGCCGGACGATCGGAGCCGTCAGGCCCGCGCCGCCCTACGACAGCGAGCTCCGCGCTTCGGCGGTTCTGCTGGGCGTAGGCGCGCCGGGGGCACGGCGACGCGCGATGGGGTCAGCTCACCTCGACGAAGCAGGGTCGTCCCCAGTCGATGTGGACGGTGAGCGCGGTCGTGCCCACGGCGGCCACCTCGAAGTCGCGCGCGCACCGAGCCATCACCGGTCCCTGGCCGCCCGGGCCGAACGCGTGCGTCTCGCCGACGAACCGGTACGTTCCCGGAGGGAGGGCCAGCGCCCGGCCGCCCACGTCGAGATCGAGATCTGCGATCACGTGATCTTCGCCGTCGGTGATGCGACCGACAAGGACGAGGGCCATGGTTCGATCCATGCGATCCTCGTTGACCACCGTGAGACGTACCGATCCCTCGAGCGCGGCCGATGGGGACGGGGGCGCCACGGTCGGCGATGGGGTCGGTGCGGCGGACGAGGAGGGCGACGGCGACGGCTGCGGCACGCACGCCGCCGCGCCGAGGGCGAGCAGGAACACGACAGCCGAGGCTCGCATGGCAGAGATCACCTCCTCCACTCGCGTCCGGCCCGGCGACCCCTCAGCCTCCGCGCGCGCCGACCATCGGCCCGACCTCGCCGATCAGCCGCTCGATCGTCTCCACATCGTAGGGCGCCGGTAGCTCGACGATCAGGCCGTCGAAGCCGGCGTCCAGGTAGCCGCGCAGCGTCTCGGCGATCATCGCCGGCGGTCCGAGCCACGGCGCGTCGTCGCTGTAGTGCGGCTCGCGATTGGCGACCATAAGCGCGTCCCAGGCCCGCTGCGCCTCGACCGGATCATCGCGGATCACCATCTTGCAGCCGAGCGTCCTGGTGATCGTCGCGGGATCCCGGCCGACCACGGCGCAGTGGTCGCGCAGCACCTCGATCTTGTGGTGGAGCGTCTCCAGGTCGCCGAAGACGTTCCAGATGTCGGCGTACTTCGCCACGGTCCGCAGCGTCTTTCGCTCCCCGCCGCCGCCGATCATGATCGGCAGGTGCGGTTGGAGGGGGAGCGGGGCGTGGCGGAGACGCTCGAAGCGGTAGTGCGGCCCAGGGTGCGTTACCTCCTCGCCGTCGAGGAGCCGCCGGATCAGCCCGACCGACTCGTCGAGCCAGTCGAGCCGCTCCCCGAACCCGCTGCCGAAGTCGATGCCGTGCGCCTCGTGCTCGAGGCCGAACCAGGCGCCCCCGAGCCCCAGGATCGAGCGCCCGCCGCTGATGTGGTCGACCGTCGCCGCCAGCTTGGCGACCAGTCCCGGGTTGCGGAAGGTGTTGGCGCCGACCATCAGGCCGACCCGCACCCGCTCGGTCGCGGCCGCCCAGGCCGAGATGGCGGCCCACCCCTCGAAGATCGGCTGGTACGGGTCGCCGAAGATGGCGTAGAGATGATCCCAGGTCCACAGGTGGTCGTAGCCGAGCCGGTCGATCCGGCGCGCGGCGTCAAGCATCGGCGGCCACTCGGCCGCCTGGCTCCAGAGCAGGATCCCCATCTTCGGGTCGGGCATCGGTGGGCCTCCTTATCGGTGGCTCGCTCCGCACCGCGGGCTCACGGGGTGCGGAGGCGATGATCGAGGAAGTCGAGCGTCGGCTCGAGGAAGTCTGGCAGGACCTCGCCCGCCCGGCCCGGTGGGCCGTAGGCATGCCCGGCGCCGGGGAGGCGAACGAAGGTGACCGCCACGCCGGCCGACTCGAGGGCGCCGGCGAGGAGCTCGCTCTGGCGGATCGGGACCAGCCCGTCCGACTCGCCGTGGATGACCAGGAAGGGTGGGTCGCCGGCATCGACGTAGGTCAACGGCGTGGCCGCCGTCGCCCGCGCCAGGACGTCGGGGTCGGCGAGCGACCCGCCGAGGAAGAGCCCCCAGGCACGGGTCCAGTAGAAGTAGGGCGTCGCCTCACCGCCGTACGCGCGGTCGAGGGCGGCGAGATCGACGACGCAGGGGTCGTCCTCGACGACCGGCCCCTCGCGGATGTCCACCGGGCCGAACCAGTCGACGACGGCCTGGACCGCGTCGGACGGCCCGGGGTTCTCCGATCCGGCCAGCTCCGCCACGTCTCCCGATGTCCCCAGCAGTGCCGCCAGGTGGCCGCC
>MGMJ01000107.1:15655-15760 GCA_001794945.1 Chloroflexi bacterium GWC2_73_18
GCCTTGACGTCCTCGACCTGGGCCGGGAAGACGCTCCCCTCCGGGCAGCCCGCAGCATCGCCCAGGCGGTAATCGATGCAGGCGACGGCGTACCCGCGAGCGGCG
>MGMJ01000108.1:0-4824 GCA_001794945.1 Chloroflexi bacterium GWC2_73_18
TGGCGAAGCTGGAGGGGTCGCTGACCCCCACCCAGCTCGTCCTCCGCTGGCTGGCCGAGGCCCACGCCTTCGACGATCTCGCCACCTACGTCCACTGGTTCCTCGACCAACCGCCCAGCGAGTTCCCCCTCAACCGCCTGGCCCGTCAGGCGGCCGAGGGCGCTCGGGTGCGCGGCCGCTCGGCGGAGCAGGAGGCCGCGGTGCGGCGGGCCCTCCGCGCAACCGTCTTTCACTTCGAGCTGGCCCTGCGCCTCACCGCGGAGGCCGAGGAGACGCTGGAGCGCGAGACCTTCATCTACGCCGCCCTGGCCCTCCTCCTCGGCATCGTGGCCTTCGGGGCCGGGCCGCCGGGGGGAACGGCCGAGCCGCTGGTCGACCTCGATCTCTGTCGCCGGCTCCTGGGGCAGCGCCGCACCGAGCTGCGGGCGATGGCGCGGGCGCGGGCGACCGTGGAGGAGCGCTACCTCGACGGGCAGGCCGCCCTCTTCCCGGCCGCCCGGCGCCGCTGGGCCGAGCGGGTCGGAGAGTACGAGGCGCTGGCGGCCCTGGCCGAGCGGCTGGCCGAGCTGGATGGGATGCCAGCCGCGTCCGGCGAGGACGGCGCTCCGGCCACGGACGCGGAGGCCCTCGACCAGCGGGGGGCGACCCTCGTGGAGGACCTCGTCGAACCCGCCCGCCTCACCGCCCTCCAGAAGCTCGGCGAGGGCGAGCAGGCCGCCGCCGTCGCGGCGCGCTGGCTGCGCCCCAAGGTGGGGCACCCCCCACTTCAAGACGGGCCAAGCGGGTGGTGGGAAGGCGCTGGGATGATGGGCACTGGTGGCCCCGCCAGTTCGCGCTTGCCAGATCGCTGACCTCCACCTGACCGCAGAAGGGGCCCGGAAACGTCCCCAGCGTCGGGGCGGAGCTTCGCAACGAGGCCGAACGCCGGTGGGTTCCGGCTCGCCCGACCGGGCCGTTCGGCCCTTCCGCGCCCATCGCCAACGGCCTCTACTACGGCCGTGACGAATCCCGAGTCGGCTACTCAGGATTTGGCCCTCGTCGATCTCCCGATCGGCGTCTCCGCCCGCATCGTCTCGATCGATCCGAGCCACCGGCCCGCGCTCGCGCGCCGCGGCATCCGCCCCGACGTCGTCGTCGAGGTCGAGGATGACGCCCCGTTCGGTGGACCGCGGATCATCCGCCTGGGCTTCGCCCGGCTGGCGATCGCGCGCGCCGTGGCCCGCGCGATCCGCGTCCGTGGCGAGTCTGGCGATGCGGCGGAGGCGTCGCGGTGAGCGCCGTCGGGGCCGCCGAGCTGGCCTGCCATCGACCGCCGGGCACGGAGCCGGCGACGCTCGTCGCCGAGGCCGCCGCCTCCGGCGCTCCCACGGTCGCGCTCATCGGCCGGCCGAACGTCGGCAAGTCGACGTTCTTCGCCCGCGCCAGCGGACGGTACGCGGAGGCGGCGAATGTGCCGGGGACGACGGTCGGCGTCGACCGACGAGCGGTGCGACTCGATGGTCGCGCGGCCGTGCTCGTCGATCTGCCCGGGGCGCTCTCACTGATCGATCGGAGCGAGGGGCTGCCGGCCTTCTGGCGGCTCCTCCTCGCGGCCGCGCCGACCGCCGCCGTAGTCATCGTCGATGCCGGGGACCTGGCCCGCCATCTCCCGCTCGCGCTCGCCTGCCGCGACCTGGGCATCCCGATCGTCGTCGCCGCCAATCTCGCCGACGAGGCCGAGGCCCACGGGGTCGAGATCGACCTGGGCCGTCTCTCGCAACTCCTTGCTGCGCCCGTCTATCGGACCGTCGGCCGGCGGGGCGAGGGCGTCCTACCGGCGGTCGGCGAGGCGATCCGCCGGGCGAGCGATCAAACGAGCGCCCGGCGGACGACGCCACGCCGGACGGCATCGGCCAACCCCTACGGGCCAGCTGTCGCTCGCCGCGTCCGCGATCTTGCGGCGGGGCTCACCCGCGGCGAGCGGCCCGGAGCGGCGCCGCCCGAGCTCTCGGCGGCCGTCGCCGCCGGGCAGCTCTCCCCCATCGGCGCGGCCACCATCGCGCTCGCCGACCACCTCGAGCCCGAGCGCTGGGCGATCGCCGAGCGCTGGGCGGCCGAGGTCGCGCGCCGCTCCACGGTCACACCAAGACTCGCCGACCGGCTCGCCCGGCGGGTCACCGCGCCGTGGCCCGGGCTGCCGCTCTTCGGCCTGGTGACGCTGGCCAGTCTGGGGGCGACGATGGCCGTCGGCACGCTCCTGTCGACGCTGCTCGGCGGCGTCTGGAGCGCGGTCGTTTCTCCGGTCCTGACGGGCGTGGTGGGCGCGCTCGTCCCGATCCCGCCCCTCGCCGCAGCGATCCTGTGGGGACTCGACAGCGGGCTGCTGGCGATGCTCTCGGTCGGCATCCCGTTCGTCCTGTCCTTCTACCTCTTCCTGGCCGCGCTCGAGGACTCGGGGTACCTGGCGAGCGCCGCGGTCCTGAGCGATCGCATCTTCAACGCCCTCGGGCTGCCCGGTCGGGCGGCGATCCCGCTCCTCGCCGCCACCGGCTGCAACGTGCCGGCCATCTACGGCACACGCGTCCTCGACTCCCGTCGGGAGCGACTCCTGGCCTCGTTCCTCATCGTCCTGACCCCCTGCTCGGCTCGGTCGGCGGTGGTCATCGCCGCGCTCGCGCCGTTCGCCGGAGCGCAGGTCGCCCTGCTCGCCTTCGGCGTCGTCGCGCTCATCGGGGTGGCGGCTGGTCTGGCGGCCAACGCCCTCGTGCCCGGACGCCAGTCGCCGCTCGTCCTCGAGCTGCCGCCGTTGCGCCGGCCGATCGCCCGGCAGGTGGTGGCCAAGGCCTGGTTCCGCTTCCGCTCGTTCGTCACCACCGCGACCCCGGTCATGCTGGCCGGCTCGTTCGTCCTCGGCGGCCTCTACGAGACCGGGGCGATCGGACCGATCGAGGACGCGATCGGGCCGCTCGTGAGGGGCGCACTGGGGCTGCCGCCGGTCACCGGCATCGCGCTCGCCCTCGCCTTCCTGCGCAAGGAGCTCGCCCTCCAGCTGCTGCTCGTCCTGGCGGTGGCCGAGTACGGGTCCGGTGCATCGAGCCTCGCCGCGTTCATGACCTCGGGCCAGCTCTTCGTCTACGCGGTCGTGACCGCGGTCTCGGTGCCCTGCGTCGCCACGCTCGCGACGTTGGCCGACGAGTTCGGCTGGCGGCCGGCCCTGGCGATCACCGGCGCGACGCTCGGCGTCGCTCTCGCGGCGGGCGCGCTCGTCGCCCGGTTCGCGGGGGTCGCCTGACCCTGGCCCAGCAACGCTGGCGGCCAACATCCTCGTGCGCGGGGTTTCCGATCGCCCTCGCCGACACCGCAACATCGACATCTCGGCCGAGGTCCAGGTCTGCCACGTAGATCGGGCCGCGGCCCCGACACGATGAGGGGATCGTGTGCCGATTGCCCCGTCGTAGTGGTCGCCACGGGTGACGCCGGGCCGCGACGAGCGTCACCCTTCGCCCGAGGGTGCTTCGGGCGAAGGCGGTGGGTGGCGCCCGCCCCAGAGACGATCGCCCAGCTCGAGGATCCGCTCACTCCGCCGACGGAAGTGCTCCGGGTCAGGCTCTCGATCGCCGAGCCACTCAAGCAGCTCCTCCTGGGCGAGATCGATGAATTCGGCCGTCTCGGGCGAGCCGAAGCGGCTCAGGGCAAGCGTCTCGGCGCGCAGTCGCTCGACTTCCGCCCGGGTCATCTCCCGCCCATCGGTCGCCTCCATGATCCGGCGTGTCTCCTGCATGATCCTGCGGTGTGCGTGGCGCAGACCCCAGCGACCGGTCGGGCCGCCGGTCAGGTCGACGAGACGGCGGGGCCAAAGCCAGACGGCGGCGGCGGCGAGACCCGGGACGAGCAGCGCGAGCGGGAGGCGTCCGACGGTGACGGCGACAAGGGTGACGCCCGCCACGAGGAACACCCCGGCGGCCAACCAGAATGCGGCCGGGCGTGCAGCGTGATGCGTCAGCACGGCTCGAACGCCGGCGAACAGCAGCCCCCAGAGCGGCAGGGCAACGACCAGACCCATGATGGTGCGCTCGCTCATCCTCAAATCGGCAGGACCTGCCCGCTACCCCACCGCCAGTCAGTTTCATGGTGTGGGGAAGGAGGCGGTGCTGAGCCCGCCTGCTCGTATGGAGTAACGGTCCGATGGGGCGTCGGCGATAGCGTAGGCGTCTCCTTCGGGCTACGGAACTGATCCCTGGCGTCCTCGGGGTCCGTGCCGGACAGCCACGGCAACGGTTACCGAGATGGTGACTGCAAGCACGCCGGCGGTGCACACCGGGTTCCTGCGGCAGGAGATGATCGGGTTGTTGCCAGGTTCGGGGAACTGCGGCCAGGGGTCACGCTGAGCCATCTTCTTCCTGCCAGAGGAGCCTTCGCCAGTCTATCGGCCGCTGCCGTGGATCGAGCTGATCACGGCGGCCGCGCGCCTCGGCCCGCTCACCGGCGTCTGCGGCAAAGGGAGACGAGGCCGTGGTCGTGGCGGCTGTGGCGCGAGGCGGCAGCGGCACGCAGCCCATGCGACCGCAGAGCAACGGTGACCGGGCTGCCTCGGAGGGCGGGTACCTGCTCGTACGAGCGCTCGGTGAGCCGCTCCACCTGGGGCACCACCACCGTCTGGGTGACGACGACCGACTCGACCGCGACGAGGACGACGACCGCCCACCCCACCAGGCACGCGCCACCACCGGCGATCGCCCCAAGTGGCCCGGCGGCCGCGAGTACCAGCGCCGGACAGTGCCCCGTCGGATCGATGAGCGTCGCCGGGTTGGCCTCGGCGTAGAGGTAGCGGTTCATGGACAGCGG
>MGMJ01000108.1:4855-5127 GCA_001794945.1 Chloroflexi bacterium GWC2_73_18
TGGGTGAAGGCGGCCAGGCCGGGGGCCTAGTCAACATGGAAGGACCGGCGCTCGCGCATCATCGTGGATTGCGCGGGGCGTCGAGCGCTGCCCGCACAGAGCCACATACGGGAGGCCGGTCCATGAATGAGAGTACCCGGTTCGTCGGGCTGGACGTGCACAAGGCGTCGATCGCGGTCGCCGTGGCGGGCGCGTTCGGCGAACCTGAGGATCACGGCCAGATCGCGAATGATCCGTCGGCCGTGCGCAAACTCGTCGACCGGCTCAGGGAG
>MGMJ01000108.1:5159-17821 GCA_001794945.1 Chloroflexi bacterium GWC2_73_18
CGATGGGCGTCGAGTGTGTCGTCGTCGCCCCCTCGCTCATCCCGACGAAGCCCGGCGACCGGATCAAGACCGACCGCCGCGACGCGGCCAAGCTCGCCCGGCTGCTCCGGAGCGGCGATCTCACGCCGGTCTGGGTGCCCGACGAGGCCCATGAGGCCCTGCGCGATCTCGTTCGGGGACGGGCCGACGCGAAGGAGGACCTCCTGCGCGCGAAGCACCGCCTCTCGAAGTTCCTCCTGCGCCGGGGGATCCAGCCACCGGTCGGCGTGCGGGCCTGGAGCCGGGCGCACGAGGCCGGGCTCAACCGACTGACCTTCAGCCGTCGAGCCGACCAGGTCGTGTTCGACGACTACTGGTCGGTCGTGCGCGACGCCAGAGATCGGCTCAAGCGCCTCGAGGTGGCCCTCGTCGGGTATGCGGCCGAGAGTCCCCATGCCGAGTTGCTCGCCGCCCTCGAGGCGATCCGTGGGATCGCCTTCCTCTCGGCGGTCACGATCGTCGCCGAAGCGGGCGACCTGCGCCGCTTCCCGACGGCTCGTCCGTTCATGGCCTACGTCGGGCTCGCCCCAGCGGAGTACTCGAGCGGCACTTCGCGCCATCGCGGCCGGATCACCAAGACCGGCAACCGGCTCCTCCGCCACGTCCTCGGTCAGGCGGCCCACAACGCTCGCTATCGACCGAACGTGAGCTCGTCGCTGCGCGCTCGCCAGAGCAACGTGCCTCGGGCCGTCGTCGAACTTGACCGGCGCGCGCAGGTTCGGCTCCACGACCGCTATCGCCACCTTGCTGGCCGGATCGGGGTGAACAAGGCAGTCACTGCCGTTGCTCGCGAGCTGGCCGGCTTCGTCTGGGCACTCGGACAACTCATCGAATCATCTCCAGCAGCCGCCTGAACGGGCGACGGAGGGACAGGGCGTGTTCGAGTCCGGCAGGCAGAGCGGAGAACCCTCGTCGGCTTCTATGCGATCCGAACTCGCGCGCCTAGTTCGAGGCAGCTCGGTGACGACTCACTGTCATGCGGCCTGACCCGAGGCCCCCCGAGTAGACTTGGCCGTATGGCCGAGGAGCTGCGTCCGGAGCCGGAGGTCGGTGTGCGGGGCAACCACGAGAACATCTGGCACATCGCCGCGGCGGAGCGTTGGAGCAGCGGCCAGCTGATCGGGCACCACACCTACTGTGGGCGCAACTACCCCGTCGAGGTGGACCGGGCCGACCTGGGGGGCCTCGCTGAGGTCTGCTCGGACTGCGTCGCCCAAGTCGTTCGGCCGCATTGACCCGGGTGGGCGCGACAGCGGGTAGTCGAGAACACCTTGCGAAATGGCGTGCAGGGCCCCGGCAAATACGCCGGCACGACGATGTACTACGATCCCTGGAATAGCGTCACGGTCATCTTGAACTCGGCCAGTGGCCGGGTCGTAACCGTCGAGTATGGCCGGTGGTCTGGAGGCTCACCTTGACGGGGAGTGACGCTCCGGCAGAGAGCCGCCGCTATCACATGCTGCGATCCGCGGTCGAAGCCTATCGCGCAGGGCGGCTAACCCTCGGGCGACTCGTCTCGACACTAGAGGCACTCATCGCCGACGTTGACGAGCCAGCCGTACGTGACTCCCTGACTGCCGAATGGGGCACGCTGGAAGTCGTTCACGCAATCGCGGTCGACCGAGAATGCCGCGAGCTTGAACCTGCCGAGAGGCGGCTCGTGGACGATGCGCTCGCTGCCATCGTCCGAATCCTAGACCAGCGGCCTTGGCCCGGATCCACCCAATGAGGGCGGGCTGACGAGGATGTCCCGGCCGCTATCGAAGTCCGGTGGTGATCCTGGCTCCGCGAGTTTCGGCGGGCTTCGGAGCTCCACGGCAACACCGCGGCCCGCCCTGGCGCAGGGCGGCGGCAGCGTCAGCGACGCCCTTCCGCAACACGGCCTACGGCGAGCTCACCGCCAGGGTCACCAGCAGCCTGCCCACCCCCTGGCGCTACCAGGGCCGCCTGCTGGTCAGCACCAGCGGCGACGCCAACCTCTACGAGGCGGGCGCCCGCTCCTGATATGGAAGGACTTGTCAAGGGCGGAGTGCAGGGCGTGCTCGAGGTCAGGCTCGGGTCGACGATGATCACCCTGATATACGCGGGTCAGCTGAGCCGTGGTCATGTGGCCAGGCCCAGGGCCCCGTCCACTTCAGCAGCGCCGGCCTGGCCGCCGTCGCCGGCGGTTCGAGCGACGTGAGCGTGACGCCGGGGATCGACCTCGGCAGCCAATCGAAGGTGCTGGCCACGCATCATGGACAACCCCGGCAGCACCGCCACCGCCGTCAACCGCGTGACCGTCCACCCGAACGCCGACACCTTCACCATCTACCTCACCGGCACCGCCGCCGCCGCCACGCGGGTCGCCTGGTTCGTCATCAGCTAGCCGGCCGGGGGCGGTGCGGCCTCGGTCACGGCTGCCGCGCCTGCCTCCTGACACCCTTGGCAACCCACCCGCACCGTCCGTACCGGCGACCGGCGCGCTCGGGCAGCGGCTCACCCCGCGCCCCCGACCCCCACCATGGCAAGATGGTGGTAGCGCGAGGGCGTGGCGCTTCAAGCGGTGAGGATCTTCGGAGCCGAGGGGCGGTCAACTCGCCGCGCCCAGGGTACCCTGCCCGGATGTTCCTCGGCATCGACCATCTCGTGATCTCCGTCGCCGATCCCGACGATGCGGCGGCGCAGGTCGATGGGGAGCTTGGCCTCGCGGCCCGGCGGGCGGTGTTGTTCAGGTCAATCCGCCCACGGAAAAAACGTCCTTAGAGCCGGGAACCACATCTGGCGGCGTACATCACGGAGACGGCCCCGAGTCTCCATCTCGTGGTGGCCGGGAGACCGTCGGTCGGCCGTGCCACCAGCGGACCAGGACCTCGTCCACCTCGAGCCGCCCGAAGAGCCCCTCCCTCCGCCGGTACATGACGGCGAGGATGACCAGTCCCAAGGCGATCTCCTGGAGCCCGAAGAACTGCTCGATCCGGATCGGCCCGAGGGTGAGGCCGCTGACCAGGCCCTCCACGCGTCGCGCCGACTCCATCAGCAGCGCGATCAGGAAGGCACCGCCCGCGGCGCCGGTCACCGTCGTGGGCCCACCGACGACCAGCATCGCCACCAGCGCGAACTGGAGGGTGAGATAGAACTGCTTCGGTGAGAAGGCGGTCAGGTTGTGTCCGAGCAGCATCCCCGCCACGCCGACCACCAGCGCGCTCAGGATCCAGGCGACGAGCCGCAGGTTCGCCACGTCCACGCCCATCGAGCGCGCCGCCAGCTCGTCCTCGCGACTGGCGCGGATGCGCAGCCCCAGCACCGACTCGCGGAAGAGGCGCGCCACGACGATGGCGAGCAGTGCAAAGACCACCGCCACGGTGAGGTCGGTGATCGGCGGGACGCCGTAGAAGGTCTGGCTGCCGCGGGTGATGTCGGCGGCACCCACCAGCACCACGTAGGTGATCATCAGCATCGCCAGCGTGGCGATCGGCGTCGCCGCAGCAGAGAGACGCGAGAGCGGGAAGCCGAAGGCGAAGGCCAGCGCGGCGACGACGACCAGCGCCCCGACGAGGGCCGGGACGAAGGGCACCTGGACATCCCGGAGGGCGGGGATCAGGTTCGGGAGCGCCTGCGCCTTGATCGCAGGCGACATGGTCAAGAGGCTGCCCGCGTACGCGGCGATGCCCATGAAGGCGACGTGCCCGAAGGTCATGATCCCGCTGTTGCCGCTGTAGATCCCGAAGCCCACCACCGCGATCAGCGAGATGAAGAAATTGATCGCCACCTGCTGCTCGGCCGGCCCAAGCAGGAGCGCCACCACGACGGCGAACACCACCAGCGGCACGGCCAGAACGCCGGAACCGACGAGCGCGCGCCGGATCGGGTTGTCGAGGGTTACGAGGCGGCGCATCAGACGCGGTCGGCCGCCCTGCCGAGGAGGCCCTGTGGACGCCAGAGCAGGATGGCGATGACGATCGCCAGGCTCGCGGCATCCTTGAATGGCAGCGCCGCCTGGGGCAGCCAGGCCTGGAGCATGATCTCGACGAAGCCCAAGACGAAGCCACCGACGACGGCGCCAGGGAGGCTGCCCAGCCCGCCCATGACCGAGGCGATGAACGCCTTGATGATTGGAGTCAGACCCATCCCGGGATCCACGGAGCCACGCTGAGCGACCCACAGGAAGGCGGCCACTCCCGCCAGCAGGCCGGAGATGGCGAAGGCCGTGGCGACGACCGCGTCGGCATGGATCCCCATCAGGCGGGCGACCGAGAAGTCCTGCGCCGCCGCCCGCATGCTGATCCCCAGCGTGGTGCGGCGGAGGAAGAGCATGATCAGGCCGAGCGAGACGAGCACCATCACGATCGCCGTCAGCTGGATTACGCCGATCTCCACCCCGAGGACGGGGATGACCCGGCTCATCTCCGGCGGGAGCTGGACCCCCTTGGGGCGGGGCGAGATGACGTTCTGGAACGTCACCTGGAGCATCACGGAGACGGCAAAGCTGGTCAGGAGCATGGTCACCACGCTCGCCCCGCGGACCGGCCTGAAGGCGATCCGCTCCATCAGCAGGGCCGCGACCAGGCCCGTCAGTACCGAGGCGGCGACCACCACGGGGAGCGGCGCCCCGAACTGCACGGTCACGAACCACATGGCGTAGCCGCCCAGGGTCATGATCTCGCCGTGGGCGAAGTTGACGAGGCCCATGATGCTGAAGACCATGGCCAGGCCGAGCGCGAGCAGGGCGTAGACGCCGCCCAGGCTGATCGCGTTCACCAGCTGCTGGACGAAGAGGTCCATCAGGCGACCCCGATCCCCAGGTAGGCCCGCTCGATGCCGCTCGACGCCTGCAGCTCCGCGGCCGGGCCGGACAGCTGGAGCTGGCCGGTGACCAGCACGTAGCCGCGGTCCGCGATCGAGAGCGTGCGCTCGACGTTCTGCTCGACGAGGAGGATGGTGGTTCCCTCCTCCCGGAGGTCGAGGATCAGGTCGAAGATGAGGTCCACGTACCGGGGGGCGAGGCCCAGCGACGGCTCATCGAGGAGCAACAGGCGGGGACCGGACATGAGCGAGCGGGCGATCGCCAGCTGCTGCTGCTCGCCGCCCGAGAGCGTGCCGGCCTGCTGACCGCGACGCTCGGCCAGGACCGGGAAGCGCTCGAAGATCCGTCGCCGCAGCGCCTGAGCCCGTGACCGGTCCCGCAGAGGGATGGCGCCCAGCACGAGGTTCTCCTCCACGGTGAGCCTCGGGAAGACGTGCCGGCCCTCCGGCGTGAGGGTCATCCCCAGGCGCACAACCCGCTCGGGTGGCGTCCCATGGATCTCCCGCCCGTCGAGCCGGACGCTGCCCTCGGACGCGGGGAGGAGCCCCATGATGGCGTTCAGCGTGCTCGACTTCCCGGCCCCGTTCGCCCCGAGGACCGCGACGATCTCACCCGCTTCGACGCTCAAGCTGAGGTCTCGTACGGCGCGGATGGCGCCGTACGAGACCGTGAGATGCTCGACGGACAGGAGCGCCACGGTCCGTACGTCGGGCCCCTGGCTACGGCGCCGGGATGTCGGCCGCGGTCGGCGTCGCCTTCTCCAGGAGCTGGAACTTCCCGTCCTTGATGACCACCAGGTAGATCGTCTTGAGCGGGATCCGGTCCTGGCCCTTGTAGGTGATGGTGCCCGTCACGCCCTGAACGTTCTCCAGGCCGTCGATGGCGTCGCGGACCTTCTTGGGGTCGGTCGAGTCGGCCTTGGTCACGGCCGCCTCGATGACCTTCACCAGGTCATACCCCGTCGCGGCGAAGACGCTCTCCGGATCGGAGCCGTACTTCGCCTTGTAGCGCTTCCAGAAGTCCTCCATCGGTGTGCCGGGCTCCGGGAAGCCGTGGGTGGTGAAGACCAACGCCTCGACGGCCGGTCCGCCCGCACTGATCGTATCCACCGAGTCGACTCCGTCGATGGAGACGACGGGGATCTGCACGCCGGCGGCACGCAGCTGCTTGAGGAAGGTCGGCGCATCGGGCGGATAGGCTGGGGTCATGATCACGTCCGGCTGCGGCGACATGTTCTTGATCTTCGTCACCTCGGCGCTGAAGTCCGCCGCGCCCAGGGTGAAGGAGCCGCGGCCCAGGATCGTGCCACCCTTCTTCTCGAAGACCTGCGCGAAGTAATCGCATGACTTCGATGTGTACGCCGAGTCGGGCGAGCAGAGCTGGTAGGCGCTCTTGTAGCCGGTCCGGATAGCGTAGTCGGCGAGCACCGTCGTCTGGGAGTTGTCGCCGAAGACGCTCATGAACATGAAGTCCCCGACCGCACCCGGCAGCGTCGGCGAGGTGGCCGCAGTGGACATGGTGGGGATGCCGCTCTTCTGCGCGATCTGCCCGGCCGCCGTGCACGGATCCGCGTCGGACGTGCAGACCAGGAACTTCACCCCCTTGGAGATCAGGTCCTGGGCCACGACCGAGCTCTGGGCGGCCTCGCTGCGGTTGTCCTGCAGCGTCAGCTCGATCTTGTACTTGCCGGCGATGCCGCCCTTCTCGTTGATCTCATCGATCGCCATGCGCACGCCCTTGGACGCCGGCACGTCCGAGTAGGCGAGGATGCCGGTCTGGGACGAGTCGTAACCGATCGAGTAGGTCTGGCCCGGGCTCGGGCCTGCGGCGCACGCCGCGACGACCAGCGTCGCCACGGCTGCCAGGACCAGCCATCTGCTCCTGCCCATTGCTCCTCCTTTCCGCCGCCGGTCTAGCCGGCGACCGTCGCCTCGGCCGCCATCGAGCGTCGGCCCAGGTACGCTTCCTTGACCGCAGGGTCGTCGCGGACCTCGTCCGCGGTCCCTTCACTGATCTGCCGTCCCTCGTTGAGCACGACGATGTGGTCCGCAAGCCGCATGATGAGCCGCAGGTCGTGCTCCACGACGAGCATCCCCAGTTTGTGCTCCCGGCGCAGCCCCGCGATCAGCTCGCGCAGCTCGTCGGACTCCGCCTCGTTGGTCCCAGCCGCCGGCTCGTCGAGCAGGAGGAAGGTCGGTTGGGTGGCCAGTGCCCGGGCGATTTCCACGCGGCGCTGGACGCCATAGGGGAGCGTCGCCGCCCGGCGCTCGGCCACGTCCAGCAGGTCCGTCTCGGCCAGCATGGCGCGCGCGGCGTGGCGGAGCGACGCCCCGAGCAACGTCCGGCGGCGGAGCGCGGCGCCGACCTCGACGTTCTCCAGCACGCTCATCTGGCCAAAGAGCCGGATGTTCTGGAAGGAGCGGGCGATCCCCCTGGCGGCAACGTGATGGGCCGGCCAGCCGGTGATCTCCGTGTCGCCCAGAAAGACGTGGCCGTCGGTCGGCGCGAGGACGCCCGACAGGATGTTGAGGAGGGTCGTCTTGCCCGAACCGTTCGGCCCGATCAGTCCCACGATAGTGCCCTGCTTGAGGGCCAGGTCGACCCCGCTGAGCGCGTGCAGGCCGGCAAAGGACATCCCCACGCCGACGGCGCGGAGTGAGGGCGGCGCCGACTGCGTCGCCGACGAGTCCCACGGCGCGCGGAGAGTCGCGTCCGGTGTCGGAGGCGCGGGAGCCGGCACGCCGCCCCCAATCGCTTGCATCTACTCTCGATGGGTCGGACTCGCGGCTGGCGGTCGACGATCGGCCGCCGCGTGGCGGGATCCGGACAGCGGCATTATGCACGCCCCCGCCCGGGCGCGGTCCCATCGCCCGGCGCGTCGCCGATGGACGACACTCGGGCGGGCCGCCTACACTGGCGTGCGCCCGCGTCCGCCTGGCCGCGACCAGTGGGAGCAAGGGATGGGATTGGCGTCGTTCCACCTGCCGCGCACGAGGGTCAGTTTCGGCTGGAGCCGCGACCACGAGCCCGTGCTCGCCGTCCCCTCCGGCGGCATGATCGAGGTCGAGGCCGACGAGTGCTCCAACGGGCAGGTCCGGCCCGGCGCCACCGCCGACACGATCCGGAACCTCGACTTCGCGCAGATCGATCCCATCGCCGGACCGGTCTACGTCGAGGGGGCCCGCCCGGGGGACGTCCTGCAGGTCGACATCGTCGAGCTGGAGGTGGGCGGCTTCGGCTGGTCGGCCAACTACCCCGGCGCCGGCCTGTTGCCCGAGGACTTCCCGGACCCGTGGGTCTACGTCTGGGATCTCCAGGGCGAGCGCACCAGGTTCGTCAAGGGCATCTCCGTCCCGATCGAGCCGATGTGCGGCATCGTCGGCTGCACGCCGGCCGAGCCGGGCGTCCACGATGCCATCCCGCCCCGGCGCACGGGCGGCAACATGGACATCAAGCAGATCGGGATCGGCACGACCGTCTACCTGCCGGTGGAGGTCGAGGGCGCCCTCTTCGGCATTGGCGACCCGCATGCGGCGCAGGGCGACGGGGAGGTCGGCGGCTCCGGTATCGAGGCGCCGATGCGGATCACGACGCGTCTGACGGTCCGCCGCGACCTGTCGATCGCCACGCCCGAATACGAGGTTCGCCGCCCGTTGGAGCGGCCTTCGGCGGCCGGCGCCGGCTACTACGTCACGACCGGAATCGGCCCCGACCTGTACCTCTCCGCCAGGGAGGCTGTGCGGCGCATGATCGTCCACCTCGGGCGCAGCCGCGGTCTGGAACCGATCGAGGCTTACCAGCTCTGTTCCGTGGCCCTCGATCTCAAGATCAGCGAGATCGTCGACAACCCGAACTACGTCGTCTCGGCGTTCCTCGCCAACGACCTGTTCGACGGCGGCCGCTGAGTTGGCCGAGGCTCACGACCCCGCGGCGGTCCGCCGCCGGCTCGAGGCGCTCGACGCGCGTCACCTCTGGATCGTCTACCACGACTACGCCGGGCTGGGTCGGGGGAAGGCGGTCGCCCGGGAACGCATCGAGGACGTCGCCGCCCACGGCGTCACCTTTGCCAAAGCGAACTGGGACTTCGCCATCACCGACCACTACGTTCCCCAGCCCGGGTTCGGACCGGACGCGGGCGACTTCAGGGTCATCCCCGACCCGGCCGCGATCGTCCCGGTGCCGTATCGGGAGGGCGTGGCCCTGGCGTTCGGGTGGCTCGCCGACGACCTCGGCGCGCCTTGGCCGGGCGATCCCCGGGCCCGGCTCCGCGACCAGGTCGCCGCCCTCGCCGCCGGCGGCCTCACGGCCCAGGTCGCTTTCGAGGCTGAGTTCGTCCTCTTCGGGTCGGGCCCGGACGGACGGTGGGTGCCGGCCGACCGCGGCCGCATGTTCACGGTGGACGAGATAGAGGCCCGCTGGGCCTGGTGCGCCACCGTACTCGCCGCCCTCCAGGCGATGGGGGTCGCGGTCCACCAGCTGGCCAAGGAGTACGGGCCGGCGCAGTACGAGATCAGCCTCCTGCCCACCGATCCGGTCGCCGCCGTCGACCGTTTCCTCGTCGCCCGGCAGGTCATCAAGGCCCTGGCGCGCGACGAGGGCCTCGTCGCCAGCTTCATGCCCAAGCCCTACGCCGAGCTCCCCGGCAACGGGCTCCACGTCCACCTCTCGCTGGGCGACGCCGAGGGTCGGGATGCGCTCGCCGACCCGACCGACGAGAGCGGCCTCTCGCCGGCCGCGGCGGCGGCCATCGGCGGTCTCCTCGACCACGCCGCGGCGCAGGCCGCGCTCGGCTCACCCACGCCGAACTCCTACAAGCGGCTCCTCCCGGGCACGTGGGCACCGGCCCACGTCTGCTGGGCGTTCGGCAACCGCGCGGCGCTGGTGCGGGTGCCCGGGCGGGGCCCGGCGCGCCACCTCGAGTACCGATCCGGCGACGCGTCGTGCAACCCGTACCTCCACGTCGCCGGCCTCCTCGCGGGAATCCGTGACGGCCTCGACCGGAAGGTGCCGCTGCCGCCGTCGGCGGACCTGGACGTAGGCCACCTTACCGACGCCGAGGCCGCCGTGCGGGGGTTCGTCCGCCTCCCGGACCGACCGGCGACGGCGCTCGACGCGCTTGCGGGCGACGCGGTCCTGCAGGCCGCCCTGGGACCGCTCATCGCCGAGCACTACCTGGTCGTGAAGCGCTTCGAGCTCGACTCGTACCTGGCCGAGTCGGGCGCTTCGCCCGACACGACTTCCGTCACCGACTGGGAACGGGCGACCTACCTCGAGCACCTGTGAGGTCCGCCGAGTGACGACCGCTACCCGACCGAGCGCCACCCCGTCCGGCGGGACCTCCCGGGTCGCCAGGCGGTTCGCGAGGTGGTTCCCCGGCGAGCGGATCGCCGCGGTCGACCGGGTCGGCGCCATGGCCGCGCGGTTCGACCGGCTTCCGCACCAGCGCCCGGCGACCTGCGGCGCATACGTCCTGTCGTACCTGCTCCCCGCCCTCGGCTTCGCCCGCCACGACGGTCACGACCTGGCCGCCGAGGACTACATCGCCCACCTGGCGGCGGTCGTCGTGGAGGCGGCCGAGGTGGCGCCGTCCGACGACGTCGCCCGCCGGGTCGCCGCCGGCGAACTGACCGAACGTGAGGCGCTCGAACGCTACGGCCGGGTCTGGTACCGCTACCCGGTGCGCGCCTCCGCGGACCCGGTCGAGTCGGGAACCAGTCCGACCGGCGTGGCGCGAGCGGTCGCACTCGGATCCAGGGGTCGTCTTACGAGCCTGCCTCTCGCCTCTCGCCTGGCCGACGGGACGGTCCAGCTGACACCCGAGCGATGGGAGCGGCTGCTCGACCTGCTTGCGGCGCACGTCGCCGAGTGGCGCTGGCACGCCGTTTTCAACTACCAGTCCGACCAGCTGCTGCGGCCCGACGACCCGTCGTTCACGCCCGCCAACCTGCGCGCCCCAGACGTCGAGACGCGGATCCCGCGCGACGACTGGGGAGTCGGCCACTTCGTCGGCCTCGCCGGCCTGTGGCGGATGAGCTGGACGGGCCCATGGTGGCTCCTCCTCTTCGACACGTACAAGGAACGCGGCTTCGCCGGGTACCAGCCCCAGCCCGCCGAGCTGATGCGCCTTGGTCTGGTCAGGGAAGACGGCCGGGGCGGTGGGCTCCTCCTGATCCTCCCTCGAACGGCGCTGGAGGGGGCCGCGGCGGCGGTGGCCGGGCTCGGTCTCGTCGCCCGGACCTGGTCGAACGGATCGACCGAGCCCGACGATTGGACGTGGGAGATGGGCCGCTGAGCCGGGGGCGTCCGTCGGTGCCGCGACCGGAGGCTTCCATCGTGTGCGGCGGGACCGCTCAGCGACTCGAGGGACCGTCGCTGGTCGTCATCAAGAAGTCCCCTTCTGTGGCGCGGGCTCCCGCTCGAGGTTCAGCTCCAACAGGCGCGCCAGGATCTCGGAGTCGGCGAGGTCGGCCGGCCAGCCGTAGGCGCCGAGAACGGCGTCGTCGACAGCGTCGTGGGCGTTCGCGAGCCAGGTCGGGCGCTCGTTGCAGAGGTTCGTCATGGTCCGCGCGGCGAGCGCCGCCGGGTCAAGGCCGGGCGGATCGAGCCAGCCGTCGCGGAGGCGGACGAGCTCGCGGGCTGCGGCGGCGATCGCCTCTCGCTGCTCGTCAGTCGGGCGTGGGAACGGGAACGTCTCAAAGGTCGTGGTCGGCGTGTAGGCGAAGCCTGACTCGACCTCACGCAGCTGACTTCCTGTTGCGCGCGCCCATGCCTCGTGGATCCTCGATTGAAGCACGCCGAACGAGTAGTCGTCTTCGCGAGCGAATACCACCAGGCGGCTGTCGGGAAGGGTCGGGGTGGCGACCCAAGCGAAGATGCGGTGCTTGGCAACACGTGTCGTGCAGATGTATCGGTTGAGACCATGAATTGCGCGACGAAGGGCGGGAACGGTCTCGCCATGGAGCCACCAGCGTTCGGCCCGGCTAGCACGTCTCCCCCGCAACCTCATCGGCATCACGTGTCGCTTGACGTGCTCGAACGGAACCTCATAGAGGGTTGCCTCCGACATCGGCATCTCGCCAAAGTCGATGATCCACATGCCCCGAGGCCTCCGAGTTATGTCGAGGCCGTTCGCCCAGGGCCGGATCACGTCCGAGTTGGAGCGTCTGTCCGGGTTCGGGGCCGCCACCATCCAGCGTGCCGTTGCGTCGTCGACTTCGAAGGAACCAGCCTTGACCGGGCCCTGGTACGCGATCCCCAGGTTCTCGCTGAGCCGACGTGCCTTTGTGAGATCGATTCCCACCGTCAGATTCGCGTTGACCTCAGGAACCCGGTGGCCGTTCAGCGTTCGCTCGATCTCTGATCCGTCGTCCTGTCCCACGAAACTGATGTGCACCGCTGCCCCGGACAACACCCAGGGCTCATCCGAGTACGCGAAGAAGATGTCACCCGACTTCTTGATCCGCTCCAAGACCCGCCGGCTGGCCCCATTGCGGATGGCCTGCGTCGCGAGGAGGCCCCTGGAGCGCCGCTACCTCGACGACCGCCCCGCCCTCTTCCCCGACGCCGCCGGTGACTGGCAAGCGCTGCGCGAGCAGGCCGAAGGGCTCGCCGGCCTCGGCGGCTCGCTGGCGGTCTCGCCGAACGACAGAACCCGCCGGCGAGGACGGCCCGAGCTCCACCTCGACGCGCTCCGCCGCGCCGCCCGCGCCTTGGCTCCCACCCGGACGGCAGGCCTGGCCGACCTGGCCCGCGCCGCAGCTGGGTGCCCTCGCCCGCGCCCGGGAGGATCGGGCCATGGCTCTCGACACCGTCACCCCGCGCTCACGCCGCGCGCTGC
>MGMJ01000108.1:17839-17981 GCA_001794945.1 Chloroflexi bacterium GWC2_73_18
CCCTCTGCCCGGGGCGACCCGGCGCCGCCCGGGCTGGTCCGGGTCGTGGGGGCAGGCGTGGCGCTGGACGCGGATGGCAACACCTACGTCGTTGATACCCTCAACCATCGGGTGCAGATGCTTCGCAGCGGCCTAGCTGATG
>MGMJ01000109.1:0-17828 GCA_001794945.1 Chloroflexi bacterium GWC2_73_18
TCGACGCAGCGGTCGATCTCCGGGCGCACGCCGAGCTCGTCGGCCAGGCGCATCTCGAACCAGCGCGCGACCCGATCGGGCGCCATCCCGGTATCGAGGAGCTCGTAGGCGCGCCGCAGCAGCGCGTAGAAGGCGAACGACTCGTGGCGCTCCTCGATCGCCCGGTCGGTCAGCTCGGCCAGGTACCAGGCGGTCGCCGTCGGGCGGAGCGCATCGCGGAAGTGGAGCCAGGCATGCGCGACGCTGACCTGGGTGACGACATCGAAGGTCCGGCCGCGGGCGAGCACGAGGTGGAGCTCGGCGAACGGCTCGAGCGTGCCGCCCAGCCGGCTGGTCGGGCGTCGGACGCCGCGGGCGATCGCCTTCAGCTTGCCGAGGTGGGGCGTCAGGAGGGTCAGGACCCGGTCGGCCTCGCCGAGCTCGAAGCGCGAGAGGACGATCGCGTCGGTCTTGTAGAGCCGCGAGGTGGCCACCCGGGCAGCCTACACCGCGCCGCGCATCCGAACGGCAGGATGCGGCGAAGATAGGGGCGACGTCGGTGCGGTCGCGTCCCCCGCACCGACGTCATCGCGGAGGTCGGGCGACCGCCCGCCGGACGCGGCGGCGTGCTATCGTACTCGCTACCCATGGGTAGCAGATACGGGTTCCCGATCGGGCGATGATCGCCCGCATCGATCCGGCCGCCCTCATCGCGGACACGGAGCGCGAGATCCTGCGCCTCGTTTCCGGGCACGGCGAGTCGACGCGCCCGCTCTACGAGATGGTGCGCTACCACCTCGGCCTCGACGGCGCGGCCGGCAACACCGGGAAGCGCCTCCGGCCGCTCCTCGGCCTCCTCGCCTACGCCTCGATCGCCGGCGACCATCGCCCGGCGCTGCCGGGCGCCGCGGCGGTCGAGCTGGGCCACAACTTCAGTCTCGTCCACGATGACATCGAGGATCACGACGTCGAGCGCCGCCATCGCGCCGCGCTCTGGACGATCTACGGGATCCCCCAGGCGATCAACGCCGGCGACACGCTCTTCGTCCTGTCCCGCATGGCGCTCCACCGGCTCACCGAGCTCGGCTTCCCCGACGCCAAGGTGCTTGCCCTGATGCGCCTCTACGACGAGACCTGCCTGGCGCTGTGCGAGGGCCAGTTCATCGACATCTGGGCGGCCGAGAACGACGACGGCATGAGCGTCGAGCGCTACTTCGAGATGGTCGGCAAGAAGACGGCGGCGCTGATCGCCGCCTCGGTCCAGGCGGGCGCCATGCTGGCCACCGACGACGAGCGCGTGATCGCGCGCTACCGCGCCTTCGGCTGGGCGCTCGGCATCGCCTTCCAGCTCAACGACGACCTGCTCGGCATCTGGGGCGCCGAGCCGCTCACGGGCAAGGAGCCGTCCGACCTGGCGAAGCACAAGAAGACGCTGCCGGTCCTCTACGCCTTCGAGCACGCCGAGCCGGCCGACCGCGAGCGCCTGTCGGCGCTCTTCGGAACGCGCGAGCCGGCCGCCGGGCAGATCGAGGAGGCGCGCGCCATCCTGGAGCGTTGTGGCGCCCGCGAGTACACGCGGGCGACGGCGCGGCGGTACCGCGACGACGCGCTCGCGGCGCTCACCTCCGGTGGCACGCTCGACGTCGAGGCGCGCGCCCGGCTCGAGGAGATCATCCTCTCGGCGATCAGCGCCTGAGGAGCGGTCGACCGCGGGTCGGCCGGCCGGCGCCGCCGTGACGACCCGCCGGCTTCAGCCCAGGTCCAGCGAGAAGCCCGACAGGACCTCCGGCCCACCGTCGCGGACGACCAGGCCGACCTCCCAGCGGATGCCGCCCCAGCCGTCGAGGTAGGCGCCCGGCTCGAGGGTGATGACCATGCCGGCGGCGAGCGGTCGCCGCTCGTAGGGGACGATGCGCGGCTCGTCGTGCAGCGTCGTGCCGACGCCGTGGCCCGAATGGTGGGGATAGGTGAAGCCGTGCCGCGCCAGCTCACGGCGAAGGAGCGCGTCGAGCTCGGCCGGCGTCACCCCGGGACGGACCGCCTCGATGCCGCGCGCCAGCGCCTCACGCACCAGCCCGGAGACACGGCCCTGCTCGGCGTCCGGCTCGCCGACCACGGTGGCGCTGCAGGTATCGGCCCAGTAGGCGGCGACGCGCGGCACCAGGTCGGCCATGACCAGGTCGCCGGCCTCCAGCGGCCGGTCGCCCGGGAAGCCGCCGCTTTCCGCGGTCCGCGGCCCGGCGAGCAGGTCGCCGTAGAGGGGGACCCGCTCCCCCACCTCGCGCTCGGCGACGCCCTTGACCGCCGACCAGAGCTCGATCTCGCGCAGTCCCGGGCGGACGAGCGCCCGGACGGCGGAATGCATCGCGTCGGCGACGGCGAAGGACCGGCGAAGTCGCGCGATCTCCGCCTCATCCTTGACGGCGCGCGCCCAGGCGAGTCGCTCGGTCACGTCCACCAGCACCATGCCGGGGAAGCGCTCGCGGATCGCCTCGGCCAGGGCGAAGGGGAGGGTCGCGGCGTCGATCCCGAGCCGGCCGCCGCGCGCCGGCAGGTGCGCCGTCAGCTCGGCCAGCACGAGGGCCGAGAGGTTGGCACGGTGGGCGAACGGAGCCTCGTACCGGTATCCCTCGTAGCTCTCCAGGCGCGGCAGCAGGTTGGCCGCCGCGGCCGCTCCCGCGTCGAGGTTGGGCACCACGAGCAGGGCGTCGTCCGGCCACAGGAGCGCCGCGCCGTTGAGCCACGCGAAGGGGTTGGCGCCGACCTCGATCGCGGGCCCGAAGCCGCTCACCGCGGCGACGTCTCCCTCGCCGGTGAGGAGGAGCCCGTCGAGTCGCCGCTCTCCGCCGACGGCCGCCTCGACGGCCGCCTCGAAGAGGCGGCGCCAGCGCGTGGCGTCCTCGGCCGGGCGGGGCTCGGGGGAGTGCGCGGTCATCGGTCCGGTCGCCCTCGGCGTTCGTCCTGGCAAACCATCGGTTGCAGGATAGGGAACGCGGCGCGGGGCGGTCAACCTTCCTTGACGGCCCCGCGGCGGCGGTGCTACGGTCGCCGCGATGATCGGCTGAGTAAACCCGCGGTTTCGAGCATAGAAAACAGGAGAGGAGCGGATCCGGTGGCCGGTGACCCCTTCCCGGAGTCCCGCCGGCTCTACGAGGCGGCGCGCCGGGTGATCGCGGGGGGCGTCACCTCGGCCGTGCGCGCCGGCGCCCGCCCGCACCCGCTCTACTTCGAGCGCGGGATCGGCGCCCATCTCTTCGACGCCGACGGCAACCGCTACGTCGACTTCGCCCTCGGCTACGGCCCGCTCATCCTCGGTCACGCCCCGGAGATCCTGCGGCGCGTCCTCCACGAGCAGGTCGACCGCGGGCACACCTTCGGGGCGCAGCACCGCCACGAGGTCGAGGTCGGCGAACTGCTCACCGGGATCGTGCCGGGCGCCGAGCAGGCGATCCTGGCCACGACCGGGAGCGAGGCGGTGGCGGTGGCGGTCCGCATCGCCCGCGCCGTCACCGGTCGCCCGGCGGTCGTCAAGTTCGAGGGGCACTACCACGGCTGGCTCGACACCGCCTTCGCCAGCGTCGCCGTCGACCCGGCGAGCGCCGGCCCGCCTGACCGGCCGCGCACCGTCCCCGGGACCGCGGGGATCCTGCCGGCGGCGCAGGCCGACGTGCTCGTCGCCCCGTGGAACGACCTGCCCGCGGTCCGCGCCCTTCTCGATGAGCATGCCGGGCGGATCGCCGCCGTCATCTGCGAGCCGCTGGCCGTCAACCCGGGAGTGATCCCCCCGGTCCCCGGTTTCCTGCAGGGGCTCCGTGAGCTGACCCGGGCAGCGGGGAGCCTGCTCGTCTTCGACGAGGTGATCACCGGCTTCCGCCTCGCCCTCGGCGGAGCGCAGCAGCACTACGGCATCACCGCCGACCTCGCCGTCTTCGCCAAGGCGATGGCCGGCGGCGTGGCCATCAGCGCGGTCACCGGCCCGCGGGCGATCATGGAGGTCGTGGCGAGCGGCCGCGTGGCGCACCTGGGCACCTTCAACGGCAATCCGCTGGCGACCGCGGCGGCGGCGGCGACGCTGCGCCACCTGCGCGACCGGGCAGCCGACGTCTACCCGCGCCTTCACGACCTCGGCCAGCGCCTCGCCCGTGGCCTTTCGGCCGCCTCGCCGCGCCTCTGCGTCCGCCAGGTCGGCCCGATCGTCAACACCGCCATCGGCGAGCCGCCGGAGGTGCGCACCGTGCGCGATCGCGCCGCGGCCGACCGCGAGGCGCACGAGCGCTTCATCGAGGCGCTGCTGGGTCACGGCGTGCACGCCACGCCGCGTGGCCTCTGGTACCTCTCGACCGCCCATGGCGAGACGGAGGTCGACCAGGCGGTCGAGGCGGCGCGGGCGGTCCTCGCCTAGCCTCGAGGAGACGGCGATGCGATCGAACGACTGGAGCGACCCGTTCGGGGGCGCGGTGAGGCTGAGCGACGCCTGGAGCTACCGGGGCTTCCGGGCGCTCGCCTTCGAGAACGCGCGCCTGCGGGTGACGATCCTCCCCGAGCACGGAGCCAAGGTCTTCCAGTTCGTCTCGAAGCGCGCCGGGCGCGACCTCCTCTACCACCACCCGCGCTTCGACGTGCGCGCGCCGGTCTTCGGCGCCAACGCCGACGACTGGTGGACCGGCGGCATCGACGAGATCGCGCCGACCGGGCACCCCTGCGTGGTCAACGGCGAGCAGCTCCCCTTCCTGGGCGAGTTCTGGTCGCAGGCCTGGTCCTGGGAGATCGAGGAGGCCGGACCGGAGCGCGCCATCGCCCACCTGTGGGCCGGCGGCGTCGTCACCCCTCTGCGGATCGACCGCTGGATGGAGCTCCGCCGCGACGAGGCGATCGTGCGCTCCCGGCACCGCCTCACCAACGTCGGCCACGAGCCGTTCGACTTCATGTGGGGGATCCACCCCGGCTTGGCCGCCCGCCCCGGTGCGCGCCTCGACGTGCCGGCAGGCGAAGGCCTCTACGCCGAGGGCCACCCGAGCGTGGACGCGGCGCCGGGGACGCGCTACCCATGGCCGCACCTCCCGCTGCGCGGCGGCGGACGGCTCGACCTCTCCGTCGCCCGGCCGCCCGATCCGCCTTCCTGGGAGCTCCACTTCCTGGACGGGCTCACCGGGGGCTGGCTCTCCGTCACCGATCCGGGCTCGCGCAGCGGCTTCGCCATGGCCTTCGATCGGGCCGTCTTCCCGGTCAGCTGGCTCTGGTCGGTCTACGGTGGCTGGCGCGGCATCTACGCCGTGGCGCTGGAGGCCTGGACCGCCTGCCCGGCGCGCCTCGACCGGGTGATCGCGGAGGGTCGCCAGCGGCGCCTCGCGCCGGGCGAGACCCTCGAGACGGAGCTGCTCTTCATCGCCCACGAGGGCTTCCGCTCGGTGACGGGCGTCGAGCCCGACGGGCGCGTCATCGGAAAGGAGTGATCGAGGTGGGCAGGCTGCAGGACCGGGTGGCGCTGGTGACCGGCGCCTCGCGGGGCATCGGGCGCGCCATCGCCGCCGACTTCGCGGCCGAGGGCGCCATCGTGGTCGGCACGGGGCGGCACGCCGCGACCGGGCTCCCCGCCATGGCAGAGATCGTGGCGGGCGGCGGGCGGGCCCGCTTCCTGGAGGGCGACGTGGCCGACGAGGCCCGCGTGCAGGAGATCGTCGCCACGGTCCTGGCCGACCACGGGCGGATCGACATCATGGTCAACAACGCCGCCATCCAGCGCGAGGGGCGCCTGGCAGAGCAGCGGACCAGCGACTTCCACGACGTCGTCAACACCAACCTCCTCGGCACCTTCCTCTTCTGCCGGGCGGTCCTTCCGGCGATGGTGACGCAGGGCTCCGGCGTCATCATCAACGTCTCCTCCGTGCTCGGGCTGGTCGGCGACCCGGTCCTGCCGGTCTACTGCGCCACGAAGGCGGGGATCCTGGGCCTGACGCGCTCGATCGCCATCGCCTACGCCGACCGCGGCGTGCGGGCCGTGGGCCTCTGCCCCGGGGACGTCGACACCGAGCTGAACCAGCAGTACTTCGACTCGCAGCCCGACCCGGCCGCCTTCCGCTCCCGTATCGAGCGCGAGTACCCGGTCCGCCGGATCGCCACCGTCGAGGAGATCGCCAGGGTGGCCACCTTCCTCGCCTCGGACGACGCCTCGTTCATCGCCGGCACCCACGTCCTGGTGGACGGCGGCATCCTCTCGCGCATCTACGAGGTCTGACCGTGAAGATCGTCGACATCCGCGCCACGCCCGTCACCGTCCCGGCCGAGGCGCCCTGGCGCTGGAGCATGGGGGTCGAGACCGGCACGACCCGCACGATCATCGAGCTCGTCACCGACGAGGGGATCACCGGCATCGGCGAGACCTACGGCGGAGCGCGCACGATCCACGGGCTGGAGACGGCGAAGCCGTTCATCGTGGGACTCGATCCACTCGAGACGGGCACCCTGCAGCACCGCCTCGGCGTCTTCTGCATCGGCTACGAACAGGACGTCCCGCCGCTGGTGCGCGCCGGGATCGAGATGGCCTGCCTCGACGCCGCCGGCAAGGCGCTCGGCCGGCCGGTCTGGTCGCTGCTCGGTGGCGCCGTCCGCGAGCGGGTCGAGGTCGCCGCCTACCTCTTCTACCGCTACCGGAGCGAGGACGGGCGGGTCGGTGGCGAGGATTCGCCCGAGGCGATGGTGGCCCACGCCGAGGAGCTGGTGGCGAAGCACGGCTTCCGGGTCCTCAAGCTGAAGGGCGGCGTCCTGCCGCCGGACGAGGAATACCGCACGCTCCAGCTCCTCCACGAGCGCTTCCCCGCCTCGCCGCTCGTCTGGGACCCCAACGCCGCCTGGTCGGTGGAGACGACGATCCGGGTCGGTCGCCGGCTGTTGCGCGAGGGCCTCGAGCTGCAGTACCTGGAGGACCCCTGCAACTGGCTGGAGGGGATGAGCCAGGCGCGCCGGGCGGTGGAGATCCCCTTCGCCACCAACATGTGCCTGATCGCCCCGGAGCAGCTCGCCCCGGGGATCCGGATGCGCAGCGTCGACGTCATCCTGGCCGACGTCCACTTCTGGGGCGGCTTCCGCGCCGACCAGAAGCTGGCCGCCGTCTGCGAGGCGTTCGGCCTCGGGCTGGGGATGCACAGCGACCGCGAGCTCGGCATCTCGACCGCCGCCCAGGTCCACCTCGCCGCGGCGCTCCCCAACCTCAACTACGCCATCGACAGCCACTATCCCGACCAGGCCGACGACATCATCGCCGACCCCTGGCGCTTCGAGGATGGCCACCTGCGCGTCCCGACCGCGCCGGGCCTGGGCGTGGAGATCGACCGCGACAAGCTCGACCGCTACCACCGCTACTACGAGGAGCACACCGAGGTCAACGAGTTCTACGATCCGTACCGGCCCGGGTGGGTCCCCGCGCTCCCGATCTTCTGAGTCCGCGCCCGGCAACTCGGGGCGAACGATGCGCATCGCCACCCTCAACGTGCTCTACCACCCCTTCAGCCGCTGGCCGGAGCGCCGGCCCCTGGTCGAGGCCGGGCTGCGTGAGCTGGCGCCCGACGTCGTCGGCCTCCAGGAGGTCGACCGGCCGATCGACCAGGACCGCGCCCTCGCGGCCGCCCTCCCGGGACTCGGCTACCGCGTCTTCCGCGCCGCGGAGACGGTCCGCCCACGCTACCCACGTCACTGGGACGGGGTCTCGCTCCTGGTCCGCCAGGTGGCCGGCGAACTGCTCGGCCATGACACGCGGCGGCTCACCTGGCACCGCATCGTCCAGCGCGTCACGCTGCGCCTGGCCTCCGGTCGGACGGTCGCCTGTCTCAACACGCACCTCCACTACCCGTCCGACCGGACCGGCGTGGTGGCGCGCGCCAACGAGGCACGGGCCATCCTCGCCTGGCTCGACGCGTCGGCGCCGGCCGACGTGGTGACGCTCGCCGGCGATCTGAACGGTCCACCGGACGAGCCGTACTTCGCGATGCTCCAGGCGGCCGGCTTCCGCTCCGCCTACCGCGAGGCGTGCGGCGCCCACGCCGCGACCTTCCCGAGCGGGCTCGTCGCTCCGACTGTGCAGCCCGGCCCCCCGATCGAGCCGATCGACCACATCCTGGTGCGCGGGCCGGCGCGGGTCCTGGGGTGCCGCCTCGCCTGGGACCGCCCGTCGCCGTCCGACGCGACCCTCTACCCCAGCGACCACCTCGGGCTGGTCGCCGACCTGGAGATCGCCTGATCGCGGCCGCCGCGGCGGCGCCCTAGCCGCGGGGCGAGAGGCGCTGCGAGACCTGGTGCGCCGCGGCGAGCACCTGCTCCGCGACCTCGGCGAGCCGGGCATCGGTGAGGCGCGCTCGCGGCCCCGAGACACTGATGGCGCCCACGACCTCGTCCCGGGCGAGGATCGGCGCGGCGACGCAGGTGACCCCCAGGGCGACCTCCTCGCGGTCGACGGCGAAGCCGCGCGCCCGCGTCTCGTCGAGCCGGGCGCGCAGGTCGCGCCACGTGGTCGCCGTGTGCACGGTCAGTGCCGGATACGGTTCCGGCCCGAGGAGCCCGGCCAGCCGGTGCGGGTCGAGATGAACGGCGACCGCCTTGCCGAGCGCCGTGGCATGGAGCGGCGCGGCCGAGCCCGGGACGTCGGCCATCCGGAATGGGAGCGCGCTCTCGAGGATCTCCACGTAGACGAGCCGACCCTCGCGCAGCAGCGCCAGGTTGGCCGTCTCCCCGGTCCTCTCCCAGAGCTGGCGCAGGTAGGGCGCCGCGGTGGTGCGGACGTCGAGCTGGGCCATCAGCTGCATCGCCCAGCGGACGGCCTCGAGCCCCGCCCGGTAGCCGCCCTCGGGCAGACGCTCGACCAGCCCGGCCGCCTCGAGGGTAGCCAGGAGCCGGTAGGCGGTGCTCTTGGAAACCTCGGCCGCCCGGGCCGCGTCGGCCAGGCCGATCCGCTCACGCTCGCCGACCAGCCGCAGGATCGCCAGGGCGTTGGTGACCGCGCCGATCGAGTACCGCTCCGCGCGGGCCTGCCGGGTCGAGCCTTCCACCGGAACCGTGGTGCCTCCTGACGAAAGGGCAATGGCTAGCCTATGGCAGTCGAGCGGCGGCGTCAACGCGGGCAGTTGACAGCCCGCCCCCGGCGAACCTAATCTGACCCTTGGTTTCCCGCTGGGGCATCGCTGGTTCCAGTGGGTGAAATCGGGGGTTCGTCCGGGACCGCGCGACCGGAGCGCGCGAGGACCGGCGCCGACCGCACGACTCGCCACAGTGCGAGAGGAGGACTGGATGCGCGCGCCGAAGATCCTGGCCCTGTTCGCGGCTGCCGTCATGGTGGCGTCCGCGTGCCAGGCAGCCGCCACCCCGACGCCGGTCCCGGCCACGACCGCGCCCGGCCAGACGACTGCCCCGCCCGCGGAGACCCCGACGCCGCCGCCGGCCGAGCCGATCACCCTGACCCTGCTCGAGCACCAGGAGCTGCGCATCGCGGCGCTCAAGAAGATCCTGCCGCTGTTCGAGTCGAAGATGGAGGCCGAAGGCAAGAACGTCAAGGTCAACCTCGTCGAGCTCGTCATCCCCGACGAGGAGTTCCGCACCAAGGTCACCCTCGAGTACGGCGGCGACAATCCCGCCGACATCACCTCCTACCCCGGCGCGTGGGTCCCCGACTTCGCCACCGCCGGGTACCTGCTCGACATCACCGACAGGCTGGCCGCCTGGCCCGACTGGGAGGCCCACTTCTACGCGATCCTGCGCGAGCGCGCCCAGCAGGCGGATGGCAAGTACTACTCGATGCCGCGCCACGGCACGGTGATCGAGTTCTTCTATCGCAAGGACGTCCTGGACGCGAACGGGATCTCGACCGCGCAGCCGCAGTCGTGGGACGAGCTGATCCAGCGCCTCACCGACCTGCACGCCAAGACCGGCCTCCCGGCGGTCACCCTGCCGGCCGGCACGACCTGGGGCGGCGGCACGTTCGACGAGGGTTTCATCCACATCTTCAACGGCACCGGCGGCACGCTCTACGACACGGCCACCGGCAAGTGGGTCGTCAAGAGCCAGGCGCTCACCGACGCCTTCACCTTCTACGCGACGCTCCAGCAGAACGGCCTGCTGCCCACCGACGCGCTCCTGGCTTCGGAGCCGTGGGAGCCGACCAAGTACGACGGCTTCACCGGGACGCTGGCCGACGGGACGGCGATCGACATCGCGCCGCCGATCACCACCCAGGGCTCGTGGGGCTGGATCTACGACTGGGGGCCCGACGGCGCGCGGCCGATCGACGGCATCTTCGACAAGGTCGGGGTCTGGGCCTTCCCGAGCAAGGCGTCGGGAGACACCTTCGTCTGGGCGGCCGAGGACTGGATGTGGACGATCTCCGCGAAGTCCAAGCACCCCGACGAGGCGTTCGAGCTGCTCAAGTTCCTCAACACCGCCGATGCCCTGGCGATCGACGCGGCGGCCGTCGGCAACCTGGCACCGCGCGACGACATCCGCGACGTCGCGCCGTACAAGGACATGTGGTACCTGATCCAGATGGAGGAGCTCCTGCCGACCGGTCGCTCGTTCAAGGCGCAGGTCGGGATCGACAAGATCCAGCAGGCGGTCGGGCAGGCGACCGAACAGATCCTCCTCGGCAAGATGGACGGCCCGCAGGCGGCCGACTTCTTCGCCCAGACGGCGACCAGCCTGCTCGGCGCCGACAAGGTCGAAGAGCAACCGTGACCTTCACACGGCCGAGCCGATCGAGGCCGGGCGGGACGGCAAGCGAACCGTCCCGCTGAGAGGATCGGCACCACCCGCCTGGCCCCGGACCCGGCCCCGTGATCGCTCGACCCCTGGCGGGCCGGGGCCAGGCACTGCTCGTCCTCGCCTTCCTGGCGCCGGCGCTCCTGCTGCTGGCGCTCTTCGTCGTCGCTCCGGCCGTCTCGGCGGTCCTCTTCAGCTTCACCGACCTGGCGCTCAGGGGGCCCGGCGCGCTCGCGCCGAAGATCGTCGGCCTGGGGAACTACACGCGCCTCTTCGGCGACCAGAGCTTCGTCGACGCCTTCGGGCGCTCGGTCAGCTTCGTCTTCTTCTCTGCCATCATCGGCCAGTTCGTGCTGGGGCTCGTCGCCGCGCTTCTCCTCGCCCGCAAGGGGATCGTGGGCAAGGGGCTCTTCGGCGCCGCCATCCTGATGCCGCTCGTCGTGCCGGAGACGGTCGCCGCGCTCGCCTGGGCGAGCATGTACGCGCCCGATGCGCGGGGCACGCTCAACCTGCTCGTCGGGCTCGTCGGCCAGGAGCCGGTCGCCTGGCTCGTCGCCAACCCGATGCTGGCCATCATCATCGTCAACATCTGGCGCGGCGTCGCCTTCGCCATGATCCTCTTCGCCGCCGCCCTCGAGGGGGTGCCGCGCGAGGTGGTCGAGGCGGCGATGGTGGACGGCGCGTCCGCCTGGCAGCAGCTGACGCGCATCACCCTCCCGCTCATCAAGCACGCCATCGTCCTCTACATGCTGCTGACGACGATCGGCACCTTCACCGTCTTCGGGCTGATCTACTTCCTGACGCGTGGCGGCCCGGGCGGCGGCACGACCGTCATGTCGGTCTTCATCTACGAGCGGGCGTTCCACTTCGCGGAGATCGGGCTGGGCAGTGCCGCCTCGGTGATCATGCTCGGGATCGTGCTGGCGATCGGCCTCTTCTACGTGCGCGCGCTGCGGGCGCAGATCTGAGATGGCGGCCACGACACTTCCGGTCCCCCGCCCGGCGCGCCGGGGCCGCGGCCGGCCCGGTTTCGCCACGCCGCTCGCCTACGCCTTCCTGATCGGTCTCGGCGGCTTCTGCGTCGTCCCCTTCACCTGGATCTTCCTCGCCTCGGTCGACCCCAACGCCACCGTCCACCTGCAGGTGCCGAAGAGCATCGACCTGTCGAACTTCGGCCGCTTCGTGACCGACCCCAAGTTCGCGCGGTTCATGCTCAACAGCGTGATCATGGCCGGCGGCTCGACGATCGTCGTGACCGCCACCAGCGTCCTCGGCGGCTACGCCCTCTCGCGTTTCGCCTTCCCGGGCCGTCGTACGCTCATGTTCGGCATCCTGCTGACGCGGATCATCCCGACCACGGCCACGATCGCCCCGCTCTTCGTGATCACGCAGCGGCTCGGGTTGACCGACACCTACCAGGGGATGATCCTGGTCCTCGCCGCCCAGCAGCTGCCGCTCGCCCTCTGGATGATGAAGGGGTTCTTCGACACCGTGCCGGGCGAGCTGGAGGAGGCCGCCTGGATCGACGGGGCCGGCCGCCTCGGCAGCGCCATCCGCATCGTCATGCCGCTGGCCGCGCCGGGCGTGGGGGCCGCCGCGCTCTTCGCCTTCATCGAGGCGTGGAGCGACTTCCTCACGCCCCTCATCCTGATCTCGACCCCGGACCGGTTCCCCGTCTCGATCGGCCTCTTCCAGGCGTACATCGGGCGCAACCTGGTGGACTGGGGATTGCTGACCGCCGTCTCGGTCGTCTACATGCTGCCGACGATCGTCTTCTACCTGGTCGTGCGCCGTTACCTGCTTCGGGCGACCGTCGTCGGCGCCCTGGCCGGGGCCTGAGCGTGGCCGCCCGGCCGCGCTCCGACGGGCCGCTCCGGGTAGGGGTCGTGGGGTGCGGCAACGTCGCGCTCAACGACCACGTCCCCGGCCACCTCGCCCTCCCCGACCTCTTCCGGCTCGTCGCGGTCGCCGATCCGACCCCGGAGCGGCGCGAGCTGGGCCGCCTGCGGGCCGGCCTGGGCGAGCGGGACGCGCACGCCTCGGCGGAGGAGCTGCTGGCCCGTGACGACCTCGACGTCGTCGACGTGTGCACGCCACAGCACCTGCGGCGGGAGATCGTCCTGGCGGCGATCGCGAGCGGGCGCCACGTCCTCTCGGAGAAACCGCTGGCGACCGTGCCGCGCGACGCCGCAGCGATGGCGGCCGCAGCGCGCGAGGCGGGCGTCACGCTCGGCGTCGTGCACAACTACCTCTTCTTCCAGGAAGTCGAGGCGGCGCTGCGGATCATCGGCTCGGGCGAGCTGGGCCCGGTCGAGGTGGCGATCCTCAACTACCTGGGCGTCCTCGACCTGCCCGGCGCCGCCGCCTACCGCCCCGCCTGGCGCCACGACGCGACGCAGGCGGGCGGCGGCGTCCTGACCGACATGCTGCACATCGTCTACCTGGCCGAGGCGCTCCTCGGCCGGCCGATCGAGCGCGTCTCCGCCTGGGTCGACGCGCGGACCGACGGCGCCTCGGTCGAGGACCTGGCGATCGTCCGCTTCGAGGCCGAGCGGGCCGTCGCCCTCGTCAACATGGGCTGGGGCGTGGGGCCGGGCGGCATCGAGGTGAGCGGGCCGCGAGGGCGCCTGGCGATCCGCTACCGGGACGGCGCCACGGGCCCCTTCGTCCCCTTCGAGTCGCTCGTCGTCCACGGTCCGGGCGGGCGGCGGGAGGTGCCGGTGGCGACCGACTGGGACGCCGCCTTCGTGGCGCTCCTGGCGGACTTCGGCCGCGCCGTCCTCGACGGCCGCGACCCGATCGCCCCCGGGGAGCAGGGCCTCCACATCCTCGAGGCGACGCTCGCCGCCTACGCCTCGGCGGCCCTGGGCCAGACGGTGACCCTGCCGCTCGACCCGGCCGACCCGGTCCACGAGCGCGGGGTCGGCGGCCTGCGCGAGCTCGCTCTCCCGGACTGGAGCCCGGTCCGCCGCCACCGCCTCTTCGGCGTCGGTGGCTGAAACCGCTGGAGGACCCATGGAACTCGGCCTCTATACCGACTCGGTCGAACGCCTCTCCTTCGAGGCGGCGCTGGACCTGGCCGCCGCCGTCGGGGCGCGCGGCATCGAGATCGCCGCCGGCGGGCAGTCGTCGGCGCCGCACCTGCGGCTCGACGAGCTGCTCGAGGACGCCGCTGCGCGCGAGCGCTTCGTGGCCGCCTTCGCCCGGCGTGGCCTGCGCATCGCCGCTCTCAACTGCTCGGCCTGGCCGCTCCACCCGCTGCGCGGCGCCTCGGACCGGCGCATCATCGAGGGGACGATCCGCCTCGCCGGGCTCCTCGGTGTGCGCAAGATCGTGACGATGTCCGGTTGCGGGGGCGACGGCGCCGGGGCGACGGTGGTGAACTGGATCTGGTACCCCTGGCCGGACGACGCCGTCGCCCTGCGCGATCGGCAGTGGGAGGCGGCGATCCCGCTCTGGCGGGAGCTCGGCGCCCTCGCCCGTGACCACGGCGTCGAGCGGATCGCTTTCGAGCTCCATCCGCTCCACCTCGTCTACAACGTGCCGACGCTGCTGCGGATGCGCGAGGCGGTCGGCCCGGTGATCGGCGCCAACGTCGACCCGTCGCACATGTTCTGGCAGCAGATGGACCCGCTCGCCGTGGTGCGCGCGCTGGGGCCGGCGGTCCACCACGTCCACCTCAAGGACACCGCGCTCGTGCCCGAGGAGGTCGCCCTCGCCGGCGTCCTCGACGGGCGACCCTTCGAGGACCCGGCCCACCGCGCCTGGATCTTCCGCACCATCGGCCGCGGCCACGGGACCGAGTTCTGGGCGGGGTTGGTGGGGGCGCTGGCCGCGGCCGGCTACGACGACGTCCTCTCCATCGAGAACGAGGACCCGCTCCAGCCGGCGGCCGAGGGGGTCGAGGAGGCGGCCGCCTTCATGCGACCGCTGCTGGCGGGCTGACGCCGGCGAGGCGGGAATGAACGGCGAGCTGACCGAGGAGACCGCGCGGCGCGCCGTCGAGGTGCTCCGCCGCTGCGCCGGGCCGCGCGGCTTCACCGCCTCGGGCACGGCCGACGGCTACCCGGAGGTCTGGGCACGGGACGCCATGGTCACGCTCGTCGGCGTCTGCGCCGCGAGACTCGAGGAGCTGCTGCCCGCCGCCCGGGCCTCGCTCGAGACGCTGGCCGGCGGGCAGAGCGAGCTCGGGCGGATCCCCCTCAACGTCGACCCGGCCGGCCGGCCGGGCACCGCCAACGCCGGCGCCCTCGACGGCAACCTCTGGTTCCTCATCGGTCATCGCGCCCTCCACGAGGCCTTCGGAACGACCGACCTGCTCGCGCGCCACCGCGACGCGCTCGTGCGCGCCATGCGCTGGCTCCGCCACCACGACGTCGACGAGGACGGCCTCCTCGAGTCGCAGGAGGCGTCCGGCTGGGCCGACCTGCTCGCCTACCGCGGCAAGGTCCTCTACGACAACGTCCTCTACGTCCTGGCGCTGCGGGCCTACGGCGCGCTGGCGGCCGCGGTGGACCTGCCGGAGGCGACGCTCCACGCCCGGCTGGCCGACCGGGCGGCGGAGCGCCTGGAGGCGCTCCACTGGGTCGCCTCACGCGACGGGCTCTGGGAGACGGCGGCGTCGCCGGCGCTCCGCGGCGGCCACGACGAGGCGCAGCGGCTCGCCCAGCTCGCCACGGCGCAGCTGTGGAACCGCCCTTATTTCCTGCCCTGGGTCGGCTTCCGCGAGTACGGCGACTGGTGCGACGTCCTGGGGAACAGCCTGGCGATCCTGGCCGGGATCGCCGGGGCGGAGCGAGCGGCCGCCATCCTCGACCACCTGGAGGCGGTGGGGGCGGCGGAGCCGTACCCGGCGAAGGCGATCTGGCCGCCGATCCGGCCGGGCGACCGCGACTGGCGCGACTACTACCGCAACAACGGGCTCAACCTGCCGGACCAGTACCACAACGGCGGCATCTGGCCGCTGGTCGGCGGGATGCTCGTGGCCGCGGAGGTCGGCGCCGGCCGGCGCGAGCGGGCGGCGACGCACCTCGAGCGGTTGGCCGAGGCGTGCCGCCTCGGGCGCGAGGGCGAGTGGGAGTTCAGCGAGTGGCTGCACGGTGGGACCGGCCGCCCGATGGGCCGGGCCTTCCAGGCCTGGTCGGCGGCCGGCTACCTCGTCGCCCACCGCGCGGTGGCGACGGGCGAGGTGCCCTCGCCGCTCAGCTGAGGACGAGCCAGGCGAGGCTGCCGGCCCGGGTGGCCGGGGCGGTCAGACGGCGGCGAACCGCGTCTCCAGCGCCTCCTCGATCGCCGCCGTCAACCGGGCGCGCGTCGGCATGCCGGTGAGCGGCGTGACGCGGTGCACGCCCTCCATCTCGACCCACTCGAGCTCGAAGCTGGGGGCCACGAGGACGAGCGGGATGTCGGGGTGGAGCTCGCGCAGCTCGGCGATCAGCCGCTGGCCGCCGTCCGTCTCCCCGGAGGCCCACACGTCGTAGACGAGGACGTCGGCGCGATCGGCCATCGGGCAGGGCAACCCGCGCATGACGGGGCAGGGCCCAGCGGTCGGGCCGGCGCACTGCTCGACGTCGTAGCCGGCGTGACGGAGCGCCTCGGCCTCCTGGTCGGCGGCGTCGATGTCGTGATGGACCACGAGGACGCGGGTCATCGTGCGCCTTCCTTCCTCCGTGACGCGCCCGTCCCCGGTGAGGCGACCGGGGGACAGACACACCCGACTATGCCGGGCACGCTGGGCAGGGGCTCCGCGGGGCGTGAGTGCCGAAGGTCCCGATTCCGATACATGCCGCCGGCCCCCGATGGACGGCATGGCGATCATGAAGAGGCCCGACCCGGCGTCGCCGCCAACGGCCCGCTCGAGTAGGCGCGCGTCACAGCGAAGATGGCGAGCAGCCCCAGGCCGATCATCAGGGTGACGTAGTCGCCGATGTCCGCCACGGAGCGGCCGGCGAGGAGGAGGGCCCCGATGCCGATCAGGACCAGGCCGACGATCGATTCCCGCCTCGGCGGACGCTCCACCGCGGCTTCGGGTGCAGGCGGCGTCGACCGGGTCGCATCCCCCGGCTCACTCATGGTTCGTCCTCCTCATCGTCGGGCCGCACGCCCGTTCGCACGGCCAGGACCTTGCCCACCCGGCGCCCGTCGGTCGACTCGACCGTCAGGGTGACTCCATCGACGGTGACGGCGTCGCCCACGCGCGGCACGCCGCCGAGGCGGTGGAAGACGAGGCCACCGACCGTGTCGTACTCCTCGCGCTCCTCCTCGTCGAGCTGGACGTCGTAGAGCTCCACCAGGTCGTCGACGCTGGCGCGCCCGTCGATACGCGCCTGGTCGTCGGGGAGGCGCACGACCAGCGGTTCCTCGGTGTCGTACTCGTCCTGGATCTCGCCGACGATCTCCTCCAGCAGGTCCTCGATGGTGACGAGCCCGGCGGTGCCGCCGAACTCGTCGAGGACGACGGCGATGTGCACCCTGCGCCGCTGCAGCTCGTGGAGCAGGTCGTCGACGGTCATCGACTCGGGGGCGAAGAAGGGGGTGCGCAGCAGCTGTCGGACGGTCGGACGCTGGTCCTCGCCCTTGAGGAAGGGGAGCAGATCCTTGGCGTAGATGATGCCGACGACGTTGTCGACCGATCCCTCGTAGACCGGGATGCGGGAGTGACCGCCGGCGATCATCGTGTCGACCGCCTCGGCGAAGGTCGACCGGACATCGACCGCGGCGATATCGATGCGCGGAACCATCACCTCGTGGATGCGCCGCTCGCCGAGCTCGATGACGGCATGGATCATCTGCTCTTCCTCGGCCTCGAGCACGCCGGACTCGCCGCCCCGCTCGACGAGCAGCTTGAACTCCTCGGCGCTGATCCGCTCCGCCGCCTCTGCGCGGATGCCCAGCGGTCGCGTCACCGCGCCGGTGACGGTGGTGAGGAGGTCGACGACCGGGCCCAAGAGGCGGGCGAGCCAGTCGATCGGCCCGGAGATGGCGAGCGCGATCGCCTCGGGACGGGCGAGCGAGATCGTCTTGGGCACCAGCTCGCCGAAGACGATCGTGAAGAGGCTCAGGATCGCCGTCACGATGACGAGCGCGAGCGGCTCGGCGAACGGCGCGAGCGC
>MGMJ01000109.1:17844-20695 GCA_001794945.1 Chloroflexi bacterium GWC2_73_18
AGGAAGCCGATGAAGGTGATGCCGAGCTGGATGACGGCCAGGAAGCGCCCGGGTCGCTGCAGCAGGCCGTGGACCCGCCGCGCCGCGCGAGAGCCTTCGTCCACCAGCTGCTCGACGCGCGTCCGCCGGATGGTGATCAGGGCGATCTCGGCGGCCACGAAGATCCCGTTGAGGACGATGAGGAGGGCGATCACCAGCAGCTCGGCCAGCGTCTCGTTCAATCGTCCCCCTCCGCCCCGGCGGCGCGCCGGCGCCGCTCGCGGATCCGGGCCGGGACGCCGAAGGCGAGCTTGCCGGCCGGCACGTCACGCGTCACGACCGACCCGGCGCCGGTCGCCGCCCCCGGTCCGATCTCGACCGGCGCGATCAGCATCGAGTCCGAGCCGATGAAGGCCCCCTCGCCGATCACGGTGCGATGCTTCCGTCGCCCGTCGTAGTTGACGGTGACCGTGCCGGCGCCGATGTTGGCGCCGGCGCCGACGTCGGCGTCGCCGATGTAGCTGAAGTGGTGCTGCTGGACGCCCGGCCCGACCCGGCTCGCCTTCACCTCGGCGAAGTTGCCGAGTCTTGCCCCGCGGCCGATCGAGGCGCCCGGGCGCAGGTGGGCGAACGGCCCGATGCGGACCTCGTCCTCGACCTCGGCGCCCTCCAGGACGCTCGCCCAGATGTGGCAGTCGCGCCCGACGACGCTGTCGCGGATCTCGCTGCCGGCGCCGATGACGGTCCCCTCCCCGACCCGCGTCCGGCCGCGCAGGATGACGTTCGGCTCGAGGGTGACGTCCCGGGCCAGCTCCACGGTCGCGTCGACGAAGGCGCTCGCCGGATCGCGCATCGTGACGCCGTCGCGCAGGTGTCCGTCGTTGATGCGCGCCCGCATGGCCAGCTCGGCGTCGGCGAGCTGGACCCGGTCGTTGATCCCATCGAGCGTCCCGTCCCACTCCAGCTCGAGCGTGGTGACGCGGCGGCGGTCGGCCCGGGCGAAGGCCAACAGGTCGGTCAGGTAGAGCTCGCCCGAGGCGGGCGAGGGCCGCAGGTCGCCGACCCGCCGGCGCAGCCAGCGGGCGTCGAAAGCGTAGACGCCGGCGTTCACCTCGTCGATCCCCAGCTCTTCGGGAGTCGCGTCCTTCTCCTCCACGATCCGTTCGACGCGGCCGCGGGCACCGCGGACGACGCGCCCCAGGTCGGTCGGGTCGAGCGCCTCGACCGTCACGAGCGCCATCACCGCCCCCGTCGCGCGGCGACGCGCGACGAGCTCGCGGATATCGTCGGCCCGGATGAGCGGCACGTCGCCGCTCAGGACGAGGAGATCGTGGGTCGGGTCGGGAAGCGCGGCGAGCGCCGCCCGCACCGCGTCGCCGGTGCCGCGCGGCTCCTCCTGGAGGGCGAAATCGGCGGCCTCGGCGAACGCCTCGCGGACCACCGCGGTCGCCGGCGAGCTGACGACGAGCGGCCGCGTCCCGGTCGCCTCGCACGCCGCATCGAGGACGTAGGCGAGCATGGGGCGCCCGCAGATCGGGTGCAGGACCTTGGGGAGGCGCGACCGCATCCTGGTGCCGAGGCCGGCGGCCAGGATGATCGCGACGGCGCCTGGGGGGTTCACGTCAGGGCGAGAATCGTACGCAGCCGCGGCGGCGGCCGTCAACGGAGCGGATCGCGAGCGGGCACTCACCCGCGGTGCCGCGCGATCGCCTCGATCTCGATCCGGGCGCCGCGAGGCAGGGCGCCGACAGCGAAGGTCGAGCGCGCCGGCGGCGGGTCTGGGAAGAAGGGCGCGTAGACCTCGTTGACGGCGGCGAAGTCGCCGATGTCGGCCAGAAAGACGGTCGTCTTGACCACGTCGGCCATCGTCGCGCCGGCGGCATCGAGCACGGCGGCGAGGTTCTGCAGGGCCCGTTCGGCCTGTGCGGCGACCCCGCCCTCGACGAGCGAGCCGCTCGCCGGGTCGAGCCCGAGCTGGCCCGCGCAGAAGACCCAGCCGTCGGCGGCGATCGCCTGGCTGTACGGTCCGACGGCGGCGGGGGCGCCGCCGGTGGCGATCTGCTGGCGCGTCATGCGGTCCTCCCTGGTGCGATCGCGTGCTCGAGGCTCGTGGCGATCAGGCGCACCGGACCGTGCGGCAGCGCACCGACCGTGCCCTCGGCGACGCGGCCACGGAGCACGCGGCGAGCCTCCTCGGCCGCCGTAGGGGAAGGATAGAGCACGAAGAGGGTCGGCCCCGCGCCCGAGAGGAGGACCGGGAGCCCGAGGGCCCGCTCCAGCGCCCCCCGCAGGCGCGGCAGGTGGGGCATCAGCCTCGCCGCCGTGGGCCAGAGGTCGTTGGCGTCGCGCAGCTCGGGCGCCAGCCCGAGGAGCGCCCGGTGCGGGTCGCCCCCTTCGAGCCTCGCGACGAGCCGGTCGGTGATCGGCGACGCGGCGCCCGGCGCATCCGGCACGGCGCGCGCTGCCGCCAGCCCGGCGAAGACGGCGGCCGTGGAGCTCTTGCCGGGCGAGCAGGCGAGAAGGAGCCCGAGGGATCGCGCCGGAGCGCCCGCCGCGGCGCCGCGACCGGCAAGGCAGCGCACGCGGTCGCCGCGCCCCTCCACCAGGGCGAGCGCGCAGTCGGCCAGGAAGAACGGGACGTCCGAGCCGAGCGCGGCGCCGAGCCGCGCGAGCCGTGGCTCGTCGATGGCCATCCCCCAGGCCGCGGCCGCGAGACGGAGCGCCGCGGCGGCATCGCTGCTGCCGCCCCCCAGGCCGGCGGCGACGGGGATCCGCTTGCGGAGCGTGAACCCGAGCGGGCGGAGCGGGCGATCCGCCCACGCGCGCAGGGTGGCGGCGGCCCGCAGCACCAGGTCGTCGGCGGCCGGCGAGG
>MGMJ01000109.1:20720-33232 GCA_001794945.1 Chloroflexi bacterium GWC2_73_18
TCGGCGAGCGCCAGCCGGCCGACGACGCTGCGCAGCTCGTGGTAGCCGTCGGGACGGCGCCCCAGGACCGCCAGCGCCAGGTTCACCTTGGCCGGCGCGCGCATCCGGAGCTCGCCCGTCCCGGGGGCCGCGAGGGTGGGACCGCTCACCGGTCGAGCGGCCCGAGAGCCGCGGCGAGCGCCAGCCACTCGTCCACGGAGAGGGTCTGCGGACGGCGGGCCGGCTCGATGCCGACGGCGGCGAGAGCGGCCCCGGCCCGCGCCGCGGCGGGCGACGGCAGCTGGCGCGAAAGCACGTTGTGGAGCATCTTGCGTCGCTCGCGGAAGCCGGCCTGGACGACGCGCCAGAGGCGCTCCTCGGCCTCCGGGTCGGCGGGCGGCCGCGGCCGCACCTCCAGGACGACGACGGCCGAAGCGACCTCCGGCGACGGCTCGAAGGCGGCCGGCGGCACGGTGAAGGCGAGCCGGGCGACGGCGCGATACTGCACGAAGACCGACAGGTAGCTCATGGCGCCCGGGGCAGCGCAGATCCGCTCGGCGACCTCGCGCTGGACCATCAGCACGAGGCGTTCCGGACGAGGCCCGGCGCCCAGCAGAAGGTGGAGGACCGGGCTGGTGATGTGGTACGGGAGGTTGGCCACCACCTCGAACGGCGGCTGCACCAGCCCCCCCAACGGGACATCGAGGATGTCGCCGTGGACGAGCAGCAGGCTGCCCGGCTCGCCCGGCGGCAGCACCAGGGCGCCGGCGAGGCGACGCCGCAGGTAGCCGACCAGCCGGTCATCGAGCTCGACCGCCGTCACCGCCACCCCCCGCTCGAGCAGGGCGGCGGTCAGGATCCCCAGTCCCGGCCCGATCTCGAGGACCCGCCGGCCGGGCGCCACGGCGGCCTCGGCGACGATCCGCTCGAGCACCTCGCCGTCGGCCAGGAAGTTCTGCGAGAGCCCGCGGCGGGCGCGCAGGTGCGCGCGAACGAGCTCGCGGCGGACCGCCTCGGGGCCGAGGTGACGTGCGTCGAGAGGGGAGGCCACCCGCGTCGTGCCGCTCATCGCGGCGCGCCGAGCCGCAGCGAGGGTCGGGCGTCGAGGTCGAGCCCGGCGCGCGCCCCGGCCGCGTAGCGGTACCAACCGGCGGCGCCGATCATCGCCGCGTTGTCGGTGCAGAGTCCTGGGCGGGGCACGATCAGCGGGAGGCCCAGCCTCTCGGCTCCGCGCGCCATCCGCTCGCGCAGCGGCGCATTGGCGGCGACCCCGCCGCCCAGCACGATGGCGCGCGCCCCGGTCTCCTCGGCGGCGCGGAGCGTCTTGACGGCGAGGACGTCCACGACCGACGCCTGGAACGCGAACGCCAGCTCCGCGACCTCGGCCGGCGGGAGCGCCCCATCGGAGCCGGCCAGGCGCTCGATCTCCCGCCGCGCCGCGGTCTTCAGGCCGGAGAAGCTGAAGTCGAGACTCTCACCCATCCAGGCGCGCGGGAAGACGCGGTCGCGCCGGCGAGCGTCGGCCGCCGCGTGCATGACGGCCGGTCCCCCCGGATAGGGCAGCCCGAGCAGCCGACCGACCTTGTCGAACGCCTCTCCGGCAGCGTCGTCGACCGTCTGCCCGAGCAGGCGCTCGTCGAGATGGCCGCGCATCGCCACCAGCATGGTGTGGCCCCCGGAGACGACGAGTGCGACGAGCGGGAAGGGCGGCGGGGGACGCTCCGGCTCGCCGGGGTCGAGCAGCCAGGCGGCGTAGATGTGGCCCTCGAGGTGGTTGACCGGCACGATCGGCCAACCGCGCACGCAGGCGAGCGCCTTGGCGAAGTTGATGCCGACGAGGAGCGAACCGGCGAGGCCCGGGCCCTCTGTGACGGCGACCGCCTCGATGCGTGCCCAGGCGTCACCGGCGTCGGCGCGCACCTGCTCGAAGGCCGGCACGATCCAGCGCAGGTGCTCGCGGGCCGCCAGCTCCGGGACGATCCCACCGGTCGCCGCGTGGAGCGCCACCTGGCTGGCCACGACGCTGGCGCGGATCTGCCGCCCGCGTTCCACGAGGGCGACCGCCGTCTCGTCGCAGGAGGTCTCGACCGCCAGGATCAACCCGCTCCCGCCGGTCGCCGCGGGTCGGCCCCCGCTCACGTCTGGCCGGCGGCCGTCTCGCCGTCACGTTCGCGCGCTTCCCGCCCGCGGGGGCCGCGGGCATCGAGCGCGTCGAGGACGCTGGCGAGGGGCGCCAGCCGCTCGCGCATCGCCGGCGAGCCGAGCACTTCGGTCGTCATGATCAGGGCGTCCTCGCCGTCGTTGGAGTAGTAGTGCGGTCGGACGCCGACGGGGCGGAAGCCGAACTTCTCGTAGAGGCGGCGCGCCGGCAGGTTGGAGATCCGCACCTCGAGCGTCGCCTCGCGGGCGTGCATCGCCTCGGCCATGCGCAGGAGGGCGAGGACGAGCCGTTCGCCGACGCGCCGGCGGCGCCAGGCGGTATCGACGGCGAACGTCGTGACATGGGCCTCGTCCACCATCAGCCACATCCCGGCGTACCCGACGACCTGGCCGCCGGCCCGCGCCACGATGTAGCGGGCGAGGCGGTTCGTCTCGAGCTCCTGGCGGAAGGCGTAGGCCGGCCACGGGACGGGGAAGCTGGCGTGCTCGATCCGGTGCACGGCGTCGATGTCGGAGAGCCGCATCATGTCGAGCTCGATCCTCACCGGAGGTCGCGCGACCATGCGATCTCCCCGCTGCGGGCACGGATCCCGCGCGGCAGCGTGACGTAGACGGGACCGAGTTCGGACAGGTCGTCGACCTCTCCATGCGCCAGGCGCGCCGACCCGAGCTCGACGAGCGCGCGGGCCAACCCGCGGAGCGCACGCTCACCGGCCGAGCGCGCCGCCAGCGGCGCCTCGTCCAGGTCGACCGCCACGAGAAGCGCGTCACCGGTCCCGCCGAACGGGTCGCTGCCGCCGACGACGAGGCGAGGGGCTGCCTCCAGCCGGACCGACCCGTCCGCGTCGAGCCGGACCGGCACGGCATAGCGGTCGGCCGGCCCGGCGGGCAGGACGACGAGGGCGCGACGCGGCGCAGCAGCCGCGGCTCGCCGGCCGCGCCCGGGCGGGTCGCCGGCCCGATCCTCGGTCCGGGTCGCCGCACGGGCCAGCGCGAGCGCGGTCTCGATGCCCAGGATCGGGCGCTCGAGTCCATAAGCGAGGCCCTTGGCCGTGGCGAGCCCGACGCGCAGCCCGGTGAAGGCGCCGGGACCGGTCCCGACCACGACGGCGCTGATCTCGCCGAACCGCCGTCCGGCCCGCGCCAGCACGCGCTCGACCGCCTCGAGCAGCCGCTCACCGTGAACGTACCCGGCGCGCCAGGCCTCGCTGGCCATGAGGGCCCCCTCCGGCGTGCCGAGCGCCACCACAGCGGTGCGGGTGGCCGTGTCGAGGGCGAGCAGCGGTCCGCTCACGCCGCCGCGTCCAGGGCCGCCAGGTACCGCTCGTACGGCGCCGTGCCGGCGACAAGGCGGATCCGTCGCGGCGCGTCGCCGGTCCCCTCGATGGCGACGGCCAGGCGGGCCGGCGGGAGCAGCCCCTCCAGCCGATCGGCCCACTCGACGACGGTGACACCGTCCGCCCGACGCTCGTCGAGCAGGCCGCCCGCCATCGCCTCCTCTGCCCCCGAGAGCCGGTAGAGGTCGAGGTGGAAGAAGGCGAGCCGCCCCTCGTACTCGGCCATCAGGGTGAAGCTCGGGCTGTTGACCGTGGCGGCGACGCCGAGCCCGGCGGCGAAGCCCTTGGCGAACTGGGTCTTGCCGGCGCCCAGCTCGCCGACGAGCGTGACCAGGTCGCCCGGCGCGGCCGCGGCGGCGAGCCGGCCGGCCAGGTCCCGGGTCTCGCGGGCGGAGCCGGTCACCACCTCCCGGGCGCCTGGCTTCACCGGAAGCGCTCCAGGTCGGCGAGCGGCACGGTCCAGCGGCGGCCCTCGGCGGCGAACGGCGCGGCGAGCAGATGCGTGCCCTCGGAACAGCGGACGACCGCCGGTGCGCCGGAGAGCCGGCCGGTCGCGCCGGCGCCCGGGCCCGCCGCCACGCGCAGCGACCCGGCGGCGACGGTAGGGAGCGCGAGGCCGGGTGGGAAGACGAGGAGCGGCGGATCGGGCAGGATCGCCACCTCCGCCTCGACCTCGGCGGCCGCGGCCAGGAGCTCGAAGGGCGGGCCAGCCAGCGTGCGCCGCCCGAAGCCCTCGACGACCGCGGCGGCGAAACCCGGGAGCGGATGGAGGACCGCTCGCTGGCGTGCCTCGGAGGCGACGAAGTCGCGCAGGTCGTGCCCGGCGATGCCGCCGCTCACCACCCCCCGCAGCCCCATGGCGCGGGCCCGGGTGAGCGTCTCGACGTCGACCCGCGCGCCGGCCACGAGGATGCACCCCGCGTCGGCGACGTGGAGCGCCGCCGGACGCAGCTCCTCGCCGGGGTCGTGGGTCGCCAGGCGGAGGATGCCGTGGACCGCCTCACCGGCGACGGCGGCGAGCGGGAGCGACTGCCCGTCGAGGGCGATCTCGAGTCCGCCCGGCCCCGCGGCGACGACGCGACCGGCGACGTGGGCGAGGACGGACTCGCGCAGGTGCCCGGTCACCGCCCGCGCCCGACCATCGGGCATCCGATGGAGGATCGTCCCCGTCTCGTCGGGATGGCCGGCCCGTCCGCGCCGGCCCGAGCGGTGCCCGTCGCCCAGCGGCCGTCCGGGCTCGAGCGACTCGGTGTCGCGCGCGGCGACGATGGTGACGCGCGGGTCGCGCAGCCGTTCCGCGACGACCGTCTCGGGACGCAGCTCGTCGCCCGCGCCCACCAGCGTCAGATCCCCCGGGGCGAGCCCGATCCAGGCGTGCGCCTCGGACGAGAGCCAGGGGCGCACCGCCACGAGTCGTGCGACCCCCTCCCACGCGCTCTCGGCGCGCCCGGGAACGGCCGCCCGAGGGCTCACGCCTCGCCCTCCTGCCAGAAGGCGCGCTGCCACGCCTCGAGCTGCTCGCGTCGGCGCTCCGCCCGTTCCGGCAGACGGAGCGGCACGTCCCGGGTGTCGAGGAGCAGGCCGCCCAGGCCGCCCACCGTCTCGAAGGCGATGCGCCGCCCGCGCGCCCCGGCCGAGGCGCCCTCCCGCAGGGCCAGCTCCACGACCGCAGGGGCTCCCGGGGGGAGGTCGACCAGCCCGACCGTCCCCGGTGTCAGCGGCTGCTCGGCGCTGGCGCCCTCGCTGGTGACGCGCAGGCGGCCCGGGTCGCGCCCCGGGCGGACGCCCTGCACGACCAGCACGCTGCCGAGCGGCGCGAGCAGGTCGTCGGCGAGGTCGAAGAGCAGCCGGCGGCGCTCGCCCTCGTCCTCGACGCTGCCGAGCGGCGCGAGCAGGCGGGCGTGATCGAGGGCGAGCTGGGTCATCCCGGGGCGACGGATCGTGTCGGCGAGCGCAAGAGCGACGACGGGCGCCGGCGCGACCGCGAATGCGCCGCCGCTGGCGACGAGCAGGTCGGGCGCCGACAGCGAAGCCGCGGCCACGCCCGAGAATCGCCGCCGCGCCGCCTCGAGGCGCGCGAGCGCGGCCCGCACGGCGGTCATGCGCAGCACCGCGCCCTCACCGGCCGCCTCTCGCCATGGCGCGATGCGCAGGTCCCGCAACCGGTCACGCTGGGTCGCCCGGTCGGCGCGCGACGGCGACCAGGCCAGGATCGCGTCGAGCGGCGCGTCATCCTCCGGGGCACCGTGCGGCACGAGGGCAGCCTCGGCCAGGGCGAAGCCGTCGAGGCGCGGCGGTTCGGCGCGGTACCAGGCGCCGCCGGTGTGGCCGACCTCGACCGCCTCGACGCGGCGGTCGAGCACTTCGGCCAGCGAACCGACACCCCGCCCGAAGGCCGCCCGCGATCCCGCCTCGTCGCCGCCGATGGCGACCAGCAGGGCGGCCAGCTGCTCGGCCGAGTCGGCTGCCGTCTCGGGTGCCGGACCCAGGACGACGCGGTCGGCCGGGAAGCGCGTCACCTCGTCGCTGGCGCCGCCGGCCAGGATGCAGCGCAGCCCCTCCCGCCGCCCCGCCACGGCGGCGACGAGCGCGGCCAAGTCGGGCAGGACGGCGCGCTCGTCGGCCGCCAGCGGCTCGCCGGCGCCGAGGGCGACCGCGTCGAGCCTGCGATCGCCGAGGAGCGCGGTCGCCTCGAGGGCATCGGTGCGGTCGGGCGCGACCCGCGCCATGATCGTCCACCCGCTGCGCGCCACCGCGTCCTCCAGCAGCGCCAGCCGACGCTCGGTCGGGGCGACGATGGCGATGCGCCGGGCCGGAAGGGTGCGCACCTCGAGACGCTCCCAGCGGCGCCAGCCGTCCGGTCCTTCGCCGCCGAGCAGCTCGCCACCGAGCCGGGCATCGGCCCGCACGACCTGGCCGACGAGGTGGGCCAGGAGCGCCTCGACGTCGGCGCCGGCAGGGACGGCGGCGGCGGCGAGCAGGCGCCAGCGCCCGCCGACGACGGCGATCAGGGAGGCGCAGATCGAGGCCGAGCCGTGGTCGATCGTGAAGCGGCGCGTCACGACCCTAATGCTACGCGGGTGGCGCGGCGGTCAGGCGTCCCAGCACGGGTCCTCGTCGATCTCCTCGAGCCGCTCGATCAACTGCTCGATGCCGGCCTCGTCGGCCAGGAGGCGCTGCGCCTCGACGACCGCGCCGCCGAAGACCCCGTGGAGGACCGGGTCGAAGAAGAGCATCGCCTGGCTGCCCAGGGTGCGGTGCGGGCGGCTCGCCTCGAGGAACATGACGGCCGGGCCGGTGAGCCCGCGCAGCTGGATCTCGCGGGCGACGACCTCGACCAGCTCGTCGCGCTGCTCGTCGTTCGGCTCGAGCTGATAGCTGCTCACGCCGCGCTGCCGCTCCGCCTCGCGGCGGCGACGGACGCCGGGGCCGCGAGGGCCTCCTGGAAGGCGAGATAGGCGGCCGATCCGCGCAGGGCGAAGACGACGCGTTCGACGGAGCGGCAGCGCGGCAGCTCGTCGCGCACCGCCCCCACCACGAGGGCGGCCGCCTCGGCGATCGGGAACCCGCCGACGCCGGTGCCCAGCGCGGGGAAGGCGACGCTCTCCATGCCGAGGTCGTCGGCGCAGCGCATCGCGGCGCGGGTCGCGCCATCGATCGATTCGACGGTGGCGCGCCGGTCGGAGCCGAGCGAGACGGCATGGATCACGTAGCGCGCGGCGAGATCGCCGGCAGCGGTCACCACGGCGCTCCCCTGGAGCGCGGGCCCCTGCCGGACCGCCTCGAACTCGATCCGGTCACCGCCGCGGCGCTTGATCGCCCCGGCGACCCCGGTCGCCATATAGAGGGACGGCGACGCCGCGTTCACGATGGCGTCGACCTCGAGGTCACAGATGTCGCCGTTCCAGAGCTCGAGCCTCGCCACGTGCCACCCTCCTCGGTGAGCGTGCGATACCCGACGGTCGTCCGGCCGGCATGGTACACCCGGGGTAGGCGTCGCGCCATCGTGGCGAGGACCTCGTACGAAATCGTGGTGCGCGCCCGCGCCAGTTCGGCGGCGTCGATCTCCTCGTCTCCCTGGCGCCCGAGCAGCACGAACTCGTCCTCGGTCGAGACGCCCGGCACGTCGGTGACGTCGGCCATCACCGCGTCCATGGCGACGGTGCCGATGAGCGGGACGCGGCGGCCGTGCACGAGTGCCCCGTCGCGCATCCCGTAGCTGCGCGCCAGCCCGTCGCCGTAGCCGACCGGCAGCGTGGCGATGCGCGAGGGGCGCGGCGCGACCCAGCGGCCCGAGTAGCCGACCGGGGTGCCGGCCGGGATCTCGTCGAGCCGGATCGCCCGCGCCTTCAGAGCGAGCGCCGGCCGGAGCGCCGCGGCCACCCGCACCGCCGCCGGCGCGAGCGGCAGCTCGTCGGGGAGGCAGCCGTAGATCGCGAGGCCGGGCCGGACGATCTCGTAGGTCGGGGTGCGCCCGGCGAGGAGCCCGCCGCTCGCCGCGAGGTGTCGCGGCGGGACCGGCAGGCCGGCCGAGGCGACGGCGGCGACGGCGTGCCCGAACCGCTCGACCTGGGCCGCCGACATCGCCGCGTCGTGGGCGCTGGCCAGGTGGGACCAGATCCCGGCAAGGCGCAGGCCCGGCGTGGCGGCGACCGCGGCCGCCACCGCGGCCGCCCGCTCGGGGGCGATCCCGCAGCGGGCGAGCCCGGTCTCGATCTCGAGGTGGACCGCGATCGGGGCCCGATCGGGACGGCGTCCGGCCGCCTCCACGGCCGCCGCCGCGCCCTCCTCCGAGGCGACGCCAATGGCGATCCTCCGGCGCGCCACGGTGTCGAGGCGCTCCACGGGAACCGGGAAGAGGACGAGGAGCGGGCCGCCGACGCCGCCGCGCCGCAGCTCGAGCGCCTCGTCGAGGGTGGCGACGCAGAGCCCCTCCGCGCCGCCCCGGCGGAGGGCATCGCCGACAGGCACCGCCCCGTGCCCGTAGGCATCCGCCTTGACGACCGGCCAGCAGGCGACGGCCGGCGGCAGGAGGGTGCGGATGGCGCGCAGGTTGGCCGCGATCGCCTCGAGGTCGATCTCCAGCCAGGCGAACCGCGGGAACGGGACGTTCAGGGGCCGCCCTCCCGCGCCGCGAAGCCGAGGCGACCGCCGCGGTCGCGCAGCCGCGCCAGATGGTGGCGGGCGCGGGCCACGTGGTCGGGCAGGTCGGAGGCGAGCAGACCGGCGTCGCCGATCCACTCGCGCACGGCCTCGCCGGCGAGGCCGTGCAGGTAGACGCCGAGCCGGGCCGCGTCCCACGGGGAGCCACCCTGCGCCAGGAGGGCACCGATCGTGCCGGCCAGCACGTCGCCCGTCCCGCCGGAGGCGAGGGCAGGGTTCTCGAACGGCGCCGCGACCCAGGCCCCGTCGGGCGCGGCGATGACCGTGCGCGCGCCCTTGAGCACCAGTACCTGGCCCCAGCGCCCGGCGACGTGACAGGCGGCCCGCGCCCGCCCGTGGTCGGTCGCCAGGTCGACCGCCCCGTCCTCCCCGGCGAGGGCAGCCGACGCCTCGGGGTCGGCCGCCAGGAGACGCCGGAACTCGCCGGGGTGCGGGGTCAGTACGAGCCGGCGGCGGGCGCGCCGCCACCAGCCGTCCCGCGTCGCCAGGCTGTTGAGCGCCTCGGCGTCGAGGAGCGCCGGCGGGACGCTCCCCTCCCCCGTCCCGGCGGCCGGGTCGGCGGCGGGGTCGGCGGCGGGGTCTGCGCCGCCGGCCGCGATCGCCTCGACCAGCTCCACCGTGCTCAGACCCGGCCGCAGCCCGGGTCCCACCACCAGCGCGTCGTGTTCGCGGTCGAGGAGGACCTGGAGCGCCTCCTCGGGATCGACGACGCCCGGCGACCTCTCGGGCAGCGCCAGGGTCGTCGCCTCGAAGACCCGCCCGGCGAAGAGCGGCTGGAGCGAGGCCGGCAGGGCGAGCGTGACGAGGCCGGCGCCGGCCCGGCCAGCCGCCCGCGCCACGAGGAACGCCGCCCCGGCGTAGTCGAGCGAACCGGCGACGACGAGAAGGCGCCCGAACGTTCCCTTGTGTGCGCGCGCCGGCCGCTCCGGCAGGAGCGCCGCGACGGTCGCGTCGTCGAGCTGGTGCCCCGTCTCCGCGCTCATCCCTCACCCCCGTCGCCCGGGGCGCCGGCCGCCTCCCGGGCCCGCACCTCGAGCGCCAGGCGCTCGCGCTCGGCCGCGCGCAGTCGGGCCAGCCGCTCGGAAAGCTGCCGCTCGCGTTCGCCCAGGCGCGTCTCCAGGTCGACCGGGAAGATGAAGGCGCCGCCCGCCGTCCGGACACCGTGGGCGATCGCCACGGCGTACTCGTCCTCGTGCGTGATCGAGACGGCGATGCGGACCATGCCCAGCTGGTGCGCCCGCCGCAGGGCCCGCCCCGAGAGCGCCACGGCGGGCTGCCCGGTCGGCAGCCGGACGATCTCGATCTCGCGCCAGCCGATGCCGCGCACCCCGAGGCCGAGCACCTTGCTGACCGCCTCCTTGGCCGCCCATCGCCCGGCCAGGCGCTCGGGCCGGGCGCCCACGTACGCCGCCTCGTCGGGCGTCAGCACCCTGGCGGTGAAGCGCGGCCCGAAGCGCCGCAGCGCCTCGCGGATCCGCCCGACCCGGATGATGTCGATGCCGAGCTCGTACATCCCCCCTGGCGGACCGGCTGGCTCGGCCATGCGCGCCGCTCTACTCCACGGTCACGGACTTGGCGAGGTTGCGCGGCTGGTCGACGTCGGTCCCGCGCGCCACGGCGGTGTGATAGGCGAAGAGCTGCAGCGGGATGACGGCGAGGACCGGGGTCAGCTCCTCGATCGTGTCGGGGACGCGAAGGACGTCGTCGGCGTGGCGCGCGATCGAGACGTCGCCCTCGCTCGCCACGGCGATGACGCGCGCGTCGCGCGCCCGCCCCTCCATGACGTTGCTGATCAGCTTCTCGTAGACCGACGAGCGCGTCGCCACGGCCACGAGCGGTACCTCGGCGTCGAGGAGCGAGATGGGGCCGTGCTTCAGCTCGCCGGCCGCGTACCCCTCGGCGTGGACGTAGCTGACCTCCTTGAGCTTGAGCGCGCCCTCGAGGGCGACCGGGTAGCCGAGGCCGCGTCCCACGAACATGAAGCCGCGGCTGTTGACGTAGCGGCGCGCCAGGTCCTGCGCGGGAGCGGCCAGCTCGAGGGCCCGGTGCGCCTGTTCCGGCAGCGCGCGCAGGGCACCGACCAGCCTCCGTTCCATCTCCGGCAGGAGCCGGCCCCGGCCCTTCGCCAGCGCGGCCATGAGCACGGTGAGGAGCGTCACCTGCGAGACGAACGTCTTGGTCGCCACCACCGCGATCTCCGGCCCGGCCTGCTGGAAGAGGACCGCGTCGGCCTCGCGCGTGATCGCCGAACCGACCGTGTTGGTGACCGCCACGATCGGGCAGCCCCGCTCGCGGGCGAGGCGGGTGGCGGCGAGCGTGTCGGCCGTCTCGCCCGACTGGGAGACGGCGATGACGAGCGTCCGGGCGTCGAGCGGCGGCGGGCCGTAGCGGAACTCCGAGGCGACGGTGCTGCGGGCCGGGAGACCGAGCCACGACTGGGCCAGGATCGCCGCCACCTGGGCGGCGTAGTTGGCGCTGCCGCAGGCGAGGAACTCGATCCGCTCGACGGCGCCGAGCCGGTCGGCGACCGGCGTCAGCTCCTCGACGACGATCGCCTCACCGCGCAGCCGCCCGGTGAAGGCGGTCCGGATCGCGTCGGGCTGCTCGTGCATCTCCTTGAGCATGAAGTGCGGGTATCCGCCCTTCTCGGCCGCCTCGACCGACCAGTCGATGGTGTGGACGGGGCGCACGCGGAGCGTCCCGTCGATGGCGCTCAGGGCGACGCCGCCGGGACGGAGGTCGGCGACGTCGCCCTCCTCGAGGTAGATGACACGGTCGGTATGGGCGAGGATGGCGGCCACGTCCGAGGCCAGGAAGTTCTCACCGTCGCCGATCCCCACGATGAGCGGCACGTTCAGGCGCGCTCCCACCAGCCGGTCCGGCTCGTCCCTGTGGAGGACGGCGATGGCGTACGCCCCCTCCACGCGCCGGAGGGCCCGGCGTACCGCGTCGGCGATGTCGCCGCGGTATTCCTCCTCGACGAGGTGGGCGATCGCCTCCGTGTCGGTCTCCGAGCGGAGCCGGTGGCCGCGCTCCTCGAGCCCGTCGCGCAGCTCGCGGAAGTTCTCGATGATGCCGTTGTGGATGACGGTGATCCGGCCGCTGCAGTCGACGTGGGGGTGGGCGTTGAGATCGTTCGGGCGCCCGTGCGTGGCCCAGCGGGTGTGGGCCAGCCCGACGCCGGCGGCCGGCGTCCGATCGGCCAGCGCCGTGCGCAGGTTGGCGAGCTTGCCCGCGCGCTTCTCCACGAAGAGCTCGCCCTCGGGCGTGACGAGCGCGATGCCGGCGGAGTCGTAGCCGCGGTATTCGAGCCGGGCGAGGCCATCGAGGAGGATGGGGCCCGCCTCCCGAGGCCCGGTGTAGCCGACGATCCCGCACATCTCGATCCTCCTGCGCCCGGGGCCGGTCAGTTTAGCCGCTGGGCGGCAAGGCCGGCGAGACGGTCGGCCAGGCGGGTCACCGCCGCCTCATCCCCGCCCTCGACCATGATCCGGAGCGCCGGCTCGGTGCCGGACGGCCGGACGACCACGCGCCCCCGCCCGGCGAGCTCGGCGGTCGCCGCCGCGATCGCCCGCCCGAGCTGGGGATCGGCCTCCCACTGGTCCTTGTGACGGACCTTCACCGTGCGCTGTTGCTGCGGGTAGAGCGCGATGCGCTGTGCCAGCTCGTCGAGCGGGCGCCCGGTGCGGGCCATGATGGCGAGCAGCTCGAGCGCCGTCACCACGCCATCGCCGCTCGTCGCATGCTCGCGGATGATGACGTGGCCGCTCTTCTCGCCGCCGAGACCGGCGCCCTCGACGAGCATCCCGTCGAGGATGTACTTGTCGCCGACGGGGGTCCGCACCACCGTCCCGCCGGCCGCCTCGACGGCCG
>MGMJ01000110.1:0-12546 GCA_001794945.1 Chloroflexi bacterium GWC2_73_18
CGGCCGGTCGACGCACCGCGCGGCTGGCAGCGGAACCTGGTGTCCACCACGGCCTGCGGCGTCTGCGGCCACGCCACGATGGAGGCGCTGCGCACGGACCTGCGGCCGCTCCCGCCCGGGCCGCGCTTCGCCCGCGGGACGATCGAGGGCCTGCCGGCGACGATGCGCGCCGCCCAGCGGGTCTTCGCCGAGACGGGGGGCCTTCACGCCGCGGCGCTCTTCGGCACTGACGGGGAGCTACAGCTGCTGCGCGAGGACGTGGGGCGGCACAACGCGGTCGATAAGGTGGTGGGGCACGAGTTCCTGGCCGGCCGCCTGCCGCGCCACGACGCCGCCCTCGTGGTGAGCGGCCGCGCCGCCTTCGAGCTGGCCCACAAGGCGATCGCCGCGGGGATCCCGCTCCTCGCCGCCGTCTCCGCCCCGTCGAGCCTGGCGATCCACGTCTCGCACGAGTTCGGCCTGACCCTCGTCGGCTTCCTGCGCGAGGGCCGTCTCAACGTCTACGCCGGGGCGGAGCGGATCGTCGACACGAGCGGCTGATCGTGGAGGGGGACGGCTGAGCGTCGACGGCAAGCGGCGGGGAGGGCGGCCGCGGGAAGGCGGCCGCGCCCGCCGGCGATCCGTCCCTCACTTACGCCGGGTGGGCGTAGTAGAGCCCATCGAGCCTCCGATCGTCCCGCGAGCGGGTCCGGCCGAGCGTGGACCGGGCCCGGCGGGCGCTGCGAACGCGCATCCGTCCCTTCAGGCACGCCTGGTGGGCGTACGTGAGGCACCGGCTGCCCGCCCCCTGCCGGCAGGGCGTCGCGTGCCATGATTACGGAACGGCACGCGGCCGAGGACGGAGTGAGCTGGACCCGATGAGCGACGAGGGGACGACCCGACCCGCGAGCAGCGGCGCGGCCAGGTCCCGGCGCTGGCGCCGGCTCGACCTGCTCGACGCCCGGCCGATCCACCTCGACCAGCTGACGGTCGAGGCGCCCGAGCAGGGGCTGGTCGCCTTCCCGACCGCCGCCGATCGCCGCCCGAGCCTGCGCATGGAGGACGGGCGCGTCGTCGAGCTGGACGGCCAACCGGAGGCCGACTTCGACCTCCTCGACGAGTTCATCGCCCGCTTCGGGCTCGACCTCGCGGTCGCCCCCGAGGCGATGGCGATCGACTCGCTCGCCGTCGCCCGGATGCTCGTCGACATCGACGTCCCGCGCGCCGAGATCCAGCGCCTGGCCGCCGGGATGACGCCGGCGAAGCTGGCGGAGGTCGTGGCGCTCCTCCGTCCCGCCGAGCTGGTCCTCGCCGTCGCCAAGATGCGCGTCCGCCGGACCCCCTCGAACCAGGCCCACATCACCAACCGCCTCGACGACCCGGCCCTCCTCGCCGCCGACGCCGCCACCGCCGTCGCCTACGGCTTCCGCGAGCTGGAGACGACCGTGCCGGTCCTCGAGCACGCCCCGTCCAACGCCCTGGCCCTGCTGATCGGCTCGCAGGTCGGCGTCCCCGGGGCGCTGACGCAGTGCTCGGTCGAGGAGGCGGCCGAGCTCGAGCTCGGCCTGCGCGGCCTGACCACCTACGCGGAGACGATCTCGCTCTACGGCACGGAGGGCGCCTTCGTCGACGGCGACGACACGCCCTGGTCGAAGGCCTTCCTCTGCTCGGCCTACGCCTCGCGCGGCCTCAAGATGCGCGTCACCTCGGGCGCCGGGGCGGAGGTGCTGATGGCGGCCGCCGAGGGCTCGTCGATGGCCTCCCTGGAGAGCCGCTGCGTCTCGCTCACCTGGGCGATCGGGTCGCAGGGGACGCAGAACGGGGGGATCGACGGGGCGTCGGTGGCGGGCTCGGTGCCCGACGGGTTCCGCGAGCTCCTGGCCGAGAACCTGATGGCCATGACGCGCGGCCTCGAATCGTGCTCGGGCAACGACACCCTGGTCAGCGAGAGCGACCTGCGACGGATGGGGCGGACGATGCCGCTCCTCCTCGCCGGCAGCGACTTCCTCTTCAGCGGCTTCGGCTTCGTCCGCCGTCACGACAACATGTTCGGCCCCTCCAACCTGAACGGCGAGGACCTTGACGACTACCTGGCGATCCAGCGCGACTGGGGCTTCGACGGCGTGCTGCGCTGGCCGGGTGAGGCGACGATCGGCGAGCGGCGCGAGCGCGCGGCGCGGGCGGTGGCGGCGGTCTGGGGGGAGCTGGGGCTCGGCGGCATCGACGAGGCACGGATCGACGCGGCCGTCGCGGCGGACTCCTCCCAGGATCTCCCCGAGGACCGCCCCCACGCCGTGAGCGACGCGGCGGCGGCGATCCGCGAACGGCGGATCGGCCTCCTCGACGCCGCCGAGGCGCTCCGCCGGCGCGGCTTCACCGACGAGGCCGAGCGGCTCCTGGCGATGGCCCGGGAGCGAGTCCGTGGCGACCTGCTCCAGCCGGCGGCGATCTTCGATGAGCGGATGCGCTGCCTCTCCGCCTTCAGCGACCCGAACGACTACGCCGGCCCGGGGACCGGGCACGCCGTCTCGGTGGCGCGGCGGGCGGAGATCGCCGCGGTCCGCGGCGTCCTCGACCGCGAGGCGCTCCTCCGCGAGCAGGCGAGCGCCGCCGGGGACGTCGAGCTGCGCGAGATCGGGGAGGCGACCGCCGGTGAGGACCCCGCCGAGGTGGTCGTCGCCGTCTCGCCCGCCTTCGGGCTCGCCCTCCATCGGGCGCTCGACGGCCTCGGCGTCGGGCGCATCCTCAGGGAGATCCTGGCGGGGATCGAGGAGGAGGGCGCCCGGGCCCGGGTCGTCCGCGTCCGCTCCACGATCGACCTCGGCGCGATCGGCCTGGCCGGGGCGCGCCTGGCCGGCTCCGGGATCGCCGTCGGGATCCAGGCGAAGGGGACGGCGCTGATCCACCGGCGCGACCTGCGCCCGTTGCAGAACCTCGAGCTCTACAGCGTCGCCCCGATCATCGACGCGCGCCTCTACCGGCTCCTCGGCGCCAACGCCGCCCGCCACGCCAAGCGCGGCCGCCCGGTGCCGGCCCAGAACCCCTACACCGACCAGGCGATCACGGCGCGCTACCACGCCCGGGTCGTGGCCATGACCGCCGTCGAGCGCGAGCACGTCGTGGCCGGGGCGCCGCCGGTCGAGCTGGCGGTCGCCTTCCCGCCGGCCGAGCCGCTCGGGGTCGGCGAGCTCGCGCCCGCTGCGGTCGGTCTCGCGCCTGTCGGTGAGGAGGCCCGACGATGACGGCCGAGGCCGGCGCGCGCGCCCTCTCCGGGCGCCCGGCCGAGGAGCTGACGCTCGAGCGGCTGGCGACGGGGGAACTCGTCCCCGGTGACATCCGGATCTCGGCCGAGACGCTTCGCGCGCAGGCCGACCTGGCCGAGTCGCGCGACTACGGGCCATTCGCCGCCAACCTGCGCCGGGCCGCCGAGCTGACCGCCCTCGACGACGCGGAGCTGTTCCACGTCTACGAGATGCTCCGCCCCGGCCGCGCCTCGGCCGCCGAGCTTACCGAGCTGGCCGCGTGGCTGGAAGCTCACGGCGCCGCGCTCAACGCCGAGCTGGTCCGCTCCGCCCGGGACGCCTACGTCCGGCGCGGCCTCTGCCGCTGAGTCGCGAGGGGTGATCGTCGCCGGGCTCGACGTCGGCAACCAGACGACCGAGCTGGTCGTCGCCGAGGTCGGGCGCGACGGGTCGATCGCCTGGCATGCCGCGTCGCTCGCCCGCACCAGCGGGATCAAGGGCAGCCGCGCATCCCTCGCGGCGGCGCTCGCGCTCCTCGAGGCCGCCACGCCCCGCACCGAGCGGGTCCTGGTCGCCGAACTCGTGCCGGCGGTCACCGGGCAGCTCTCGTTCGAGGCGGTGACGTCCGGTGGCGGGCGGTTGTCGGCGCTCCGCGCGCGCGGCCGGACGCCGGGCGGGTCGGGGCTGGCCGCCGGGAAGCTGGTCGGGCTGGTCGGGCTGGCGCGGGCGGTCGCCGGTGGCGAGCGACTCCCCGACGGCCCGCTGATCGTCGCCGTCCCGCTGGAGGTCGAGTTCGACCGTGCCGCGGCGACGATCGACACCGCCCTCCGCGCCGGGCTGCCGGTGGCGGGTGTCGTTTGTACGGGGGACGACGCGGTCGTCATCGCCAACCGGCTCTCGGTCGCGCTGCCCATCGTCGACGAGGTGGACCGCCTCGATCTGTTGCCGGCCGGCTGCCGGGTCGCCCTCGAGGTGGCTCCGCCGGGACGGACCGTGCAGCGGCTGGCCGATCCGCTCTACCTGGCCGATCACTTCGGCTTCGGCGACGCCTCAGCGGTGGCGCAGCTCGTCGAGGCCGAGCGCTGCGCGCTCATCACCGACGCGCCGCTCGATGACGCGCCCGAACGACGCGGCCGCCTGACGCTCCGCCTGACCGACGGGACGGCACGATCGGTCGACCTCGGCGCCGGCGCCGCTGCGTTCGCCGAGGCGCTGCCGGCCGGGACGCTGGCCGACCTCGCCAGCGACGATCCCGCGGTCGCAGCCCTCCTCGCGCGCACGCCGCGCCCGGTGCGCGACGCCTTCGCCGTGGGCACCCCGCGCCTCGGCGAGACCTGGCTCCACCGGGGCGGTCGCGCCGCCGGGGTCGCCCTGGCGCTCCTCGGCGGCGCCCCGGCCGACCGCTTCCCCGAGCTGCTCGCGGAGGCGTGTGGCCTGCCGGTCGAGGTCGTCGGCGGCGAGGCCGAGGCCGCCTTCGCGGGCGGGATGACGACGCCGGGCGCCACCACCGGCGCTGCCGTCTGCGATGTCGGCGCCGGCACGATCGACCTGGTCGCCGACGGTCGCTCGGTGGTCGCCGCCGGGGCGGGCGACCTCGTCGTCGCCGCGCTCGCCGCCTACGCCGGGCTGCCGGCCGCACTCGCCGAGTCGGCCAAGCTCCACCCGGTCGTCGCCGTCATCGAGCCACGGCTCGTCCTCGACGAGCGCGGCACGCGGCGCTTCCTCGCCGAGCCGGCGCCGCCGGCCGCGGTCGGCGGCCTCGCCCTCGACACGCGAGAGGGGATCGTGCCGCTCCCCGGCGTCGAGGTCGCCGTCGAGACGTTCGCGGCGACGCGCCGCGCGCTCAAGCGCGACGTGCTGGGGCGCAACGTGGCGCGCTGCCTCTCCGCCCTCGATGCGCATCCGGACCAGCTGATCCTGGCCGGCGGCGGGGCGCTCGACGAGGAGGTCGTGGCGGCGATCGGTGCGGCGCTCGGGGCGCCGTCCGGGCCGGCCGGCCCCCGCGGTCCGGCGATCGGCCGCGCCAACGTGGCCGGCCGCTTCGGCCCGCGCGCTGCGGTCGCGGCGGGTCTCGTCGTGCGCTGGGCCGAGCACGCGGCGCGCTGATCGAGCGCCCACCCGCGGCGAGGCGGCCGCGCCGCACGGTCGCGCCACCGGGAGTGGCGGCGTCGCGCCGATCCACGCGTGCAGCTACTGCGAAACCGCGCTCCCGCGCCGCGGTCGAGCGTGCTCCGGGAGGGATCCGCCACCCACGGTGGCAGCCGCCGGAACGCGCCGCCACGCGACCGCCGCCGCCACCGGCCGCCCTGCCGCCCGCCCCCCGCTACTCCATCGCGGCGGCGCGGTCGGTGGCGCGGAGCAGGAAGTAGGTGAGGACGACGATCACCAGGAGCAGGACGATTGAGCCGGCCGCCGCCTTGCCGACGTCGAGCGGGCCGGCGAGCCCGGTGCGCCAGATCAGGAACGAGACCGTCTCCGTCGCGGTCCCCGGCCCGCCGCGGGTCAGGATGTAGATCAGGTCGTAGGTCTTCACCGCGGAGACGAGACGGATCAGGACCGCCACCACGATGATCGGTGCCATCAGCGGCAGGACGATGTGGCGGAGGATCTGCCGGCCGCTCGCGCCGTCGACCCGGGCCGCCTCGATCGGCTCGTGGGGAAGGGCCTGGAGCCCGGCATAGAAGATCAGGATGAGCGCCGACGTCTCGTGCCAGACGTCGACCGCGATCACCGTCGGCATCGCCAGGTCGACGTCGCCGAGCCAGGCGAACTTGGGCAGCCCGACCAGCCCGAGCACCCAGTTGAGGATCCCAAGGTCGGGGTGGAGGATCAGCCGCCACGAGAGCCCGACCGCCACCGGGCTCAACAGGAGCGGGATCATGAAGACGAGGAAGTAGAGGTTGCGGAAGCGGAGGTCGCGCAGGGCGAGCAGGTAGGCCAGGGCGAAGCCGATGGCGATCTCCAGCGTCACGACCGAGGCGGACAGGACGACCGTGTTCCAGGCCGCCTTGGCGAACTCCGCCGTCGACGCGAAGTCGAGGTAGTTCTGGAGCCCGGTGAACGGTCGCGACAGGTCGGTCCCGGATAGCAGGAACCGCTGCAGGCTCGCCACGAAGGCGTAAGTGAGTGGGAAGGCGTCCACCACGATCAGTGCCACGATCACCGGGATGAGCAGGCGCCAGCGGAAGGGCAGCCCGCGGGTCCTTCCCGCCAGGTGGTAGGGGAGCGGCGGAGTCGTGGACGTCTCGGTCACGGCGTGGTCGCTGCGGCTGGCCGGCTCAGGGACCGGGCGTCCACCAGTGAGCGAGGGGAGTCGTCACCGGCTCCCCTCGCTGCCACGCAGCGGGGCCAGGGTGCCGCCGTCGCGCTACTGGGTGGCCAGTTCGGCCAGCTTGGTGGCGATCGCGTCGAGCGCCTCCTGCGGCTCGACCTCATGGGCCGCCGCCTTGGAGAGCTCGCGCCCCAGGGTGGAAACCATGTCCTGCTGCTTGGTGATCAGCGGCAGGCCCTTGCCGGCTTTGAGGATGTCGATGGCGCGGGTCAGGTAGGGGAACTTGGCCAGGATCTCCGCATCGGTGTAGTGGGCGGTGTAGGCCGGCGAGCCACCCTTGAGGGCGCGCTGCCTGGCGACCGGCTCCGACGTCACCCACTTGACGAACTCCCAGGCCGCATCGGGGTTCTTGGAGCTCTTGGGGACGCCGAACGACCAGACGCCGACGTTGCCGACGCCGGTGCCGGGCATCGCCGCCACCTCCCACTTGTCGACGATCACCGACTTCTCCGGATCCTGGAAGAAACCGGCGAAGATCGTGATGTAGGTCACCATCGTCGCCGCCTTCCCCTGCGCGAAGGTGTTGGAGGCGTCGTCCAGGTTCGCGCCGGCGGCGCCGGTCTGGGCGGCGTTGTCGATCATGTCCATGTACTGGTCGAGCGCCTTCCGCCCGATCTCGTTGTTGACGGTCGGCGTCTTGAGGTCGGCGGCGTAGAGGTCCCCGCCGTTGGCATACAGGAAGTTGAGCCACTCCATGGCGATCGGGTCGGTCGGCGCACCCTGCATCGCCGCCCCGTAGAAGTCGCCCTTCTTGAGGCTCTTGGTGTAGGTGACGTACTCCTCCATCGTCTTCGGGATCTTCACGTCGAGGTCCTTGCGATAGACGATGCCCATCGGGTACGGGAAGTAGGGGATGTAGTAGGTCTTGCCGTCGACCTTGCCGTTGACGTCGAAGAAGGCCTGGATGATCCCCGAGAGGTCGGTCTTGTCGCGGGCGATCCGGTCGTCGAGCGGGAGCATCCAGCCCGAGCGGGCGAACTCGCCCGGCCAGTAGTAGTCGACGGCCACGACGTCGTAGGAGCCCGACTTCTCCGGCCCGGAGAGCTGCGTGACGAGCTTCTCGTACATGTTGCTGTAGGGGACCTGCTCGAAGACGACGGTGATGCCGGTCTTCGCCTTGAAGTCCGGCAGCAGGTCGGCGATGTAGTGGGTCTCCGTGAGGTCCTCCATCAGCAGGTTGAGGGTCACCCCCTCGAAGGGCTTGCCGCCACCGGTCGGGGACGGCGTGCCGGTCGGCGTCGGCGTGCCGGTCGCTTGGCAGGCCGAGGCGACGAACGCGGCGACGGCGACGACCCCGAGCGCGCGGGCGACGAACCCGCGGGTCTCACGGCCGCGACTCGAACGCGATCTCATCCGAGCAACCTCCTCTCCACCGGCCCTCGCAGGAGCGAGGGCCCGGATCACTTGACCGAACCGAACGTCAGACCGCTCACCAGGTAACGCTGCGCCACGAAGGTGAGGGCGATGACCGGGACGCTCATCAGGACCGTGCCGGCCGCCATGGGGCCGACCTGTGTGCCCGCCTGCGTGATCAGCCCGACGAGGGCGACCGGCAGGGTGCGCGAGTCGATGCCGGTCAGGATGAAGGCGAAGAGGAACTCGTTCCAGGCGAGCACGAAGCTGAAGATCCCCGCCGCCACGATCCCCGGCCAGGCCATCGGCACGACGAGGATCCGCAGGACCTGGAAGGGGGTCGCCCCGTCGACGAGGCCGGCCTCCTCGACTTCCCGGGGCAGGCTCACGAAGAAGCCGCTCAGGATCCAGACGACGAAGGGGATGTTGAAGGAGAGATACATGACGACCAGCAGGAGCTGGTTGTTGAGGAGGCCGGTCTCGCGGCCCAGGATGAAGACCGGGATGATGAGCGTGATCGGCGGCAGGATCTGGGTCGCCATGATGCCGACCCGCATCGGCCGGCGGCCGGTCTGCCAGCGGGCGATCGAGTAGGCGGCCGGCACCCCGATGAGGAGCGACAGGAGCCCCGTCCCGAGGCCGATCCCCAGGCTGTTGAGGAAGAAGCGGACGAAGCCCTGGTCGCCGAAGATGTAGGCCCAGCTGTCGATGTTGGGGGTCGCCGTGAAGTCGGGCGGGATCAGGTAGGCGACGCGCCGGGAGACGATCGAGGTGCGGAAGATCCAGAGGAGCGGCAGCACGATGACGAGGGCGGACGCGGCGAGCACGAGATGGGCGCCCAGGCGTCCGAGCGAGGGGAAGTGGCGCCGCCGGCCACGGGGCCGCACGCTCGCGCCGCCGATGACGCCAACCATCGAGCTCATGTACGGCGCATCGTGCCACGACCGCCGCTCTGATACAAACTGTCATCCATGAATGCGCTCGAACGGATCTTCGCCCGGCCGAAGCCGATCATCGGGATGGTCCACCTGCCCGCCTCCCCGGGGTGGTCGCGCCACCGCGACGGCGTCACCCTGGACGCGGTCGTGGACGCCACGCGCCGCGACATCGAGGCGCTCCAGTCCGGCGGCGTCGACGGCGTCATGTACTGCAACGAGGCCGATCTCCCCTACGCCACGAGGGTCGGGCCGGAGGTGCCGGCGTTCATGGCGGCCGTGATCGCCCGGACCGCCGGCGGGCTCTCCCTCCCCTTCGGGGTCAACGTGCTATGGGACCCCGTCGCCTCGCTGGCGGTGGCGGCGGCGACCGGGGCGCGCTGGGTGCGCGAGGTGATGAGCGGCGTCTTCGAGACCGACATGGGGCTCCTGGCGTCCGACCCGGCGGCGATCTTCGCCGAACGCGCCCGGCTCGGCATCGTCGACTGCGCCCTCTTCGCCAACATCGCCCCCGAGTTCGCCCGCTCGATCGCCGGCCGCGACGTCGCCTCGCGCGCCCGGGGAGCCGCCTACTTCGGCTTCGACGCGCTCCTCGTCTCCGGGCCGATGGCCGGCATCGCCTTCGAGATGAGCGAGCTGCGCGCGGCGAAGGAGGCGGCGCCGGGGACGCCGGTGCTGGCCAACACGGGGGTGCGCCCGGAGAATGTGGTGGAGGCGCTCCGATACGCCGACGGCGCGATCGTGGGGACGAGCCTGAAGGTCGACGGCCACATCTGGAACCCGGTCGACCCCGAGCGGGTGCGGCGCCTCGTCGCCGCGGCCGGCGAGGTGCGCGGCGGCTGACCGGCCGGGCCGGGAAGGAGGTAGCTTCTCGCCATGAGCGCCGGGACGCTCCTCGGGATCGACGTCGGCACCAGCGGCACCAAGCTCGTCCTGATCGACCCGGCCGGCGCCATCCTCGGCGAGGCGAGCGAACCGGCGGGCCTCGAATCGCCCCACCCGGGCTGGGCCGAGGCGGACGCCGACGGCTGGTGGGCCAACGTCTGCCGGGGCGTGCCGCGCCTCCTGGCCGCGACCGGCCGCGAGGCCGGCGGTGTGGCGGCGATCGGTGTCAGCGGCATGGTCCCCACCGTCGTCCTGCTCGACGCCGCCGACCGGGTCCTTCGCCCCTCGATCCAGCAGAACGACGCGCGCGCGATCGACGAGATCGCCTTCTTCCAGGCGCGCACCGACGCCGCGGACATCCTGCGGCGCACCGGCAGCCCGGTCACCCAGCAGAGCGTGGGCCCCACGCTCCGCTGGCTCCGCGCGCACGAGCCCGAGGTGATGGCCCGCGCCGTCCGCGTCTGCGGCTCCTACGACTTCATCGTCCACCGCCTCACCGGGGAGTGGTCGGTGGAGCGGAACTGGGCGCTGGAGAGCGGCCTCTACGACCTGGGGCGCGAGGACTGGGACGACGCGATCCTCGCGCTGGCGACCATCGACCGGGGCTGGCTCCCGCCGGTCCGCCGGCCGGCCGAGATCGTCGGCGCGGTGACCGAGGCGGCCGCCGGGGCGACCGGCCTGCGGGCGGGGACGCCGGTCGTCGCCGGTTCGGCCGACCACGTCGCCTCGGCCTTCTCGGCCGGGGTGATCGGTCCGGGCGATCTCCTCGTCAAGCTCGGCGGCGCCGGCGACATCCTCTACTGCTCGACGCGGCCGCTCGTCGACCCCCGCCTCTTCCTCGACTACCATGTCATGGACGATCGCTTCCTGCCCAACGGCTGCATGGCCGCCAGCGGGAGCCTGATCGCCTGGTTCCGGGACCAGTTCGCCCCGGGTCGCTCCTTCGCCGAGCTCGACGCCGAGGCGACGGCGATCCCGCCCGGCGCGGAGGGGCTGATCGTCCTCCCCTACGTGCTCGGCGAGAAGACGCCGCTCTTCGACCCGCTGGCGCGCGGCACGATCGTGGGGTTGACGCTCAGCCACACCCGTGCCCATCTCTACCGGGCGATCCTCGAGGGGATCGGCTTCGGCTTCCGCCACCACGTCGAGGTGCTGTCGGAGCTCGGCACGATCCCGGCGCGGGCGCGCTGCACCAACGGCGGCGCCCGCTCGGCGCTCTGGAGGCAGGTGACCGCCGACATCCTGGGCCTCCCGCTCGAGCAGATCGAGGGTCACCCCGGCTCGTCGCTCGGGGCCGCCTACGTCGCCGGCATGGGGATCGGCGCCTTCGAGCGCTGGGAGGAGATCGAGCGCTTCATCCGGATCGCCGCGGTGACGCAGCCGGACCCGGCGGCGCACGAGCGCTACGAGGCGATCTACCCGCTCTTCCGCGAGACGTACGAGCGGTTGCGCGACCTCTACCCGCGCCTGCGCGCGGCGAGCGGCGCGGGCGAGGAGGTGGCGTGATGCGACTGGCAGGCAAGGTGATCGGTATCACCGGCGGCGGCACCGGGATCGGGCGGGCCTGCGCCCTCGCCTACGCGGCCGAGGGGGCGCGCGTGGCGGTGACCGACGTCGACGGGGCGAGCGCCGAGGCGGTGGCGGCGGAGATCCGCGCCGCCGGCGGCGAGGCGGCGGCCTGGCCGCTCGACGTGACCGACCGCGCGGCGATCCCCGGCGTCGTCGACGCGATCGTCGCCCGCTTCGGGACGCTCGACGTCTGGCACAACAACGCCGGCGTCAGCACGATGGGGCGCTTCGTCGAGCTCGCCGAGCGCGACTGGGACGTCAACATGGACGTCAACGCCAAGGGCGTCTTCAACTGCTCGCAGGTCGTGGCGCGCTACCTGATCGCGCGCGGCGGGGGAGGCAAGATCATCGTGACCGCCTCGATGGCCGGGAAGAAGGGCGACGTCGCCTTCCTGCCGCACTACGTCGCATCCAAGTTCGCCGCCGTGGGGCTCACCCAGGCGATGGCGGCCGAGCTGGGGCCGCACGGCATCACCGTCAACAGCATCTGCCCGGGCTATGTGAGGACGTCGATGCAGGACCGCGAGGCGGTCTGGGAGGGCGAGCTGCGGGGTATGAGCGCCGACGAGGTGCGCCGCCTCTACGTCGACGACACGCCGCTCGGGCGGCTCGAGACCGCAGAGGACGTGGCGAGGGTCGCGGTCTTCCTCGCCTCCTCGGATGCCGACTTCATCACCGGCGCCGCCATCGACGTCAACGGCGGCGCCTGGATGGGCTGACACAAGGAGGCACGCCATGGCGATCGAGCCGCGCCGGACCCCCTGGGCCGCCGTTGTCGAGGCGCTCGCCGCCGAGGGGGTCGATCTCGCCTTCGGCCTTCCCGGCAACCCGCTCCACCTGGTCGCCGACCTCGCCGCGCACCCGGGGATCCGCCCGATCCTGGTCCGCCACGAGGCGTCGGGCGCCTTCATGGCCTACGCCTACGCCCGCGTCACCGGGAAGGCCGGCGTCTGCTTCGCCAGCCCGGGCCCCGGGTCGGCCAACCTCGCCTCCGGGCTCCTGGAGGCGTTCTCCGGCTGCCAGCCGGTGATCGCGCTCGCCAACGGGACGCCGACCCGGACCGAGGGGATGGGCGCCTTCCAGGAGCTCGACAGCGTCGCCCTCTTCCGGCCGATCACCAAGTGGGCGGTCCGCCCGACCGATCCGGAGAAGGTCCCCTGGGTGATGGCGCGCGCCTTCGCCCTGGCGCGCGGCGGCCGGCCCGGCCCGGTCTTCATCGACCTCCCCGGGGACATGGCGCTCCGGGAGGCGT
>MGMJ01000111.1:0-920 GCA_001794945.1 Chloroflexi bacterium GWC2_73_18
CACGGTCGATCATGGGACGCGTCCGTCAGCCGCGCGTTACGGACCAGGCGGCGGTGCCCCGCCCGCCAGCTCCGCCGCGAGGAGGGCCGCGCCGGCGAGGACGCTCGTCTCGCCTAGGGCGCTCTGCACGACGACGAGCCGCCGCCCTGTCTCGGCGAGGCAGCGCCGCCGGGCGATCGCGACGGCGCGACGGACGAGGGCGCCCTGGGAGAGGGCGAGCGAGCCGCCGACGACGATCCGCTCCGGATCGATGGCCGTGGCCAGCGCGGCCAGCCCGCGTCCCAGCGCCTCGGCCGCCTCCGCCACGATGCCGCGCGCCAGGGGGTCGCCGGCGCGGGCGGCGCGGAAGATCCCCGCCGCGTCGCGGGGCGCGGCCGAACCGTCGGCCAGCCGTCCGCTGGGCCAGGCCCGCCGGGCCCGCCGCGCCAGGGCGGCACCCCCGGCGTACGATTCGACGTCGCCACGCCGCCCGCAGGCGCACCGCGGGCCGTCCGGGTCGACGACCAGGTGGCCCACCTCGCCGGCCAGGCCGTGGGCGCCACGAAGCATCCGCCCACCGGACACGATCCCCGAGCCGATCCCGGACGAGACCGTGACGTAGACGAGCGGGTCGGCGCCGCGGCCCGCCCCGAGGAGCGCCTCGCCGAGGGCGCCGAGGCGGGCGTCGTCGTCGAGCGCGACCGGCACGGCCAGCCGCTCGGCGAGGAGGGCGGTGATCCGGGTGCCGCGCCAGGCGCGACCCTGGTTCGGCGAATGCTCGATCACCCCCGCGCCGGCGTCGAGCGGCCCCGGGGCGGCCACGCCGACGGCCGCGAGCGGCGCCCCGGCGCCGGCGGCGAGGGCGCGGAGCGCCTCGGCCGCCCGATCGGCCAGTAGCGCCGGGTCCGGACCGGTCGGCAGGCGGAGCGCGCCGGCGGCCG
>MGMJ01000111.1:948-21675 GCA_001794945.1 Chloroflexi bacterium GWC2_73_18
GCGTCTTGGTGGCCCCGATGTCGACCGCCCCTGCGAGCGCCGCCGGCACGGGGAGCCCGGTCACGAGGGCGAGCCAGCCTGGATCGCGTCGACGAGCCCGGCCGCCTGGTCGTGGCTCGTCACCAGGGGATTGGCGAGGAGCGCCCGGACGAGGGCGAGGCGCGGGGAGCCGGCGCGGAGCGCCTCGACCGTCAGCGCCTCGAAGGCGGCGTGCCGGGTGAGGAGCGTCGCCGCGAGCGGGGGCAGCCTGGGCATCGGCAGCGGCTCCAGGCGTCCGGGCGCGGGAAGCGTCACCGGGCCCTCGGCGTAGACTTCGTCGGGGAGCGCCTGAAGCCGGCCCTGGTTGGGCAGCCCCAGCAGGAGCGGCTCGGCGGACCCGTGGAGCCAGGCGTCGAGGAAGGCGACGATGACGCCGTACCAGGCGGCCGCTCGCCGCGGCAGGTCGGTGGCGCCGGCGGCGTAGCCCGTCAGCAGGTCGGCCTGCAGCCGCTCGAGCTGCCGGGCGCGGGTCTCACCGGCGGCGAGCTGGGCCGCCAGCGCCCGATCGGGATGGAGGTAGTAGCGCGCGTACGGGAGGCCTACCGCGGCGACGGCGGCGACCGCGCCGGCGTCCTGGCCGGACGCCAGGTCGGCGGTTGCGGCCAGCTCCTCGGCCGAGGCCGGCACCCACCAGCCGGCATGATTGAGCCCGGCGTACGCTCGATGGACCTCGCCCGCGCCGCGGCCAAGGCGCGCCGCGATCGCCCCGCAGAGCGTGACCGGGGAGTCGCAGACCGAGACGATCGGCAGGCCGTACTCGAGCGACGCCGCAGCGGAGACGATCCCCGACGGGTTGGTCAGGTTGACGACGAGGGCGCGAGAGGCGATCGCCGCCACGTCCTGCCAGGTGGAGCGGAGCGCGGGTACCGTGCGCAGCGCGTTGGCGAAGCCCCCCGGGCCGATCGTCTCCTCGCCGGGTAGGCCGAAGTCGCGGGGGAACGTCTCGTCGAAGTGGCGCGCCGCGAGCCCGCCGACGCGGACCTGGTTGAGCACCACGTCGGCGCCCTCCAGGGCGGCGCGCCGTTCGGTCGCCACGTCCACCGCGACCGTCGGGCCCTCGTCGCCGACGCGCCGGCGGAACTCGGCCGCCACGACGGCCAGCCGCTCGACCGAGCGCCCGACCAGCGCGATCTCGAGCGGCGGACGGCGCCCGGCTCCGCCGGGCCAGGCGCGCAGCGCGTCGGCCAGCTCCGGCGTGGAGGCGCCCGACCCGCCAAGGATGACCAGGCGCACCGTCATCGCCACGGGCGGCACCGGCGCTGGCGCATCGTCTCAGCCGACGCCGTAGAAGTCGCGGATCGCCCGTCCCACCCGGTCGACCTCGGCATCGGTCAGCTCGGCGAACATCGGCAGGCAGAGGAGCCGGGGCACGAGCGAGCGGGCGACCGCGAGGTCGTCGGCGGCGCGCCAGGGGTGGTCGCGGTAGGCGCCCTGGTCGGGGACGAGGCGCGGGTAGATGAGCTGCGTGCGGATCCCTGAGCGCTCCAGGTGCGCCACGAGCGCCTCGCGATCGGGCGCAAGCACCGTGTACATGTAGTAGGCGTGGCGCCCCGTCGGGTCGTGGGCCGGCGGGACGACCGGCGTGCCGGCGAGCCACTCCCCGTAGCGCAGGGCGACGCGCCGCCGACCTACCAGCTGCTCGTCGAGGTCGCGCAGCTTGACGCGCAGGAAGGCGGCCTGCAGCTCGTCGAGCCGTTCCTGGTAGCCGAGCGTCTCATGCTCGTGCTTGACGCGGCGCTGTCCCATGTAGCGGAGCTCGCTCAGCCGCGCCGCCAGCGCCTCGTCGCCGGTGGTGAGCGCTCCGCCGTCGCCGAGGGCGCCGAGGACCTTGGTCGGGTAGAAGGAGAAGGCCGCCGCCTCGCCGAGCGAGCCGACCGGTCGGCCGCGGAGCGTCGCGCCGTGGGCGTGGGCCGCGTCCTCGAGCAGCGCGATGCCCGGGGCGGCGGTCCGGATCGCCTCGACGTCGGCGGCGGCGCCATAGAGGTGGACCGGCAGGATCGCCCTCGTCCGCTCGGTCACCGCGGCCGCCAGCCGCGCCGGGTCCATGTTGGCGGTGACGGGGTCGACGTCGACGAAGACCGGCAGGGCGCCCGTGTAGGTGACGGCGAAGGCGGTCGCCACGTAGGTGTTGGGGACGGTGATCACCTCGTCGCCGGGCCCCACGTCGAGGGCGAGGAGCGCCAGGTGGAGCGCCGCGGTGCCGCTGCTGATGCCGATCGCGTGGCGCGTGCCGCAGGCGGCCGCGAACTCCATCTCGAAGGCGGCCAGTTGGCTGCCCATGGTGTACTTCCCGACCGGCAGGACCGCCTCGAAGGCGGCGCGCAGCTCATCGGCGATGGCGGCGTGCCAGCGGGTGACGTCCTCGGCGGGGATGACGTTCTCGTCAGTCCGGGGAGCGGCGCTCATCTCGTCCGCATCCTAGGCGGCCCGGAACGGCAGCCCGCCGCTCACGATGAGGTGGCTGCCGGTCACCTGGTCTCCCAACGGCGAGCAGAGGAAGAGGACGGCGCCGGCGATGTCGTCCGGGCGCTCGAAGCGGCCGAGCAGGAGGCGCCGGCGGTACTCTTCCTTGACCGCCGCGGGGTCCATCGCGCGCCGCTCGCCCTCGACTTCCCACTCGCGCGCCATCATCTCGGTGTCGACGTCGCCGGGTCCGACCGCGTTCACCGTGACCGACGGGGCGAACTCCTGGGCGGCGACCTGCGTCAGCCCCACGATGGCGAACTTGGCGGCACAGTAGGGGCCGAAGAACCTGGTCGTGCTGTTCATCTGGGCGACGTAGGAGCCGAGGTTGACGATGCGTCCCCAGCCGCGCGCCATCATCGCCGGCGCCAGGCGGCGCATGGTCAGGAAGGTCGCCTTGGCCATGACGTCGAGATGGCGGTCCCAGTCCTCCTCCGTGCAGTCGACGATCGCGCGGCAGAGGGAGACGCCGGCGTTGTTGACCAGGATGTCGACGCCACCGAGCGCGTCCGCCGCGCGGTCGCAGACGTCGTGGACGTCGGCGACTCGAGCGAGGTCCCCGGGGATCGCCGCCGAGCGCCGCCCCAGGGCGGCCACCTCGGCCGCCGTCCGCTCGGCGGTGGTGGGGTCGATGTCGTTGACCGCCACGTGGCAACCGGCGGCGGCCAGGCGGTGGGCGATACCCCGGCCGATCCCGCGACCGGCCCCGGTGACGAGCGCGCGGCGCCCGGAGAGATCGATCGTCTCGCTCATTTCACGGCTCCGAAGGTGAGGCCCTTGACGATGTAGCGCTGGGCCAGCCCGGCGAAGATGACCATGGGGATGACGGCCACGACCGCCGCCGCCGTCATCTCCTGCCAGCGGATGGCGGCGTAGCCGCGGAAACCCGCGACCGCAACCGTCACCGTGCGCCCCTGGTCGAAGGTGAGCGCCAGCGCGATCGTCACCTCGTTCCACATGTTGATGCCCACCAGGATCGCCGTCGCGGCGAGGCCGGGCGCGGCGAGCGGCAGGTAGACCCGCAGCAGTGTCTGCAGCTCCGAAGCGCCGTCGACGCGGGCCGCGTCGCCCAGCTCGTGCGGCAGCTCGGCGAAGAAGGCCTGCACGAGCCAGACCGCGAAGGGGACGGCGAAGACCTGGTAGATGAAGGCGAGCCCGACCTGCGTGTCGTACAGCCCGGCCTGCTGGTAGAGGACGTACATGGGGATGACGAAGAGGAACTCCGGCGTCGCGTAGGCGAGCAGCAGCCAGAGCCGCAGGTAGCGGCCGCCGCGCACCCGGAGCCGCACGATGGCGTAGGCCGCCGGGGTCGCCACCGCCAGCGCGATCAGGACCCCCAGCAGCACGACGATGACGCTGCTGACGAAGGCGCGGCCGAAGCCGGCCGTCTGCCAGATCGAGAGGTACTTGCTGAAGTCGGGCACGTAGAGCAGGTCGGGCGGCGTCTTGAAGGCGTCCCGGGGGAGCTTCGTCGAGATGACGAAGAGCCAGAAGAGGGGAAAGAGCGTGCCCACGAGCGCCACCAGGGTGACCGTCGAGGCGACGGCCAGGCTCGCCCGCCGCCGGAGCCGGCGCGACGCGAGGAACGCCGTCACCGCACGAGCTCGCGGGCGGCGCCCAGCCGCTGGTAGACCAGGACGACCCCGAGGACGATGACGGCGAAGATCACCATCATCGTCATCGACTCGCTCATGTTGAGCTGCTTGAAGGCGATCCGGTAGGCCTGCACCTGCACCGACTCGGTCGTCGTCAGAGGGCCGCCGCCGGTCGTCCCGAAGATGATGGCGAAGACCTTCATGCAGTCGATGGTGCGGAAGAGGAGGACGACCAGCACGACCGGCCGAAGGAGCGGCAGGGTGATGTAGCGAAAGCGCTGCCAGGCCGACGCGCCGTCGACCTCGGCCGCCTCGAACGGCTCCTCGGGAAGCGCCCGCAGGCCGGCCGAGAGGACGATGAAGACGAAGGCGGTCTGCCACCAGGTGTCGATCATCACGATCGAGGCCATCGCCATCGCGGGGTCCCCCAGAAAGCCGAGCCGCGGCAGGCCCAGCAGCCCGGCGGCGTAGCCGACGATCCCCAGCGTCGGGTCGAGCATGATCTTCCAGATCATCGAGACGATGATCCCCGAGACCATCAGCGGGACGAGCAGGAGCGTGCGCACCATCCCGGCGCCCCATCCCAGGCGGTGGACGGCGAGGGCGATGCCGAGGCCGAGGAGCAACTCGATGGTGACCGCCGAGATGGTGAAGACGAAGGTGTTGAGGAGCCCGGTGCGGAAGCGCTCGCTGCCCAGCAGTTCGAGGTAGTTCGCCAGGCCCACGAAGTTGAAGCGCTCCCCCCAGTTCCAGTCGTAGAAGCTCATGTAGAGGGAGAAGAGGGAAGGGTAGATCGAGGTCAGGCCCATGACCACGAGGAGCGGCACGATGAAACGGCCGCCGCGGTCGGTCCTGCCCCTGCGCCGCACCGCGGCCGCCGTCATCGGGGCGTCCTCATGGGTTCGGATGGGTCGGCGCCCCGCCCCCGTGGTGCGGGGGCGGGGCGCCGGGCGGTGGAACGGTTCGTGGCGCGGGCGGTCACTTCACCGCGGCGGCGAGGGCGTCGTTCCCCGTGGCGCACGCCGCGGCCTGATCGGTGCCCTGGGCGATCGCCAGTTCGGTGTCGACGATCGCGAGGGCGCCGTCCTTCCAGCCCTCCTTGAAGACGACGGTCGAGCGCGACGTCTGCATCGCCGCGTTGACGGCCGTCACGTAGTCGGGATTGAGGCCGGAAGTGTAGACCGGGTCGCTATACGACGAGACGCGCGGCGCACCGCCCGTGCTCGTCCCGATCTTCGCCGTGTTGGCCTTGTTGGTCATCCACTGCACGAAGTACCAGGCCGCGTCCTTGGACTTGGAGTTCTTGGGGATGCCCAGGCCCCAGAGCCAGTGGCCGGTGAACGACTTTCCGCCCGCCTGGACCGGCGGCAGGACGGCGTAGCCGACCTTGCCGGCGACCTGGGACTGCGAGGCGTCCTCGTAGCTCGGGCCGAAGAGGCTGGCGTCGATGAAGAAGGCCGCTTTGCCCTGGGAGAAGAGCGTGTTGGCGTCGGGCCAGTCGATGGCGTACTTGTTGGCCGGGCCGGTCGCCAGGAGCTTGGCGTAGTTGGCCAGACCCTGGCAGACCTTCTCGTTCGTCAGCCGCGGCTTGTCCCAGCCGCCGTCGAACCAGAGCCCGTAGGGCGCCGGAGCTTCTGCCTCGCCCCACGCGTTCCAGACGACACCCGAGAGCGTGTCCATGATCGTGTCGGAGCGGATGCCGCGCATGACCGCGCCGGGGATCCCCTGGCCGCCGGCTTCCTTGGTGATCTTCGCGGCGCCGGCGATCAGCTCGTCGAAGGTAGCGGGGACCTTGCCGCCGAGGTACTGGTCCACGAGGTCCTTGTTGTAGAAGAGGATGTACGCCTCGAAGGAGATCGGGATCCCGTAGGCCTGCGCGGCCGCGTCACCGGGCGGGTAGGTCCCGCCGGTGAGGAAGCCGGACGGGAAGTCGGCAAAGCCGTAGTCCGGGGACGTCTTCGAGGGGTCGTCGAGGTACGGCGTGAGCGGCTCGATGAGGCCCGCGCTGAACTGCGTGAAGCCGGTCGAGTCCATGGGCAGGAAGTAGACGTCCGCGCCCTCCGTCGTCGAGCGGAGCGTCTGCTCCATCTTGTCGAAGTAGAGGTCCTCGGAGAACGTCTGGGGGTTGACCTTGATGCCGGTCTCCCTGGTGAACTCCTCCAGGAGCGGCGTCATCCCGTCTGTCCAGGGGTGCTGGTTGAGGAGCGCGGTGATCTCCGCGCCGCTGAACTTCTTCCAGTCGAAGGCGCCGCCGGTCGCGGTCGGCGAGGGCGTGGGCGAGGCGGCCCCCTGGCACGCCGCGAGGGCGACGGCGACGACCGTCAGGGCGACGAGGATCCTCGATCGCCCGCTGAGCCTGGATCGCATCACTGCACCTCCTCGTGGCGGCGCCCGGCCGGCTGCCGGGTCCGCCTAGTAGCCGAGCCACGCGCGCATCCGCGCGATGAACTCCTCGGTGACGGGACGGTCGCTGGCGACCGTGTACCAGAGGCCCGCCCGTTCCACGTACGCCGGCAGGGTCCGCAGCGCCTGCTCGACCTGCCCCCCGGTGACCCCCATCTGCTCGGGTCGCCAGGGGACGCCGATCCGGTCGATGACCGAGCGGATCCACTCCGCGCGGTTTTCCTGGAGGGCGCTCATCAGGATCACCCCCAGGCAGACCGCCTGACCGTGGATGAACGGTTTCCCGGTCAGGTATTCGAGGTTGTAGAAGACGAAGTGCTCGGCCCCCTCGATGTGGCGGGGGTTCCACCCGGCATTATGGAACGCCGCGCCGCCCCAGCGGAGGGATTCGCCCAGGGCACGCAGGCCGGCGTCGGTCACCCCGCGAATCTCGTCGGCGTGGTCGACGACCCGCCCGAGGGCGACCTCCGCCTCGGCCACCAGGCGCTCGTCGTACGGCCAGCGCGCCTCGACCCTCCCGCGATCGCGGGCCATGCGCCAGTCCCAGTGACCGGTGTGGTAGCACAGGATGTCGCCGACGCCCGACCGGTTGAGGTCGGCCGGGGCGCCGCGGATGACGTCGAAGTCGATGTAGACGGCCTCGGGGATCGCCCATGCGACGTAGCGGACGATGCCGCCGACGCGGACGGCAGCACGGTGGCCCCAGGCCGCGTTCACCGAGAGCGCCGTCGGCACCTGGAAGAGCGGCAGCCGTCGGGCCCAGGCGACGTACTTGGCGACGTCGAGCGCCTGGCCGCCGCCGAGCCCAACGACCGACCCGCACGCCGGGAGCTCGGCCACGATCCGATCGAGCTCGTCGCGCTCGAGGGTGCGCACGAAGAGCGGACCGGCTACGCCGTCGTCGAAGGCGTCGCGGAAGAGCGGCCAGAGGTCGTCCATCGTCACGACCAGGTAGGGGCGATGGACGAAGCTCTTGAGCTCGGGGATGAGGCCGCGCCCGTAGACCGTCGGGAACAGCTCGCTCAAAGGTGGCATCTCACGCGTCAGGACCGGACGAGGGCGACCCGGTCTCGTCCATGATAGATGCCACCCGCCGGAGGACGCCATGCGCCGCCTCGCCAGCCGCCCCGCCTATCGCACCGATCGGTCCGCCGCCGCCTACGCCGCGGCCCAGCGAGTTGTCGCCGGCGGCATCAACAGCGGGGCGCGCGGTCCCAGGGCGGGCTGGGTGCCCGGCCCGCCGGTCGTCCATCACGGCCGTGGACCGCGGATCTGGGACGTCGACGGCAACGAGTACGTCGACTACCTGCTCGCCCTGGGGCCGCTCATCCACGGGCACGCCCACCCGGCGCTCATCGGAGCCGTCGAGGCGGCGATGAGCGAGATCGGCACGATGTTCGCCCTCCCGTACGAGCTCGAGGCGGCGGCCGCCGAGCGGATCGTGGCCGCGGTCCCCTCGGCCGAGCTGGTCCGCTTCGGCAACAGCGGGACCGAGGTCGTTCTCCACGCGGTCCGGCTGGCGCGCGCGGTCACCGGGCGCCCGCGGATCCTCCGCTTCGAGGGCCACTACCACGGCTGGGCCGACCAGGTCGAGTGGAGCCACCCCCCGCCGCTCGAGGCGGCCGGTCCACGGAGCGAGCCGCGCCCCGTGCCGGGCTCGCCGGGGATCCCGGCGGCGCTCGCCGAGACGCTCTTCGTGCTGCCCTGGAACGATCCCGAGGCGGTCGACCGGCTCTTCGCGCGCCGCGGCGGGGAGATCGCGGCGGTGCTGACCGAGCCGGTCATGGGCAACACCGGCGTCATCCCGCCGCAGCCCGGCTACCTGGAGGCGCTCCGCGACATCACCCGGCGCCACGATGCGCTCCTCATCTTCGACGAGGTGATCACCGGCTTCCGGGTCGCCTACGGCGGGGCGCAAACGCTCTACGGCGTGACGCCCGACCTGACGACCCTGGCCAAGGCGCTGGGCGGCGGCTATCCGGTCGCCGCGCTGGCCGGGCGGCGCGACCTGATGGAGCCGATCGCCGAGGGCGAGGTGCTCCACGCCGGGACCTACAACGCGAACACGATCGCCGTCGCCGCGGCGAAGGCCTCCACCGAACTGCTCGCCCGGCCTGGGACCTACGAGGCGCTCTTCGCCCTCGCCGAGCGGCTCACCTCGGGGATCGGCGGCATCTTCGAGCGCGCTGGCATCCCCGTCCAGGTCCAGGGCGTGGGTCCCATGTTCCAGTTCTGGTTCGCCGAGCAACCCATCGTCGACTACCGCGGCGCGGCGGCCCACCTGAACTCGCCGCGGTTCGCCGCGCTCGCCCGTGCGCTCCATGCGCGCGGGGTGCTCGTCCATCCCAGCAACATCGAGCTCTGGTTCGTCTCGACCGCCCACACTGCCGCCGACATCGACGAGACGTTGGCCGCCTTCGACGACGCGGTCGCGGCCTCGCGGGCGGAGCTGGGCGGGCGGGGGTAGGGGAGCGCGGCTCGGCATGGCCGGCCCACGCGCCGACGAGGCTCTGTCGCTCGCCGGGACCGTGGCCGACCTCGTCCGCATCGACGCCCGGAACCCCTGGCTCGTCGCCGGTGGGGCGGGGGAGGGCCGCATCGCCGCCTGGCTCCTGGAGCGGCTCGGGCCGCTCGAGGCGCTCGGGCTCGAGGTGCATGCGGACGAGATCGCGCCCGGCCGGCCGAACGTCGTCGCCCGACTGCGGGGCGCCACCGCGGGGCCGACGCTCTGCCTCAACGCGCACCTCGACACCGTCGGCGACGGCGGCTGGTCGGAGCGCGCCTATGCGCCGCGGGTGGAGGATGGCTGGCTGGTCGGCCTCGGCGCCGCCGACGACAAGGCCCACTGCGCGGTGCAGCTCGGCGTGCTCGAACGGCTGGTGCGCGATGGACCGCCCCTCGCCGGCGACCTCCTCGTCGCCTGGGTCGCCGACGAGGAGGCGGAGTCGCTCGGGACGGCGGACCTCCTCCTCCGCTACCCGATGGCCGCCTGCCTCGTCCTCGAGGCGTTCGGGCTCGGCCGCGCACTCGTCACCCACCAGGGCTTCGGCTGGCTCGACATCGTGGTCGAGGGCGTGGCGGCGCACGGCTCGGCGCCGGAGCGCGGGGTGGACGCCATCTCGCACCTCGCTGCGATCGTGGGCGAGCTCGACCGCCACTACCGGGAGCGCTTCGTGGCGAACCCCCACCGGCTCAACGGCGTCACCGTCTACCACGCCAGCACCGTCGCAGGCGGCACCGACTACGCTACCTACCCGGCGGAGGCGCGGCTGGGGATCGAGATCGGGACCCAGCCCGGGGAGACGATCGCCGATCGGCTCGCGGAGATCGAGTTGATCCTCAACGGCCTGCGCGACTCGATCCCCGCCCTGCGCGCCAGGATCGAGGTGCGCCTCCACCGGCCGCCCTTCGAGGCGCGCGGTCACGAGCGGCTCTGGGACGCGCTCGACGTGGCGACGCGCGAGACGCTCGGGCGCCCGCTGGAGGCCGCCGGGCAGAACGCCTGGATGGACACCGGCTTGTTCGGGCAGGCGGGCATCCCGGCGCTCTCGGTCGGCGCCGGCGGCCGGAACCTCCACGCGCCCGATGAGGCGGTCGACCTGGGGGAGCTCACCACCCTGGCGGAGATCGTCCACGACGCTGTCGTGCGCTACCTGGCCCCCCGCTGAGCGACCGCCGGGCGACCGGGGGCGCCCGCGTCCCGCAACAGCCGGGGTCCCTCGCCCGTAGAATCCATGACGCGGGAGCTTGGACTCGCTGCCCATACCCGGCCGCCGGGGCAGGGCTGAGCCACTGGCGGGACCGACCGCGAGCCGGGAGACGCCACGATGAGCCGCCGATCAGCTGCCCCTCCCTCCCGCTCACCCACCCGACATCGCATCCCTCCCATGGCCCACCTGGCCGCGGCGCTGGTCGCCGTGGCGATCGTGGCGCAGGCGTGCGGGGCCGCCGCGTCGCCCACGCCCGCGCCGTCACTCACGACGGCCGCGCCGGCGAGCGCCACGCCGAGCGTTGCGCTGACGCCGACCGCCACGTCCACCACTCCCACCGCCACCCCCGGCACCCCGACGCCACCCGGATCGGGGATCGTCCTCGCCATGGCGGACGTGCCGCGTGCCCCCGTCGGACCGAACGACCTCGATCGGGCGGCCGCCGCGCTCGACGCCTTCGGGCTCGAGCTGCTCCAGCGGATCGGCTCGGACGGCGGCAACGTCGTCGTCTCGCCGGCCAGCATCGTCATCGCGCTCGGCATGGCCCGCGCCGGCGCCCGCGGCGAGACCGCCACCGAGATGGACCGCGTCCTCCACGCCGCCGGCCTGGACGAGCTCGTGGCCGAGCTGAACGCGCTCGACCAGGCGCTCGCCTCGCGCAGCGGCTGGATCAAGGACGGGGAGGGGAACCCGCGCGAGGTGACGCTGCGGAGCGCGAACGCGCCCTTCGCCCAGCGCGGCTACGCTCTCGACCCCGCCTACCTGGACCTGCTCGCGTCGCGCTTCGGTGCCGGGCTCCGCCTCGTCGACTTCATCGCCGACCCGGAGGCCGCCCGGTGGCTCATCAACGGCTGGGTGAGCGAGCGGACCGAGCAGCGGATCCCCGAGCTGCTGGCTCCGCCCGACATCACGGGCCTGACGCGCCTCGTCCTGGTGAACGCTATCTACCTCAAGGCTCCGTGGCAGGAGCCCTTCGACCCGGACCTGACGAAGCCCGGACCGTTCACCCTGGCCGACGGGTCGCGGGTCGAGGTGCCGATGATGCACCTCGTCAGCACGGGCCTCGGCCCCGACTTCCCGGCCGGCTCGGGCGACGACTGGCGGGCGATTCGGCTGCCGTACCTGGGGAACCAGCTGGCGCTCACGGTCATCGTGCCGGACGACCTCGGCGCCTTCGTGGACCGGCTGACGCCGACGATGCTGGCCGACCTGACGACCATGAGCTGGGAGCGGGAGGGCGGTCTCCTCGACTACCACAAGGTCGACCTGGCGCTGCCGCGCTTCTCGACCGAGACCGAGGCCAACCTGGCGGATCTCCTCAAGGCGATGGGGATGCCGCTCGCCTTCGATCCGACGGCGGCCGATTTCTCCGGGATCACCACGGAGGACCGGCTCCACATCGCCCGGGTGATCCACCAGGCGAACATCGACGTCGACGAGAAGGGGACCGAGGCGGCCGCGGCGACGGCCGTCGTGATGGACGTCGGCGGGCCCGGCGAACCGTTCGAGCCGTTCGTCATCCGGGCCGACCGCCCCTTCCTCTTCGTCCTCAGCGACGTCCCCAGCGGGGCGATCCTCTTCCTCGGCCAGATCGCCGACCCGTCCGCCGGCTGAGCCGGCGGCGGCGGGGGATCTCCCACGGCGCGCTGCGGGTCGCCGCGAAGAGCCCCGCATCACGACCAGTGGTAACCGCCGCTCCTTCCCCTCGTGGCCCGTCTGCCGAAGCGCGGCTTTGCGCCGCGGTGCATGCGAGCGGAGGAGCCTGTGGAGGGGGCGGTCTGCCCCGGACGGGCCCGAAGCCCTCGGCTGCGCGGGGCCGCCAGCTCCTCCTCGAGTGGCGTCCGGAAGCGGGGCGTGAAGCGGACGTCGCCGAGCCAGCACAAGAGGCGCTTCGCGGCCGACTCGACCGCGGCGTCGACGTCCGAACCCAGGTCTTCCGTGACGACGGTACTGCCGCTGCGCCGAGAGGGTCAGCCTGACACCGCGACCGGTCGTCGAGCTCGCCCCTCAGCCTTCCGCCAGCGGATGTCGCCAGCGCAGGCCGGGGAAGCGACTGAAGTCTCGATCAGAGGTGATCCACTCGCTGCCCGTTTCGATGGCCAGGGCGGCGAGATAGGCGTCGGCCACCAGGTTCCCCTTCGCGCCCCCGGCGACGCAGAGCCGCTCGAAGATCTCCCAGTGGCGCGGTCCCGGAGCAAGGATCACCGCGTTCGGCAGCGCCCGCAGGGCGTTCGCGAAGGCCAGCGTCTGATCGACGGGCGCCGGCGGCGAGAAGATCCGCGGGTGGGTCGCGACGCGCACGAAGCCGCTGAGCACCAGCTCCGACACCCCGACCGGCTCATCCGACACGATCGCCGCCTCCAGCCAGGCGCGGTAGCGGGCGTGGTCGGGGGCGCCCTCGTGGAACGCGTAGACCAGGACGTTGACGTCCGGCAGGATCAGGACGCGGTCCCTTCCATGCGGTCGAGCAGGGCGGCGCTGTCGTCGAGATCGACCCCCGGCGACAGGCGGCTGCCGCGGAAGGTGGGCAGCTCGACGGCGCGCCGTTCGTCACGGCGGTGGCGGCGCGCGAGGGCCTCACGCAGCGCGTCCTCGATGACCGCATTGAGCGTCCTGCCGGAGTTCGCGGCCTGGACCTTGGCCTCGGCGAGGAGCCGATCGTCGATCTTGATGGTGGTTCGCACGCATCAAAGCATGGTTGCCCATCATCAAGATGTCAACCCCGGACTGTTCTCCCAGCTGTTGGTGCCCGGACGCTCCTCGTCGAGCTCGGGGCGCGACGCTGAGGGTGGCGTTCGCCGCCGACCGTGACGATCGGCGTCCGCTCGGGGCACCAGCGCGACGGGTGCCTCCCGGGCGACGACACCGAAGTCGCGGACGTCGAAGGTGAGGAGGTCGCCCTCCACGCAGTCGAGCACGAACGCCCCGGCCTCGAGGTCGCCCAGGAAGAGGTCGAGGACCGCCGGCCCGAGCCGACGCTCGATCATGAAGCCCACCTCGGCGAAGATCCCGGCGGGGACGAGGCCGGACGCCCCGCTCCAGCCCGGACTGCGTCGTCACCCTGGGTCCGTCGGCTGCCTGTATCCGTCGGTAGCGCCTCCATGGCTACCGCGAGCATCAGCTCCGATGACATCCCCTCGACACCGCCCTCGCGACGGCCCTCTTGTCATCAGGCATACCCATGGAGCCGCTGCCGGCCGGCCGGTGTGGGATTAGGGCGCTTCTGCGGCCGGCGGCGCGGCGCCGGGCGGGGCTTCGGTACGAGCCATCCTCGTGCGGCAACCATGGAGACGCCACGGCCCCGGTGAGGCGGCCTGCGACGCGGCACCCGCGACAGCACGGCCCGAGGCGCTCAACCGCGCGGGGCCGCCAGCTCTTCGTCGAGCGGCGTCCGGAAACGGGGCGTGAAGCGGATGTCACCGAGCCAGCCGAGAAGGCGCTCCACGGCCGCCTCGACCGCGGCGCCGACGTCCGAACCCAGGTCCTCGAGCGTCCGGTAGGCGATCTCGCCGTCCGGGCGCAGTGTCCAGCCGCCGACCACGCGGCCGTCCCACCAGATCGTCGGCCCGGCATTGCCGTTCCGGTCGAAGAGGGCGGGTCCGTGTGGGTCCAGGAACCAGCGGCGGTCGGCCCACCCCATGACGGTCGAGTCGAGGGCGGGGAGGAGGGCGACCCAGGGCTCGCCGACCGCGTCCTCTCCGACATCGCCCGGCAGGACGAGCCCGATCGCCCCGCCGTCGAGCTCGACCTCGACCGGCCCGACGGCGGCGAGCGCGCGCCGCGTCTCGCCAAGGGTCCAGCCCGTCCACCAGCGCAGGTCGTCGATCGTCCCCGGCCCGAACGTCCGGAGCCAGCGGCGGACCAGCTCGACCCGCGCGGCATCGCTCGGCCAGTCGGGGAGGCCGCCGCGGGTCCAGCGGTCCATCGGCGCCCAGCGGTATTGGCTGCTGATCCACGAGCCGCGCGGTCGGCCGCGGATTACCCGCCCTTCGGCCGCCAGGAGGAAGAGCAGGCGGGTCGAGACCCCGAACGTCCCCTGCCACCGCTTCCCCTCGCCGAACGGGATCTGGATGCCCAGCTCGGGGACGTCCTTGGTCAGCTCCGTCGCCGTCGCCTCGCCGCGCTCGTCGAGCGCGCGGACGGTCGCCGCCTCGACGCTGGCCAGCCAGGATCCGGCGTCCTCGGCGATGCCGGCGGCGGCGAGCACCTGGATGACGCGTCTGCGCTCCGCCCGGCCGATCGCCCGCGTGCAGGCGGCGTGGACGATCCCGGCGAGCTCGCCCGGGACGACGAACATCGTCCGGCGCATGCCGAGGATCCGCAGGAGCGCCCGTTCGTCGTAGAGGGCGCGCTCCAGGTCGGCCGGCACGAGCGAGCGGGTCCGGGCGAAGGCGCCGAGGTAGACCGACGTTGGGTCGGTGGCATGGATGCCGACGAGATCGCTCGCGACGTCGGCCGGGGTCTCGGCGCGGGCCGCGGGTGCGAGGTGGTGGCGGACGGCGAGGCGGGCGCGCCGCTCCGCGGTGGTGATCCGGCGCATCGACCCGGTCTACGCGCCTGGTGGCCCATCCGTGCCGCCGGCCGGTGACGGCGCGAGCGCTTTGCGAACGGCCGGGGCCACCTCGGTGCCGAGCAGCTCGATCGACCGCATGATCCGGAGGTGCGGCATCCCGCCGCCGAACATCTGGAGCAGGAAGCGCCCGTGACCGAAGATCTCATGCTGGAACAGGATCTTCTCGACGACCTCCTGCGGACTGCCGACGAAGTTCGCGCCGCGAAGAGTGCGCGAGGCCTCGAAGTCCTCCCGATCCATGCCCCGGAAGCCGCGCTCGCGGCCGATCCGGTTCATCACCTCGGCGAGCGGCGGGAACGCCTCGTCGGCGGCCCGCCGGGACGTCTCGGCGACGTAGCCGTGCGAGTTGATGCCGAGCGCGGGCGGCGGAACGTGCCCCGCCGCTTCGGCCGCGTCGCGGTGGAGCTCCGCGAACGGCGCGAACCGCTCGGGCATGCCGCCGATGATGGCGAGCGCCATCGGCAGGCCGAGCGCCCCGGCCCGCACGGCGGACTCGGGCGTGCCGCCGACGGCGACCCACACCGGAAGCGGGTCCTGGTGGGGGCGCGGGTAGACGGCCCGGTCGTCGAGCGCCGCCCGATGCTTGCCGGACCAGGTGACCCGCTCGGACGCGCGGACCCGCAGCAGCAGCTGGAGCTTCTCCTCGAACAGTTCGTCGTAGTCGCGGAGGTCGTAGCCGAAGAGCGGGAAGGACTCCACGAACGAGCCGCGTCCCGCCATGATCTCGGCCCGGCCGCCGGACAGGAGGTCGAGGGTCGCGAACTGCTGGAAGACGCGGATCGGGTCGTCCGAGCTGATGACGCTGACCGCGCTCGACAGCCGGATCCGTTTCGTCCGCTCCGCCGCTCCGGCGAGTACCACCGCCGGCGCGGAGACGGCGAAGTCGGGCCGGTGATGCTCGCCGACGCCGAAGACGTCGAGGCCGACCTGGTCGGCGAGCACGATCTCCTCGACGAGATCGCGGATCCGCTGCCCGGGGCTCGTGCGGCCGGTGACCGGGTCCGGCGCCAGTTCGCCGAAGGTGTAGACGCCGATCTCCATGGTGGCTCCGGTGGCGGTGCTCGATGGGGGAGGCGAGCCGCGGATCCGCATGCGCCCGGCGACGAGGATAACCTGCGCGTGCGGTGCGAGTTCTGCTGGACTGTTCGGTTCGGCGTTGCGCATCGCTCCGGATGATCCGCGATCGTCCCCCCCACAGTGTCCGCAATCGTCCCCCTGAGAGCAGCCAAGGCTGAGCCGAACCGAGATCCGCGTGTTGTACCGAGATCGAGTGGTTGACCAGGAGCTGATTGCCGCCCTCGCCAGCGCCGGAGTGGTTCTGATCGGGCGAGCCTCTGGCGCTCGTCGTCGTGACCGCGAGCGGGCACGGCTACGTGCGCGACGACCGCGTTACGATCGTACTGATGGAGTGCGCCGAGCTGGGCCCCGCCTCTTGACATGTCAATACCCCCGGGGGGTATCCACGGCGCGCTTCGCATGCTACAATCACGGCCGAAGCGCCGTGTCAAGAGTTGACACGGCGACAGAGGTTTCGGCCGCCGACGGGGCAGGCGGGAGAGGGGCGCTCGGGGGCGCGCGGGCCTCCGCCGATCGGGCGGCCGGGAGGAAGCGTGTCGGTCGGCGTCACCGCCGAGATCAAGTCTAAGCTCGACATCGTCGAGGTGATCGGCGAGTCGGTCCCCCTCAAGAAGGCCGGGCAGTCCTTCAAGGGGCTCTGCCCCTTCCACGGCGAGAAGACCCCCTCGTTCGTGGTCACCCCGTCCCGCGAGAGCTGGAAGTGCTTCGGCTGCGGGCTGGGCGGCGACGTCTTCAACTTCGTCATGCAGCGCGAGGGGATCGGCTTCCCGGAGGCCCTCCAGCGGCTTGCCGCGCGCGCGGGGGTCGAGCTGGACGAGCGGACGACGCGCGAGGACGCCCGCAAGAAGCGCCTGCGCGAGGCCCTCGACGCGGCGGTCGCCTGGTACCACCAGGTCCTCACGGAGAGCCGCCACGGTCAGCCAGCGCTCGACTACCTGCACCGCCGCGGCTTCACCGACGCCACCGTCGAGGCCTTCGCGCTCGGCTGGGCGCCCGACGCGTGGGACGAGCTGTCGCGCCGCCTGGTCGAGAAGCGTGGCTTCCGGCCCGACGAGCTCGAGGCGGTCGGGCTGGCCATGAAAGGCCGCGGCGGGCAGAACCGCCTCGGCGTCTACGACCGCTTCCGGGGGCGGATCATCTTCCCGATCCGCGACGCCAGTGGTGGGGCGACGGGGCTCGGCGGGCGGGTGCTCGCCGAGGACGGCGAGGGCGGCGAGGGGCGCGACGCCGGCACGCGCGACCGCGGCCCGAAGTACCTCAACTCCCCGGCGACCCCGCTCTTCGACAAGAGCCGCACCCTCTACCTGGTCGACCGCGCCAAGGGCCCGATCCGCAAGGCCAAGCAGGCGGTCCTCGTGGAGGGGTACACCGACGCCTTGATGGCGCACCAGGCCGGTTTCACCAACGTCGTCGCCTCGCTCGGCACGGCGCTCACCCCCGGGCAGGTCGAGCTGGTGACCCGCTACGCGCCGGCGATCGCGCTCGCCTACGACGTCGACCCGGCCGGGCAGTCGGCCGGCGCCTTCGGGGCGATGGAGCTGCTCTCCCTCATCGGCGAGGTCCAGCGCGCCGGGGCGGGGATCGGGCTCACCGAGGTGAGCGTCGTGCGCCTGCCCGAGGGCAAGGACCCCGACGAGGTGATCCGCGATGATCCCGAGGCCTGGCGGCGCGCCACCGCCGAGGGTCGCCCGATCGTCGAATACATGGTGGACCTCTACGCCGAACGCCACGATCCGCGTACCGTCGAGGGGCGCAAGCGGCTGGTCGCCGCGGTCGTCCCGGTCCTGCGACGCGTCACCAACCCGGTCGAGCGCGACGCCTACCTGCAGCTCCTGGCCCGACGCAGCGGGGTGGAGGAGCGGGTCCTGCTCGAGGTCCTCGCTCGACCCGATCGGCCGGCGGCCGGTGCCCGGCGCTCGGCCGGCGCCGGGGGCGCGGGCGGCCCGGGGCGCGAGGGCCGCTTCACGCTCGACGCGGTGATCGCCGCCGGCGGCGGGGTCGACCCCGAGCAGGTCCTGCGCAGCGTCACCCAGGTGGAGGCGACGCTGCTCCGCCTCCTCCTCGCCTACCCGGAGCAGCAGCTGCGGGTCGCCGGTTCGCTGCGCCCTGCCGATCTCGCCACGACCCCCGCGCGCGAGCTCTGGTCGGCGATCCTGGCCGACCGGGAGCGCGGTCGCCCCGCGAACGAGTCGGCCGCCCCCCCCGCCCCGCTCGGCCCCTTCGACCGCGCCCGCTTCCTCGAGGCGCTCGATCCCGAGCTGCGCGCCATCGCCCTCGCCGTCCTCGCCCGCCCGCAGCCGGGCGAGCTCGAGTCGGCCGCCGTCAACCTCTCGGTCGACCAGTGCCTCCTCCGCCTGGAGCGCGCCCGTATCGACGAACGAATCGACCACCTCCGCGCCGAGCTGGCCGAAGCGGAGTCCCGCGCTGACACCGCTGCCCGCCAGCAGCTGCTCGAAGAGACACGACATTACCGGGAGACCCGCGCCGACATCGATCGCCGGATCGACGCCGCGAGCCTCCTCCACCGCCCCGTAGGAGGAGTGGCATGACGCACGATCCCGCCGACACCCGCCTGGTCGCCTCGGTCCTCGAGGAGGGCCCGCGCCGCCGCGACGAGGACGCCGGTTTCGGCGTCAAGGAGGACGAGCTCGACGTCCTCGAGCACGCGGCGGTGGTCATCGAGGACCTCGGCGTCGAGGTGCCGGTCGAGGAGGCCGACAAAGCGGTCTGGGTCGAGCCGGCCGTCGAGGAGGTCGAGGCCGAGGAGGCCGAGGAGCCGACCGCCCAGGAGCTCGAGGCGCTCTCGGCCGACATGATCGGGATTGACGACCCGGTCCGCATGTACCTCAAGGAGATCGGCAAGGTCGCCCTGCTGACGGCCCAGGAGGAGGTCGTGCTGGCCAAGGCGATCGAGCTGGGCGAGCAGATCGTCGAGGAGCCGGAGAAGGGGATCCTCGCCCTCTGGGAGTGGACCAGGAACGAGACCGAGCGCAAGACGCGCACCGCCAACAAGCAGCACCAGCTTCCCTACGGGCCCGACGTCGACCGGATGGTGCGGACGGCGTTCGCCTCGGCCGCCGCCGAGGGGCTCCTGCAGCCGGTGCCCGACCTCCACCTGACCGGCGCGCAGCGCGCCGCCGAGGGAGAGGCGACGAAGGGGCAGCTCCGCGAGGCGAAGCACCTCGTCGCCGCCTACAACGCGTCGTTCAACGGCGGGGGAGCGGCAGGGGCGGGCGCGGGGGTGCCGACGGCTGGCGTGGGGGTGCCGACGGCGGGCGTGGGGATGCCGACGGCGGGCGCGGACGGCCACGCCGCCGGCGACCCCGATCTCTTCACCAACCTGGTCGACTTCGCCTTCCGCGCCGTCCACAGCGGGGACCTCGAGTCGCGCGACAACGTGGGCCTGCGCGCCCTCTACGACTGGTCGCGCTCGCAGTCGCACCCGCTGCTCCGCCGCTGGATCGACGCCGGCAGCGAGGCCGAGCTGCTCCACGTCATGGGCTGGGACCCGTTGGTGCCGCCCACCACGAAGATGGTGCTCCGGCGTGGCGACCTGGTGCGCATCGGGCGCGACGCGCGCGAGCAGCTCACCTCGGCCAACCTGCGCCTCGTCGTCTCGATCGCCAAGAAGTACATCGGCCGCGGGATGAGCTTCCTCGACCTGATCCAGGAGGGGAACATCGGGCTCATCCGGGCGGTCGAGAAGTTCGACTACGAGAAGGGCTACAAGTTCTCGACCTACGCGACGTGGTGGATCCGGCAGGCGATCACGCGCGCCATCGCCGACCAGGCGCGCACGATCCGCATCCCCGTCCACATGGTCGAGACGATCAACCGCCTGATCCGGGTCTCGCGGCAGCTGCTCCAGGAGCTGGGGCGCGAGCCGATGGTCGACGAGATCGCCGAGGCGATGTCGCGCGGCCAGGAGGTCGTCGTCACGCCCGAGAAGGTGCGCGAGATCATCAAGGTCTCGCAGGAGCCCGTCTCGCTGGAGACGCCGATCGGCGAGGAGGAGGACTCGCACCTCGGCGACTTCATCGAGGACCGCGGGGCCCTCGCCCCGGCCGAGGCGGCGAGCCAGCAGCTCCTCCGCGAGCAGGTCGAGGCGGTGCTCGATTCGCTGACCGGCCGCGAGCGGCGCGTCCTCCAGCTGCGCTTCGGCTTAGAAGACGGGCGGGCGCGGACCCTCGAGGAAGTGGGCAAGGAATTCAACGTCACCCGCGAGCGGATCCGCCAGATCGAGGCAAAGGCGCTCCGCAAGCTCCGTCACCCGTCGCGGTCGCGCAAGCTCAAGGACTACCTGGAGTAGCGTCCTGCAAGCGCGCTGGCAGCAGAAAGAGGAGCGTGAAAACGAACGCCACCGCTCCAGCGCCTCCGCAGGCTGCAGGAGCGCCTCTCGTCGTGCATGGTGCTGTTCTCGTCGTGCCAGGTCAACCCCTCGGCTCGTTTCCTCGCGGTCTTCCGTCCGCCCCCTTGGCCTTCGGCCCGTGGCGGGCTTCGTTCCCCCCAGATCTGTGCCCCGGTAAGCCCCAGCAAGGCGCCGCCTGTTAGCCTCACCGCGGCCGCGCTCCGCGCCGTCGCCGGGGGCGTGGCGGTTCCATCGGCAGCGGGAACGGCACGCATCGCGGACCCGCCCAGGCGCACAATGGGCGCCATCCTGGGTGGGAGGCGATGACGCGCGGTCGGTCAGCCACGGCCGCCCCCCTGACCGCGCCGAGCCACTGGCGAGCCCGGCCCGCCCCGTCGGGTGGGGCTGCGCGCCCCGAGGGAGGCTCCCCGCCATGGCCATCGAGACCGCCGCTCCCCGTTCCCGTCGCGCCCTCCTCGCCGCCTCGCTGGGCGGCCTCGCCGCCCTGGCGGCCCAGGC
>MGMJ01000111.1:21696-21903 GCA_001794945.1 Chloroflexi bacterium GWC2_73_18
CCGCGCCATCAACGGCGACTTCGTGACCGTGGGCAGCACCGTGAACGGCACGGCCACGACCAAGATCGCCAACTACACGACCAGCAACACCGTCTTCTGGGGCGCCAGCAGCGCGGGCACCGGCGTCTACGGCACGAGCAGCTCCTCCAGCGGCGTCCGCGGCGAGAGCAGCGCCGGGTTCGGCGTCTACGGCGTCAGCAGCTCGAG
>MGMJ01000111.1:22130-22228 GCA_001794945.1 Chloroflexi bacterium GWC2_73_18
GCGTCTACGGCTACGCCACCAGCGGCATCGGCGTCTACGCCGCCGCCGGTGCTTCCGGCAAGGCGCTCCACGCCGAGGGGCGAGTCAGCTTCAGTACC
>MGMJ01000112.1:0-19464 GCA_001794945.1 Chloroflexi bacterium GWC2_73_18
CGGCCGGTTACCCGCGGCGGGATCGCGCCCGATTCCCCCCGGGCGGGAAGATGGCACGGCTGAAGCATCCCCTGCCGCCGGCGCGCGCCTTCGCCGGCCCCCCCCCGCGCCCCCGCTCGTCGATCCTTTGCACCGGGCGTAAGGAACCGGTTCGGCCTTTCACCCCGTGCACGTACGGGCCACCGGCGCCCCGACCGCTCGCCTTCCTTGCACCACGGATAACAATCCGACACCCCCGCCCCCCGGGGGCGGCGGAACAGGTCGTTTCCTTGCACGCGGTGCACGATCTTGACGTGCCGGGCCCCGGCCGGCCCGCCTCCGGTGCAGTTACCGTCATCCGGTGCAAACGGCCGCGGCGGCGGCGGCTTGGGGGCTGCGGTGCGCCGGCACGGGCGTCGGGATGCGTACGCTCGCGGCTGGCGCCTCTTCCCACGAACGGCTCTCCTTCGCTACGCTACGGGTTCGGGCCGCGCGCGGACGACGCCCGAGCGCCGCCACGATATCGTACGGATGTTCTAGTATCGCGGAGTGCCCCGTCAGCCGATGACCCAAGAGAAGCTGATCGTTCGCGGCGCGCGCGAACACAACCTCAAGAACATCACGGTGGAGATGCCGCGCGATCGGCTGATCGTCATCACCGGCATCTCCGGCAGCGGCAAGAGCAGCCTCGCCTTCGACACGATCTACGCGGAGGGACAGCGGCGCTACGTCGAGTCGCTCTCCGCCTACGCCCGCCAGTTCCTCGGCGAGATGCAGAAACCGGACGTCGACCTGATCGAGGGGCTCTCGCCGGCGATCTCGATCGACCAGAAGGGCGCCAGCCGAAACCCACGGTCGACGGTCGGGACCGTCACCGAGATCTTCGACCACCTGCGCCTCCTCTTCGCCCGCATCGGTCACCCCCACTGCCCGGTCTGCGGGCGCGAGATCGAGCGCCAGAGCGTGCAGCAGATCGTCGACCGGATCCTCGCCCTCCCCGACGGGGCGCGGCTCCTCGTCCTGGGGCCGCTCGTGCGGGACCGCAAGACGGAGGGCGACCGCGTCTTCGAGGCGGCGCGCCGCCAGGGCTTCGTGCGCGTCCGCGTCGACGGCGAACTGCTCGACCTCGACCAGGTGCGCAGCCTCGACAAGTACCGGCGACACACCATCGAGGTCGTCGTCGACCGGCTCGTCGTCCGCCACGCCGACGACGAGGGCCGTCAGTACGGCGCGCGCAACCCCTACCCGGACGCCGCCCGCCTCGCCGACTCGGTGGAGACGGCGCTCCGCCTCGGCGAAGGGGTCATGGTCGTCGCCGCGGCCGACCCGGACGCCTTCGCCGAGCAGCGCTACAGCGAGCGCTACAGCTGCCCCTTCGACGGAACGACGATCGAGGAACTCGAGCCGCGCAGCTTTTCCTTCAACTCGCCGCACGGCGCCTGCCCCGCCTGCACCGGCCTGGGGATCCGCCTGGAGATCGACCCCGACCGGCTGATCCCCAACAAGAGCCTCTCCCTCGAGGCGGGGGCGCTCGTGCCGTGGGCGCGGATGCCGATGGCCGACGCGTGGTACTCGAAGGTGATCGAGGGCGTCGCGCGCAAGCACGGCTTCCGGACCGACGTGCCGGTCCGCGAGCTCTCCCCGGAGGCGCTCCATTACCTGCTCTTCACGCCCCGCGGCGAGCGCGTCCTCATCAGCTACCGACACGACCGCGGCGAGAACACCTACGAGGCGACCTTCGAGGGGCTCGTCCCCAACCTGGAGCGGCGCTACCGCGAGACGGAGAGCGACTTCGTCAAGAGCGAGATCGAGAAGTTCATGGTCGAGCGGCCCTGCCCCACCTGCGACGGCAAGCGGCTGCGGCCCGAAGCGCTCGGGGTCACCATCGGCGGACGCGACATCACCGAGGTGGCGGCCATGTCGGTCACCGAGGCGCTCCGCTGGGTCGACGCGCTCGACGGGCGCGGCCGCCGGGCCGAGCGGCTCCCGCCGCGCGAGGCGCAGATCGCCCGCCAGGTGCTCAAGGAGCTGCGCAGCCGGCTCGGCTTCCTGGTCGACGTGGGGCTCGACTACCTGACGGTCGACCGGACCAGCGTCACCCTCTCGGGCGGCGAGGCGCAGCGGATCCGCCTGGCGACCCAGATCGGCTCGAGCCTGATGGGCGTCCTCTACATCCTCGACGAGCCGTCGATCGGGCTCCACCAGAAGGACAACGCCAAGCTGATCGCCACCCTCACCCGCCTCCGCGACCTGGGGAACACGCTGATCGTGGTCGAGCACGACGAGGAGACGATCCGCTCGGCCGACTGGATCGTCGACATCGGCCCCGGCGCCGGCGAGCACGGCGGCGAGGTCGTCGTCTCGGGGCCGCTCGAGGCGCTCCTCGCCGAGCCGGGCTCCATCACCGGCGCTTACCTGCGCGGCGAACGGCACGTCCCGATCCCCGAGCGCCGGCGGGACGGCAGCGGGCGGGCGCTCGTCGTGCGCGGCGCCCGCGAGCACAACCTGAAGTCGATCGACGTCGCCTTCCCGCTGGGGCGCTTCGTGGCCGTGACCGGGCTCTCCGGCTCGGGCAAGAGCACGCTCGTCAACGAGGTCCTCTACCGGGCCCTGGCGGCGCAGCTCTACGGCGCCCGCGAGCGGCCCGGCGCGCACGAGCGGATCGAGGGCGTCGAGCACGTCGACAAGGTGATCGAGATCGACCAGAGCCCGATCGGCCGGACGCCGCGCTCGAACCCGGCGACCTACACCGGACTCTTCGCCCCGATCCGCGAGCTCTTCGCCGGCGTCCCCGAGGCGCGCCTGCGCGGCTACCGGCCGGGGCGCTTCAGCTTCAACGTGAAGGGCGGCCGCTGCGAGAACTGCAAGGGCGACGGGATCCTCAGGATCGAGATGCAGTTCCTGCCCGACGTCTACGTCACCTGCGAGGTCTGCAAGGGGAAGCGCTACAACCGCGAGGCGCTGGAGGTCCACTACAGGGGCCGCTCCATCGCCGATGTGCTGGAGATGACGGTGGAGGAGGCGCTCCACTTCTTCTCCGCCGTCCCGGCGGTGCGGGCCAAGCTGCAGACGCTCTTCGACGTGGGGCTCGGCTACATCCACCTGGGCCAGCCGGCGACGACCCTCTCGGGCGGCGAGGCGCAGCGCGTCAAGCTGGCGACCGAGCTGTCGCGGCGGGCGACCGGGCGGACCCTCTACGTCCTCGACGAGCCGACGACGGGACTCCACTTCGCCGACGTCGAGAAGCTCCTCGAGGTGCTCCACCGCCTGGTGGAGGGCGGCAACACGGTGATCGTCATCGAGCACAACCTCGACGTCATCAAGACGGCCGACTGGATCGTCGATCTTGGGCCGGCCGGCGGCGAGCGCGGCGGCCGGGTGATCGCCGAGGGCACGCCCGAGCAGGTGGCGCGGGCGCCGGGCTCGGCGACCGGGGAGTACCTCGGCCGGGTCCTGCGGGGCGAGCCGCTCGTGCCGCTCAGCGATGTCACCTTCGCCGAGGAGGCGGGACGGGGGACGTTCCGTGTGCCGGTGGCGATCGGGGGCGACGGGGCCAGCCGGACGGGAGCGGCCGGGGCGGCGGCCGAGGCGCCGCGCAAGCGGGCGGCGGCGGTCAGGCGCTGAACGGGGGACCAGTTTCGCAACTCGGCTCGCTCTCAGGGAGTGAGATGCCGGACTCGTTTCAGCAGGTCATCGCGCGGCCGACCCTCCGCGCAGGCCGCCCATCCGACGAGGTCCGGGCGGCGTCCGAACAGCACGAAGACGCGCTCTACCCGGTGGGGCCCCCGGCGCAGGCCGCGATCCGTGCGGAACCCACTCGGGGTAGCGAGCGTCGATCGCTGCCGACGGAGCGATCAGGCCACGCGCGCCTCGCGCCCGGAGCCGACGGGCTTCGCGACGACAAGCGTCGTAGGACGATTCGTCGCCAGCGAGGACGGCCCCCGCCAGCGACGGGCGAGTTCGGGGCAGTCGTGGCAGGGCGATCGCCCAGATCGAGCGGCCGACCCCGACCAGATCGGCGGGGTCGGTGATCCCCCCGTGCCGGAGGAACTCCGCCCAGGCACCGTCAGCCGTCTCCGCGAAGTAGTGCACGGGGCCCTCGCCCATGCGTGCCAGCGGGCGGGAGGCTCGTTCGCTCCCTCCCAGAGGAAGGGGAAGCGGGGGTCGGCGTGACGGAAGACGATCACGTGGCCGCGCCGACACCCGCGAGCGTCGACGCCAGCGAGCGGATCCGTTCCGCGTCCGGCCCCGCCGGGTCCCAGTCAGCGCCCAGAGCCCGTCGTGGAGAGCGACCGTCGAGCTGTGCCCGAGGGCGCTCGAACCAGCGTCGGATGCCGGTCTCGTTGTATGCCCCCGCCAGGTCGGACGCCACGAGCGCCAGCCAGTGGGTCCGGGCAGCGAGCACATCGGGCATCGGGCGGGTCCCGGCACGGTAGCGTCGGAGACTGACGCTCGCGGTGCCCAGAAGGGTGGCCAGGTCGTCGATGGTGAAGACACGGAGGAGTTCGCGGAGTTCGCGATCGGGAAGCGGCGACTCCGTCAGCGCGTCATCTAGCCGCTTGATGAGGGTGGCGAGCCGTTCTGGTCGATGCTCGTCCTCGAGGAGGGCGATCGCGGCGTCTTGTCCGACTCCGGCCGCCGATGCCTCGCGCGCGATCCCCCGGAGGAGATCCAGATCCAGGCGCTCGACCCGCGCCCGGTCGCCGAGCAGTCCGAGCGCCGACGCCCGGCGAACCAGCCCGATGGCGGGCGCGAGGAGGCGCGGGCGGTTGAGCGGAGCGTCAACGGTCGCAATCCGGATTGGCCTACGGGCGCTCGCAGCTGGTAAGCGGCCGACGACAGGACCACCGTACGCGTCACGTCGGCCACGCATATGCTCCGGGTCCATCCCTTCACGGTCACGCCCGCACCTCCGGGCAGCAGGCTAGCCCGGGCAGCGTCACCGGAACGTCTCGTGGCTGCAGGGACGATCGGTCCTGCGCCTGGCCGCCGCACCCACCCCTCCCGCTGACGGTCGCGTCGGCAGGACGCTCAGGTTCGGCCGGTCTCGCGACGGTAGAGGCGGCGCGCCCCGTAGAGGATCGTCGCCCCGCCGACGGCGAGGAGGACGGCGCCGATGGCGACCGCGCGCCAGTAGGCGACCAGCACCGAGGTCGCGAGCCCGAGGGCGACCTCGGCGACCTCCGGTTCCAGGGCGGTCTCCGCGGTGTCTCCGGAAAGCGCCTGCTCCACCGCGCCGATCCCGGCGAGGCGCCCGACGACGGCCACGCCCAGCGCCACGAAGCCGGCCAGGAAGAGGGGCGCGCCCCACCAGAGGAGGAACGAGCGGCGCGACCGGACGACGAGCGCGGTGACCAGCAGGAGCAGGGCGAGCGGCAGCAGCCACGAGAGCCGGACGACGGTTCGGGCGAAGGAGAGGAGGGCGCGCGGGTCGGGGCTCTCCTCCGGCCCGCCGGGGCCTTCCCCCGGCGCCGGGCTCCGGAGCGAGGCGCCGAGGTCGACCTCGTCGTCGACCGTGGCCGCGAGACTGTCGAGTTGCCGCTCGAGCTCGGGCATGAAGCGCGCGATCGTCTCCTCGGGCGGGCGGCAGCGGGGCAGCCCGGTGGGGGAGGATCCGTCTCCCTCCTCGTCGAGCCCCGCCAGCTGCTCCGCGGTGCAGGGCGGCCACGATTCGACGAGGCGGAGGGCGGTGTCGACGCCCGCCTGGCCGGCGAGACGCTGCTTGAGCTCGACCAGCGAGGTGCGGATCTCGATCGGCCGCTCAGGCGAATCGAGAGCGGCGAAGGCCTGGTCAAGGGCGCTCTCGGTCGTGCGGCGGAGCCAGTCGGGCGGCGCGAGCCCCCGCAGAAGGAGCTCGACGTCGCCGCCGGTGAGGCGGACCCCCGCCCCGGGGGACCCGTCGCCGGGCTCGGCCGGTTCGCCGTCCGGCGGCTCGTCCGGGTCGAGCTGGCCGGCGAAGATCTGGCGGAGGCGGTCCTCGGTCAGGTAGTCGAGCTGCGCGCCGATCAGCGACGGCAGCCGATCGTAGAGGCGCTGCTCGCGGAGGGCGGTCTTGTAGGTGTCGGGCGAGAGGAGGACCAGGTCGGCGGCGAGGAGGACGACGACGGCGGTCGCAGCCACCGAGGCCAGCGCGGCGAGCGGGGTGGCGAGGGCACGGGCGAGACAGCCGGTACGGCGTCGGCTCGGTTCTTGGATCGCGCTCATCCGTCTCCCGCCTTCGCCCATACCTCGTCCACCGTCGCGGCAGACCGCACCGCCAATCTGTGCCGCATCGTGGTCCCGCTGTCAAGGGGCCCGATCGGCGGGCACATCCGGTAGGATCGGGCCGTGCCGGATGTCGAGTTCGCCTTCCTCGCCGACGCCGCCGAGGCGCGCCCCGGCCAGAAGTTCCACGTGCTGGGCGGCGGCATCTCGCGGCTCGGGGGGCCGTCCTTCCCGCTCCGTCATCCGCACGTGGCGATCGTCGTCGGACTCCTCGTGACGGCGGCCGAGCTCGACGTCGATCACGAACTGCGTTTCGTCCTCATGGGCCCGGCCGGCGAGGAGCTCTCGAGCGCCCAGGCGAAGCTCCGCGTGTCGGGCCCGCATGACGGCCGGGATGGGATCGTCACCTTCGCGGTCGACCTCTGGAACCTGACCTTCCCGCGGCCGGGCGACTACTCGATTCGGATCCTCGTCGGCGGCTCGGAGCGCAAGCGGCTCCCGATCGTGGTCCAGCGGCGCCCCGGGACGACCGCCCTGCCGCCGTTCGCCGTCCCCGAAGGCCGGGCATGATCGGGCGGCCGGCGCGCCGGGAGGCGACCGCGCCGGGCCGCTGGGAGGTGCCGGGGGTCGACGCCGCGGCACTCGAGCTCGCCCGCCACGTGGAGGCCGCGCTGCCGCAGCTCTCCAGCCCGTCGGCCGCCCGCTGGGAGCGCTGGCTGGCGCCGCTCGCGGAGCCGCTCCGCGACGGCGAGCCGGCGGCCGTCGCCGCTGCCGGCCGCCGGGTTCGGGCGGCGTTCGGGGTGGGCGAGTCGGTCGCCCAGGCGCTCCCGCCCGCCGAGGCGCTCGCCCTGCGCGACGCCGCCGACGCGCTCCTGCGCGCCATCGCCCGCCACGAGGCGAAGCGCGGGGAACGCTGACACGCCGGTCGGGGCAGCCGCTACCATCGCGACGTGGAGCTCGGCTTCGGGTTCATAACCTGTCAGCGCTACCCCGGCGACCCGCGGACCGATGCGGACCTCTACCGCGAGGCGCTCGAGCTGACCGAGCTGGCCGAGGCCCTCGGCTACGACGCCGCCTGGACGAGCGAGCACCACTTCGCCGACGACGCCTACCTGCCGTCGCTCCTGCCGGTGTCGGCGGCGATGGCGGCGCGGACGTCGCGGATCGCCATCGGGACCGGTCTCGTCCTCGCCCCGATCTACCCGCCGCTCCGCCTCGCCGAGGACGCCGCGACCGTCGACCTGATCTCCGGCGGCCGCCTCATCCTCGGCCTCGGGCTCGGCTGGCTCGACTGGGAGTTCGAGGCGCTCGGCGTGCTGCTCCGCGAGCGGGTCGGGCGGACGGTCGAGACGATCGAGATCTGCCGCCAGGCGTGGGGGCCGGGGCGGGTGGAGCACGCCGGCCGCCACTACCGTGTCGAGAACCTGACGGTGACGCCGAAGCCGGCGCGCCCCGGTGGGCCGCCGATCTGGCTCGGCGCGACCGCGGAGCCGGCCGTCCGTCGCGGCGCCCGGATCGCCGACGGCTGGATGGCCTCGGCGCCCACCCTCGAGCAGTTCCGCGAGCAGGTCGGCTGGTTCCTCGACGAGTTGGCGAAGGCCGGCCGCCACCGCGAGGAGGTGGTGATCAGCACCTACCAGCCGACGTTCGCCTGGGACGAGGGCGACGCCTGGGCGAAGGTGCGCCCCTTCGCGCACTACCTGGAGTGGAAGTACGAGGACGCGGACGCGTACCGCGGCCGCCTCGGCCCGCTCCCGCTCCCGCCGGCGCTCACGGTGGAGACCGAGGCCGCCCTGCGCGCCTTCCACGTGGTCGGGACGCCCGACGAGGTCGCCGCCGGGATGGGGGCCTATGCGGCGATAGCGGGCGAGCCGTTCCATTTCGTGGCACGCTGCTACTTCCCGGGACTCCCGCTTGCGGAGCAGCGCGAGACGATGCGGCTCGTCGCCCGGGCGGCGGGGCGGGTGTAGGGAAGGGGAGCGGTGACGATGGCCGGACCGACGCGCGAGGACGCTTGGGCGCTCCTCTGCGAATGGACGAAGAGCGAGCCGCTCCGCAAGCACGGCCTGGCGGTCGAGGCGGCGGTCGCCTGGTACGGGGCGAACCGCTTCGGCGTCGCCGGGAACGAGCTGGACACCTGGCGCACCGCGGGGCTCCTCCACGACTTCGACTACGAGCGCTACCCGGAGACGCACCCCCAGCATGGCGCCGAGGAGCTGCGCCGGCTCGGCTATCGCGCCGACGTCGTCGAGGCGGTCCTCGGCCACGGCGACCACACCAGGGTGCCCCGCAACTCGCTGCTGGCCAAGACGGTCTACGCTTGCGACGAGATGTGCGGCTTCGTCATCGCCGTCGCCTATGTCCGGCCGAACCGCTCGCTCGACGAGGTGGACGCCCGCGCCGTGACGAAGAAGATGAAGGACAAGGGCTTCGCCCGCCAGGTGCCGCGCGACCAGCTGGTGAAGGGCGCCGAGGAGCTGGACGTCCCCTTCGAGGAGCACGTCGCCAACGTCGTGGAAGGGCTCAAGACGGTCCGGGGGGCCCTCGGGCTGTGAGCGGCTCGGTCGCGCCCGTCGGTGAGCCGCGCTTCGTCCGACTGGGCATCCGGTTCTCGGCGCCTCCCGAGCGGACCTACGCCGCCTGGGCGGATCCGGAGAACCTCCACCGCTGGTTCCCCCACGAGATCCGCGGCTCGCTGGCGCCCGGTACGCGCTCCGAGCTCGTCTGGCCCGACCAGTCGACCTGGTGGGAGGTGGAGGCGGCCGAATCCGGCCGGCGCTTCGTCTTCCGGTGGCCCTGGCTCGCCGACGACTCCTACGTGACGCGGGTCGAGGTCCGCCTGACCGCCGAGGGGTACGGGACGCGCCTCGCCCTCGAGGACGGCCCGTTCGATCTCTCCGTGCCGGGCGTCCTCGACGCCTACGTCAAGGCGAGCGCGGGCTGGGGCGAGGCGCTGGCGCACCTCAAGGGCTACCTCGACTACTCGGTCGACCTGCGCCGCTAGCCCCGGCCCGGGCCGGGGCTACTTCAGGGTCACCTCGATCCAACCGCTGTAGGCGCTCTGCAGGTGCCCGGCGTCGCTCCAGCCGTCGGGGCCCTCACTGGGGTCGAAGTAGGCGAGTGCGACGTGGGCCGTGCTGCCGCTGCCGAACTGGCCGTCCTGCGGATCGCCGGTCGCGAGCGGCCGGGACATCTCGAAGATCCAGGTTCCGGCAGCGCCGGCGCCGGACGCTCGGGCCGTGTGCTCCCAGACCCCGGTCAGGCCGTTCTCGGCGGCGGCGTTCTCGATGTCGCCCCCGCCGTCGTCCTCGCGGTTCTCCGGCTTGGTGGAGTACTCGTCGTCGAGGTTGCAGGTGGGATCGTCGCCGCCGGCGACGCCCTTGCCACCCGACACGACGCCCGGGGCGCAATCGAGCTCCCAGTGCCAGATGTCGACGATGCCGAGGCTCTGGTCGATATCGGGCTCCTCGGCGCCCATGTGCGGCGCCGCCGGCTCGTCGATCCGGAACATGACCGCGACCGACGCCGACTTGTTGTGATCGGCGGGGTCGTAGTCGAAGCCGTCGGGGACCTCGAAGAGGACGTAGATGTTCTCGGCGTCGCTGGCCACCTTGAGGGTCGCGTCGACCGGGTCGAGGGGGCCGAACTTGATCTCGGCCGCCTGCGCCGGGTCGAGGTTCTCCAGGCGGAGCTGCTCCAGCGTGATGGTCGCGCCCTCGATGGCGCTCCAGTCCGAGGCGTCGCCATCGACGGTGATGGTGGCGGAGGCGGCGTCGAAGGCGATCACGCCGCCGGGCTCGTGGCTCTCGGGCGGCTGGCTCGGGGTCGGCGTGGCGGCCGGCGTGGTGACGGGGGTCGCTGCCACGGTCGGCGTCGCGGTCGGCGTCGGGGTCGTGGTACTGGTGCAGGCCGCGACGGCGAGTCCGGCGACGGCGAGGGCGGTCAGGATCCTGGTTCGCGGCGGTGACATCTCGATCTCCTCCTTCTGGGGTGTCAGGTCTTCTAGGGTGTCCAGGTCAGGTCGTCCGAGGCGGCGGCCCCCTGCTGTCGGAGCGCCACCAGGAAGGCGTAGATCGTCTCGAGGTCCTCGTCCGTCAGCGTCCCCTCCAGGAAGGCGGGCATCCCCTTCGGGCCCGACCGGACGTCTCGACGGAACTCCGAGAGCGTCACGTCGCCGGGGTCGAGTTCGGGGCCCACGACCCCGCCGCGGCCGGCGAGGCCGTGGCACGTGGCACAGCCGTAGCCGAAGTAGAGGAGGCGGCCCCGCGCGGCGGCGTCGGCACCCGTGACCAGCTCCGGCTCCGCCAGCCCGACCCCGGTGAAGGGGTACTCGTCGCCCACGTAGGTGATCGGCGTCCGGTCGTAGCCTTCCGGCTGCACGTTGGCGTGGGTCTCGGGGCTGCGCGCGACGATGCCGACGATCAGTCCGAAGGCGAGACCGCTGATGGTGGCGACGAAGACGGCGGGGACGAAGAAGCGATTCATCCAGCGTCCCCGGATGCGGGGACGCTGCCTTCGCGGCCTGCCCGGGCGATGGCGACAAGGCGGAGGGCGATGCCGAAGAGGATCGTCCAGACGGTGGTGAGGACCGCCATCAGCAGGCCCACGTTCAGGCCGGGGACCGAGACGCCCGGCGCGGGGCGGTAGAGCTGCACGTCACCGGTCGCGTCGAAGGCCGTGGTGGCCACCTCGACCTCGCTCTCGCCGGGCGCCAGGTACTCGATCCGGATCTCGTGGTGGCCGGCGAGTCTCGGCTTGTAGGTGAGCGTTGCGACCCCGCTCTCGTCGGTCACCGCCCGACCGATCTCCGCCTCGCCGGTGACGCCGGCGAAGGAGGCGTGGAGGTAGAAGGTGACGCTGGTTCCCCGGAGCGGCCCCCCATCCGCGGCGCGGAGGGCGATGGGGATGCGCAGCACCTCGCCGACCGTCACCTCGGCGGGGGCGGTGGTGCTCACGATCACGTGTGACGCGAGCGCGGGTCCTGCTATGGCGATGGCGATCGCCGCGAGTGCGAGAGAGGCGAACACGGTGCGGATCGCTCGTCGGATCATCGGGTTCATCGGCCCGTTCCTCCTGCCAGTTCCATGGTTTCCGGCACGGCGCGCCGGTCGGTGCCGGGCGCGGCGGTCGACGCCTCGCCCTCCTCGGCCACCTCCCAGACGGCGATGATGGGAAAGACCTTCGTGAAGAGGGTGATCAACAGGGCGAAGAGGGCGAGCCCGGCGGCGAGCAGCGACCACTCGACCCAGGTCGGCGCGTAGTCGGCCGGCGGGTACGCCATCAGGGGGACGCGCAGGCCGCTCACCACGATGACGTAGCGCTCGATCCACATCGCCATCGTGACCAGCAGTGCTGCGGCCACCATCCCGCGCACGTTGCGCGTCCAGGGGAGCAGGGCGATCACGATGGGGGCGACGAGGCCGCCCAGGAGGTAGAACCAGTAGAGGGCGCCGAACTGGGTGAGGAAGAGCTGTCGGAAGTGGAACTCGACGCCCTCCTCCATCTTGTAGCCGTGGGTGACCAGCTCCGAGATGTTGGCGTAGATCATGATCGCCGCGAAGGCCGCCATCAGGTAGCCCAGGTAGAGGAAGTGCTTCTCGGTGACGTACTCGTCGAGGTGGTAGCCGCGGCGCAGGATCGCCATCACGATGATCAGGATGGCGATGCCCGAGAAGATCGCCCCGGCCACGAAGAAGGCTCCGAAGAGGGCGCTGTTCCAGGGCACGCGCATCGTCATGGCGAAGATCCACGAGACGACGGTGTGGACCGAGACGGCGATGGGGATGATCAGGATCATCAGCACGCCGATGGCCGAACCCAGGGAGCGCCACTGCGCGGCGGTGCCATCCCAGCCGATCGCCAGGGCCCGGTAGAGCCAGCCACGCCATCGCGAGGTACGCCCGGCGAGGCGGTCGCGGAAGAGGGCCAGGTCGGGGATCATCGGCACGAACAGGTAGGTGATGCTGGCGGTCAGGTAGGTGGTGATCGCCAGCACGTCCCAGATGATCGGCGACTGCCAGCGGCCGTAGGCGAAGACGTTGAGGACCCGGTCGGGCCGACCGAGGTCGATGATCACGAACGAGGCGCCGCACACGAGCGCCACCACGGTGATGAACTCGGCCATGCGCGTGACCGGGGTCCGCCAGCGCGCCTGGGAGACGCGCAGGATCGCCGAGATCAGCGTGCCGGCGTGGCTGATGCCGATGAAGAAGACGAAGGTGGCGATGTAGAGGCCCCACGAGATGCGGTCGCGCATGCCGGTCACCACCAGGCCGTCGCGGAGCTGGGTCCAGTAGGCATAGGCGCCCCAGCCCAGGACGGCGAGCAGGAAGGCGACGAGCGCCCAGTAGCGCAGGCCGGTCCGCCGGATGGGGGCGAGGGCCGTCTCTTCCAGGCGTCCGCGCCACGCGCTCACCGCTGCCACGTGACCGCCTCGGCGGCCCGCTCCATCCAGGGCCACTCGGTCGGCTCCCGGCCCGGTGTGAAGACGTCGCGCCCGACGGCCTCGCCGTGACCGGGGATGTAGTAGACGCGCGGCTTCGTGCCCAGCTCCTCCTTCTGGCGCTCGGCCTGGTTCTCGGCCAGGAAGCGGGAGACGGAGACGAGCGCCCGGCCGTTCGTGGCGACGTCCTCCTCCAGGTCGCCGTAGTAGAGCGCCCGCTGCGGGCACGCCTGGATGCAGTAGGGGAGCGTGCCGGCGCGCGCCATGTCGGGACAGAAGTCGCACTTCATGACGGTTCCCCTGCGCACGGGGACCTGGTGTTCGGGCGAGTAGTCGGCCAGCAGCGACTCTGGCGGTACGGGCGCGTCCCCCCAGTTGAAGAACCTCCGGTCGTAGGGACACGAGGCCATGCAGATCCGGCAACCGATGCAGCGGTCCTGGTCGATCAGGACCGTCCCCTCCGGGGTCGAGAAGGTCGCCGCGACGGGGCAGACGTTGACGCAGGGGGGGTTCTGGCAGTGCTGGCAGGGGGTCGGGATGAACTGCGTCCCGCCGCCGGGCAGATCGGCCTCGAAGACCTCGATCCACTCCATCGGCTCGGGCGCGAAGTGGCCCTCGATGCAGGCGGCGGTGCAGCGCGGCGGCTGGCCGACGCTCTGGCAGCCGTCGCACGAACGGAGGTCGATGATCATCACCCACTGGCGGATCCGCCCGTCGCGTGTGCGGGCCGGATCGCCCGTGCCCTGGACCGGCTCGTCCCGACCGGCGGCGCGGATCAGCTCGGGCAGGACCGGGAGCGGCGCGACCCCGAGGGCGCCGAGCCCCAGCAGCCGCAGGAGGCGGCGCCGGCCGAGGCGCGGCCCGCCCGCCGCGGTGCCTGGTTCCCTGGTGCGGCGATCCCCGGGCTCTGCGATCGCGCGTCCCGTCGCATCGTGGTCCATGCCTGGACCATCGTCCGCCTTGCCACCGTGCGCGCACATCCCACGAACCGAGCAGCCGGGCGAAGAAGGGCGGCCACGCAGGCTAGTGTCTTTCCGTGATGAAGCGGCCCCCCGGGGGACCGCGCATCACGTCGAAGTGGGACGCTCCTCGTCCGGCCGCGACGGCGCTCGCAGGAGCCCGGCGCGGATGGCGTAGCGCATCAGCTCGGCGCGGCTGTGGAGATCGAGCTTGTCGATGATGTGGCTGCGATGCGTCTGCACGGTGTTGACGCTGAGCGAGAGCTGGGCGGCGATCTCCTGGTTCGTGTGGCCGGCGCCGATCAGGGCGAGGATCTCGCGCTCCCGCGCGGTCAGCTTGCCGTAGCTGGAGCGCTCCTCGCCGCTGCTGACGCGGTGCAGGTACTCTTCGACGAGCCGCTTCGCCAGCGGGGGGTAGAGGTAGACGCCTCCCCCGTGGATCGCCCTGACCGCGGCCACGAGCTCGGTCGAGGCGGCGTCCTTGACCAGGAAGCCCTGCGCGCCCGCCTCCAGCACGCGGAAGAAGTAGTCCTCGGTCTCGTGCACGGTGAGGACGAGGACGCCGATCGCCCGGTTGGCCGCCACGATGCGGCGGGTCGCCGCCAACCCGTCGAGTTCGGGCATGCCGATATCCATCAGCACCACGTCGGGGCGCAGGTGGAGGGCGCGATCGACCGCCTCGCGCCCGTTCGACGCCTCGGCGATCACCTCGAAGCCGCCCTGCGCCTGCAGCAGGGCCCGAAGCCCCTCGCGCACGAGGGTATGGTCATCCGCGATCAGGACCCTGATCCGCTCCACCGCGCCTCCCGCCTAAGCGTAGGGGATGCGGACGCGGAGGGAGGTGCCCTTCCCGGCTCCCGAGTCGATCCGCACGTCGCCGCCGAAGAGCCCGGCGCGCTCGCGCATCCCGAGCAGGCCGAGCCCGCGGCCATCCTCTCCCGGGTGTCGCAGGCTGGCGGGTTCGAAGCCCCGGCCATCGTCCTCCACCAGGGCGTGGATCGCCGAAGGGCCGAATTCGAGGCGGATGCGGGCGTTCGCGGCGCCCGAGTGACGGGCGATGTTGCTGACCGCCTCCTGGACGATCCGGAAGAGCGCGGTCGCCGCGGCCCCGGTCGCGCGCTCCTCGTCGCCGATCAGCTCCATCGAGACCTTGATCCCCAGCGGCCGCAGGTGCTCGTCGGCGTACCAGCGGACCGCCGATGCAAGCCCCAGGTCGTCGAGGGCGCTCGGTCGGAGGTCCACGATCGCCTTGCGCACCTCCCGCAGCGCCATCTCGAGCTGCGAGCGGCTCCGCGCCAGCGCCTTCTGGGCGCCGTCGGGCGCGCCGGGGAGGGCGTCCTCGGCGGTCTGCAACGTCATCAGCGCGGCCGTGAGCGTCTGGGCCGAGTCGTCGTGCAGCTCCCGCGCCAGCCGCTTCCGCTCTTCCTCCTGGGCGGAGATCGTCTTGGCGAGGAGCTGGCGCCGGATCCGGTTGAGGGCGTCGAGCTCGCGGTTCCGCTCCTCGACCTCACGCGTCCGCTCGAGGACGCGCCGTTCGAGCTCCTCCGCCCAGCGAGCGCTCTCCTCGAGCGACGACCTGAGCTTGACGCGCATCTCGTCGAAGCGACTGGCCAGCTCGCCGATCTCGTCGTCGCGCGAGACGGCGATCGGGCTTTCCAGGTCGCCGGAGGCCATGCGCGCGGCGTCGGCGGTGAGCCGTCGGATCGGCCGCATGACGGTGTGGGCGTGGAACCATGCGGCGGCCGAGGCGATCAGCAGCGCGGCGATGCCGTAGACGAGCAGCGTCCGCTGCATGTCGCGTGGGATCGCCAGCGCCTCATCCTCGGTCTGTTCGACGACGAGGCCGCCTGGCAGGGCGTCGAACGGATGGAAGGCGACGACGTGGTCGGTGCCGTCGGGGACGCGGTGGACGACCGTCCCCGCCTCTCCCGCGGCGATGAGCTGGGCCAGGATCTCGACATGCTCCTCGCGGCCCTGCGGCTCCTCCTCGGGCGATTGCGCGATGATGTAGCCACGGCCGTCGACGATCTCCGAGCGCACTGAACCGCCGCCCTGGGGGAGCGTCAGCAACGTGGTTTCGGCCCCGAAGGGACGCACCTCGCCCGCCAGGAAGCCGGCGGCCCCCGCCCCGTCGCCGAGCGGTGCGACGATGATCGCCACGACGCCAGCGGAGTCCTCGAGCGAGGGGGAGACGATCCGTGTGCCGCCCGACCCGAGGGCGGCCAGCACTGCCGGGTCACTCCGGAAGCGCCAGTCGGTCGCTCCGTCCTGGCGCGGCACCGTCCAGGCAACCCGGCCGTCCGCATCCAGTCGCACGATCCGGTCGAACTCGCCGAGCACATCGTGGATCTCCGATACTCGCGCCTCCTCCTCGGCGATCGGTCCCGCCGCCAGCAGCGCCGCCGTCTTCTCGATCTGCCGGGCGGTGTGCTCGAGCAGCGCGTCGACCGAGGCGGCCGAGATCTCCGCCAGGCGGAGCCGCTCCTCGAGGGCGACCGCCGTGCTCTGGTCGATCGTGCGCACGGCAAGGAAGCCGAAGAACGAGAAGAGGACGACCAGGCCGGCGAGGACGCCGGCGGCGATCCTGAAGCGGAGGCTGATCCGCTCGAGTCGAGGCATGCCCCTAGTGTGCCCCGTGGCCGCCGGTTTGGGAACGGCTCCCGGCGCCTCAACCGACCCTGCAGGCGAAGTAGTAGTAGATCGGGATGTCGAAGGCGGCGTGGACCGCGATCGGCAGCAGGAGCGAGCGGGTCCGCCAGACGATCAGCCCGGCGAGCATCGCGGCGGCGGTCAGGGCCAGGACGACCGGGGCGGGCGAGGCGACGAAGTCGGGCCCGGCGTGGGCGAACCCGAAGACGGCCGCCTGGAAGACGAAGGCGCCGCTTCGCCCGATCGCCCGGGCGGCCCATCCCTGGAGCGCGCCGCGGTAGAGCAGCTCCTCCATGGCGCCGTTGGAGGCGGAGAAGACGAGCGCCGGCACGATCGCTCCGGCGAGGCCGAGCTCAAGACGGAAGCCGCCGAAGAAGGGCGCCGCGACGGCGGCGCTGAGGACGAGCGCCAGGGGCCCCGCGGCCACGGCGCCGGCGCACGCCAGGACGACGGTCGTCGGCCCGGGCCAGCGCAGCGACAGGCTCGCCCGATCGGCGCGGAGGCGGCGGGCGACGAGGGCGAGGGCACCGAGGGCGATCGCCGCCTCGGCGAGGCGCCAGAGCGCGAACGGCGAGAGCGGATCGGCGCAACCGGCGACGCCCGGCGGCGGCTGCGGCGCCCCGAGGGTCCCCCAGGCGAGGCTGAGCGAGAGCGGCAACGCGGCACCCCAGGCCCAGGCAGCGCTGCTGCCGTTCCTTCCCGCGTCGGCGGACCGGAGCGAGAGCAGGAGACCCGCGGCGAGGGCGAGGGGCGCGAGCGGACGCAGCTCGCGGACGGCGACGACCGCGAGGAGGACGACCAGTGGCAGCGCCTCCGCCGCGCGCGGCCGACGCCACCCGACTGTCATCGCCACGTCCGTTCCGTCACGCACCTCACGCGCGTCCGGCTGCACCTCCGTTCGTGGAGCCCGCGGTCCGCGCATAGGCTAGGCCGACCCCGCCGCGGGCGCCAGCTCCCCGGGTGCGAACGCCTCCCGCAGGAAGAGCGAAGGAGCCCCCGGATCGTAGAGGAGGACGAGTGAGCGGCGCGCCCGGGTCCAGGCGACGTAGGCGAGGCGGCGCTCCTCCTCCAGCGCCCGCTCCGGCTCGGCCGCCTCATCGAGCGTCCGGCGGTTGGGGAAGCGGCCGTCGTCGAGGCCGGCGACGGCGACATCGTCGAACTCGAGGCCCTTCGTCCCGTGGATCGTGGCGAGCGTCAGTGCCGCGTCGGGACGGTGGAGCGATGGGAGCCGCCGCCGCGCCTCCTCGATCGCAGCTCGGAGGGCCCCGAGGGTGGGGTAGGGGGCGGCCCAGGCGAGCAGCGCGGCGAGCACCCGGCGGCGCGTGGCCCGGCCGCGTGCACCGTCCTCGAGCCGGCCGAGCGCGAGGAGCGGAGGGGCCTCGGCGCCCGACGCGCAGGCGGCCCCGTCCAGCAGCCGGTCCACCTCGGCGTCCTCGAGCAGCAGTCCGTGCGACTCGGCGGCGAACGGCAGCCCCCGCTCCAGCGCGATCGCGGCGAAGGGCACCAGCTCCCGGTTGGTCCGGGCGAGGACGGCCGCCGAGCCGGGCTCGGCCGGCCACCCGGCCAGGAGCGCGCGGGCGCGTGTTACGTCGTCGGTCGCCAGCGCGGCCAGCCTGAGCGAGCCGGTCGCCCCTTCGCGCGGCCGGATCGCCTTGGCGAAGCGCTCGCCGTTCCGCTCGATCAGCCGCACGGCGCGGCGCACGACGGGCGCCGGGCAGCGGTAGTTGGTCGTCAGGGCGACCCGCCAAAGGCCGGGCAGCGAGCCCGCCAGCCCCAGCACGCGCCGCACGTCGGCGAGGCGCCAGGCGTAGATCGTCTGGTCGTCGTCGCCGACCAGGAAGATGCGGCGCTCGGGGCCGGCGAGGAGGACGGCCAGGTCGAGCTGTGCGCGGTCGACGTCCTGGACCTCGTCGACGAGGAGGTGCGCGCAGCGCCCGCACCACGTCGCGAGCACCCCGGCATCGCGCCGCAGCAGTGCGAGCGCCCGGCCGACCAGGTCGTCGAAGTCGAGCGCGTCGCGTTCGGCGAGCGCCGCCTCGTAGGCGAGGAAGGCACGCGCGACCGGACCCGGCGGAGGCTCACCCCGCGCCACCGCCGCCTCCGCCTCGGCCGCCACCGTCGCGGCGTCGAGCCCCAGGTCGAGCTTGAGGCGGGCAAAGGCGTCGTCCAGCCGTTGCCGCTCGGCCGGCGCTGCCCGTGGGAAGAGCTCGCGCAGGAGGACCGCCCGGTCGACCAGGCGGGACAGGTCGGCTCCCGAGCTGGCGAGGATCTCGCGCCCCAGCGCGTGGAAGGTGCGGACGCGGACGGTGCCGGGTCCCACGCCGAGCGGCGCCAGGGCGGCGCGCAGCCGCGCGTCGAGCTCCTCCGCCGCCCGGCGGTTGAAGGTGACCGCGCAGACCGTCGCCGGATCCGCTCCGAGCGGCCCGCCAACCAGCCAGGCGATCCGCGCCACCAGCGTCGTCGTCTTGCCGCTCCCCGCCGGCGCGATGCACAGTACCGGTCCGGGTGGTGCGGTCGCGGCGGCACGCTGGTCCGGCGCGAGACGGGCGAGGCGTTCGCTGACGGACGAAGGCAGGGCCATTCGCAGGAGTCTGCCATCCGGCCCTTATCAGGCGGTTGCGGAAGCCGGGACCGTTGCGTCGCCGTCACGCCGCCGGCCCAATGCCGGCCAAGCGCCGTGCTAGGCTCGGCGGCGTGGGCGAGGCGGCCAACATCGAGCGGCGCGTCGTGACGGTGCTCTTCGCGGACCTGGTGGGCTTCACCGCGCTGTCCGAGTCCCTCGATGCGGAGGACGTCGCGTCTGTGCAGGACGCGTACTTCTCCGCCGTCCGCGAGACGATCAGACGGTACGGGGGCAGCCTCGAGAAGTTCATCGGCGACGCGGCGATGGCGGTGTTCGGCGTGCCACGGACGCGCGAGGACGACGCCGAGCGCGCCGTTCGGGCGGGCCTCGCCTTGGCGGCCGCGGTCGAGGCGCTCGGTGGCCGGGTCGGGCTCGACGAGGGCCGGCTGCGCCTCCGGGTCGGCATCAACACCGGCGAGGTCGCCTACGCGGCGACGGGGCCGGACGAGGGCCGGGTCACCGGCGATACGGTCAACACGGCGGCCCGGCTCCAGGCGGCGGCTCCGGAGGGAGGCGTGCTCCTGGGTGAGGGCACGGCCTTCGCCGTGGCGGGTGTCGTGGACGTCGCTCCCGCCCGGGCCATCGAGCTGAAGGGCAAGGCCGAGCCG
>MGMJ01000112.1:19486-43121 GCA_001794945.1 Chloroflexi bacterium GWC2_73_18
CCACGCCCCGCTGGTCGGTCGCGAACGGGAGTTGGCGGCCGTTCGGGAGGCCCTGAGCACCCTTCAGGCAGGCTCCTCTCGCCTGTTGCTGGTGGTCGCACCGCCGGGGGTCGGCAAGAGCCGGTTCGTGACCGAGGTCGGCAGTGCTGCACTTGCGGAGGGGCTCGCCGACGATGTCTGGGGCACGCGTCTGCGGCCGGAGGGTGGTCCGTTCGACGCCCTCGTCGAACTGCTCGGTGCGGCTCTCGGTTCGCGGGCCGGCGATGTGCCGGAGCGGGCCGACCTGGAACGACGGCTCGTTTCCTCGGGCGTGCTCGCGCCGGCTCGTGCGGCCGTGGTCGCGGACGCGCTCCTCTCCATCGCCGGCACGGGACCCTCCGCCGGCGACGAGGAGGATCCCCGGCGGCGAGCGGCCGCCTGGCTCGACGGGCTCGATGCCCTTGCCGCGGGGCGCGCCCTCCTGTGGATCGCCGAGGACCTGCACTGGGCCGGGCCCGATCTGCTGGCGGTCCTCGATGAGGCCGGCCGGCGTGCGGTGCTCGGAGGCGGCCGTCGTCTGGTCCTGGCCGCGACCCGGCCGTCGCTTCTCGAGGGCAGCAAGTCGCTCTCTGCCGCCGAGCGGTTCGAGCTGCCGCCGCTGGCGACGGGGGACGCGTCACGACTGGTCCGCACGCTGATCGGCGACGTGCTGCCGGACGACCTGCTCGCATCGCTCGCCGAGCGGTCGGACGGCAACGCCCTGTTCATCGAGGAGCTGATCCGCACTTGGATCGCCGTCGGCACGCTGGCAGTCGACTCCGATGGCACATGGCGCCTCACCGTCCCGGCGGCGATGGTGACCGTCCCCACCACGGTGCAGGCCGTCTACGCCGCGCAGATCGACGACCTCCCGGGGCCCGCGCGCGGCGTGGTCCGGAACGCGTCCGTATCGGGGCGCCAGTTCCCGGGTGCAGCGCTCCCGTCCCTCGGCGTCACGGAGCCCGAGCCCGCGCTGGCCCGGCTCATCGAGACGGCGATAGTCTCCGGTCCGCGGCCGGACCCCATCCAGGGCGACCTCTTCGCCTATCGCCACGCGCTCCTGCGCGATGCCGGCTACGCGTCCCTGGCGCGGGCCGAGCGCGCGCGACTCCACGTTCGGCTCGCGCGGTGGCTCGAGCGGGCAGCGGGCCAGCACTCGGGCGACCTGGCCGACGTCATCGGCGGCCACTACGAGGCCGCGCTGTCATCGGTCCCTGCCCTCGCGGCCGAGGTCGACGCCGACCTCGACCGTGGCGCGGCCGCCGCGCTGGCCGCCGAGTGGCTCGAGCGCGGCGCCGACCGGGCCGTGCGGCTCACGGCGGTCGGATCCGGGGCGGAGCTGTACCGGCGTGCCCTCGCGCTCACATCGACGGGTCCGTCGCTCGATCGCGCGCGACGCCTCACGCGCATGGGCGAGGTCCTGAGCGTGGGTGGGGACAAGGACGAGGCCGGGCGCTGGCTCCAGGAGGCGGCAGAGACGTATCGCTCCATCCTTCGCACGAGCCCGCGCGTCGAGGACCGCACAGGCGCGCGCTCTGGCCTGGCCGAGGCGACGTGGCACCTGGGCCGCGCGTGGCGCGAGCAGCTTCGATTCCTCGACGCCCAGCACCTCGCGGAGCACGGCCTCGCCGAGATCGGCGATGCCCCCGATGGGAGACCCGACGGCGCCCGAGCCCGCCTGCTGCTCCTGGCGGCCGCCGCCGAGCATGCCGAGACCGAAGGCGACACCACGGTCCGCCTCGAGGAGGCGCTCGCCATCGCGCGAGGGGCGGGCGACCGGCGCCTCGAGCTGGCGGCGATGCAGGAGCTCAGCCTCGTGGACCAGGAGCTCGGCCGGCCTGACCCGTACCAGGCGCCGGCGGAGGCGATGGCCAGGGAGCTCGGAGACTGGCGGCCCGTCATCAGCTCAATCCACAACCGTGCGGTCGCGCTCAGCGACCGGCGGCCGACCGAGGCGCTGGCGCTGCTCGCCGATGCCGGAGCGATCGCCGAGGCGCGAGGCCTGAGCGAGGAGATGGCATGGAACGACTACGCGCGGGCCGAGGCGCTGGTGGTCGCGGGCGACCTCGACGGGGCCGTCGCGGCCTGCGAGCGCGCCCTGGCGATCGCGGAGCGGTACAGCTACCGCCGCGCGGCTGTGCGGACCTACTTCGTGCTGATCCCCATCGCGCAGGCTCGCGGCGATCGGGGTCCGGCGGTGCGTCTCGTCGCGTTCAACTCGGCGCAGTCGGGCGCGTTCCCGGATTCGCCGTACGCCCGGATCATGCGTCCCGCGCTGGACCTCCATGTCGCCGACCTGGGCGCCGGAGAGCCCTACGTCCCGGAGGTCGAGCCGCGTCTCCACTCCTTCGATACCCTACCCGCGGGCGCGAGCTGGTTGCTGGCCGTCGAGCGGGTGCTCAAGGCATGGTCGGACGCGGGCGAGCTGGACGGGGTCGCCGAGGCGGTGCGGCGGATGGAGGCCTTCTGGTCCCATCCCGACATGAGCGACCTGGCTCGCGGGACCGTCGATATCTTCGCCGCACGCCTCGCCCTGGCACGCGGGGACGCCTCCGAGGCGCGGCTGCGCGCCCGCGCGGCCGTCGAGCGGCTGGCAGCGATCCCCGCTCCGTGGTGGACCGCGAAGGCGCAGCAGGTGCTGGAGTCGACCGCGACGACTGGACCAGACCGGCCGTGAAGCACGCCTTGGCCCCGGGGGACACTGTCCGCCCGGCTGTGCTGCCGGGTCCAGGCGTGACACTCAGAGCGTCGCGCCCTACCCGACCCTGAAGCAGATGCGGACTCCCTGACTGTCGGGGCACGGCAGCATCGTCGCGTGCACGGCGGCTGCGTCGTCCGCGACGGTTTCCGAGGAGGCGGCAGCGTTCCTCGGGCCCGGTACTCGTTGCTTGACCGTCAGGACCGGGATCACCTCGCCACGCAGTCCTCATCTGCCGTGGCGATCCGCAGCAGACATGGCTGCTGTCACACAACCCGCGCCGCCGCGGCTGCGGCCCTCGTCGCGGCACCGTCGCGAGCCGTTTCTCTCCCTGATCGCGTCACCTTCGGCCGGCGATTGCGCCGCGCAGGCATCGACGCGGCCTTTGCCTTCGATGGGGATTTCGTACAGGCGGGGGTCCAGGCGGTCCCCTGACCCGGCCGTGCAACCTGTGCCGGATGCGAACGACGTCTGGTCGGCGTCGCCGACCAGGAAGATCCGCCGCTCGGCCCCGGCGAGGAGGACGGCCAGGTCGAGCTGGCTCCGGTCGACGTCCTGCACCTCGTCGACAAGGAGGTGCGCGCAACGCCGCTGCCAGTGGCCCAGCAGCGCGGCGTCGTTCTCGAGCAGCTGGAGCGCCCGGCCGACCAGGTCGTCGAAGTCGAGTCCACCGCGGCCCGCTGATCGGGCGCCAGTCTGTCAAGCACGACCACAGGCTGCCGGGGTGCCATTCACGGGGGCTTCACTCGCCCGGGATAAGCGGCAGGTGAGCGCGCCGGGTCATCCTCTGTGGCTGTGGACTCCGTCCGCCTCGGTCGATCCGTTCGCATCCTGCGGCACCGACTCGGCTGGCGGCAGATAGATCTGTCCTCGAAGGCGGGTGTCTCGCGATCCGCCGTGTCGCTGCTGGAACGCGGTCGGGCCGCGGAGCTCCGGCTCGATGCGATCGAGCGAATCGGTCGTGCGCTGGAGGCTCGCGTGGACGTCCGCGTGGACTGGCATGGCGCAGCGATCGATCGTCTCCTCGACAGCGCCCACGCGGCGCTGGTCGACGATACGGTGAGACGACTGGTCCGGGCCGGTTGGCTCGTCGAGACGGAGGTCAGTTTCGAGATCCGCGGTGAGCGCGGATCCATGGACATCCTCGCCTGGCATCCCGTCGAGCACCTCCTGCTCGTGGTCGAGGTCAAGTCGGCGTTCGGCGACCTCCAGGCGACGCTGATGGTCCTCGACCGGAAGGTTCGGCTGGCACCCGTGGTCGCGCGCCGGTTCGGTTGGGAGGTACTGGGCGTCGGGCGGCTCCTTGTCGTCGGCGAGGGGCGGACCGCGCGGCGGATCGTCGAGGCCCATGCCGCGCTGTTCGAGACCGCGTTTCCGCTTCGCGGGCGGGCCGCCCTGCGATGGCTCGCGACGCCGACCAGGGCGAGGTTCTCCGGCCTCTTGTTCTCGTCATCTGCTCGCTCGGGGAGCCTTACGGTCCGCCAGCGGGTGAGGCGCGCCAGGGTCGGCGTGGGCGCACGCTCGGGGGAGGTCGGCACACGCTCGCAGACAGCGGCCGCAGAGGCTCGGCGACCAGCGCTTGGCCCGTGATGCTTGATAGCGAGGCAGGTGACGAGAGTCGGAGTCCAAAAGGGCCGCAACGCTCGGCAGCGAAGCAGGTGACGAGAGTCGGAGTCCAAACGGGCCCCGACGCTTGGCAGCGAAGCAGGTGACGAGATCGCCTGACCTGAGGGCTCAAGGTCAGTCGCCTCGCGGTGGCCCCCCGGCGTGGTCCGGTCGCGGGGGCCCTTCGCAGGCAGCTCGCGCCGCTCCCACCTCTACAATCGGCCCGTGACGCCCCAGCTCGAGGCGACCCTCCGGCGCCTGCCCGACCGGCCCGGGGTCTACCTCTTCCGTGACGCCCGCGGCACCGTCCTCTATGTCGGCAAGGCCCAGTCGCTGCGGCTCCGCGTGCGGAGCTACTGGCAGAAGCGCCGCCCGGCCGAGGCGCTCCGCATTGAGTCGGCGCTCGACCGCGTCGCCGAGGTGGAGTACACGCTGACCGACTCCGTCTCCGAGGCGCTCCTCCTCGAGGCGAACCTGGTCAAACGCACGCAGCCGCGCTTCAACGTGCGGCTCAAGGACGACAAGAGCTACCCGTTCATCAAGATCACCCTGGCCGACGACTTCCCGCGGGTCGAGCGGACGCGCCGGCTGCCGGCCGACGGGAGCCGCTACTTCGGGCCATATGCCTCGGCCTCCTCGGTCGACGAGGCGATGAACCTGATCCGCCGGCTCTTCCCCTTCCGCACCTGCACCATCCCGATCCGCGACGGCGAGCGGGCGCTGCCGCGGCCCTGCCTCCTCTACCACATCAAGCGCTGCCAGGGCCCCTGCATCGGGGCGATCTCGAAGGCGGCCTACCGGCGCGACGTCGAGCAGGTGATCCTCTTCCTCGAGGGGCGCCAGGGAGCCGTCGTGCGTGCCCTCACCGTGCAGATGGAGGAGGCGGCCGGGCGGCTCGAGTTCGAGCGCGCCGGCGTCCTGCGCGACAAGGTGCGCTCGATCGAGCGGACGATGGAGTCGCAGAAGATGGCCGCCCACGCGCGGACCGAGGAGGACATCCTCGGCCTGGCGCACCAGGAGGGCGCGGCGGCGGTGCAGCTCTTCGCGGTGCGCGACGGCAAGATGGTGGGCCGGGACGTCTTCCTGCTGGAAAATGTGCAGGGTGCCTCGGAGATCGACCTGCTGACCGCCTTCGTGAAGCAGTACTACGCCGCCGCCTCGAGCGTCCCCCGCGCCGTGCTGCTGCCGCTCGGCCTGCCGGAGGCCGTGGAACTGTCGGCCTATCTCGCCGGGCGGCGGGGCGGGCCGGTCCGCCTTCGCGTCCCGCTGCGCGGCGAGAAGCGCCAGCTCGTCGCCCTGGCGACCCGCAACGCCGCAGAGCACCTGGCGCGCGAGCAGGCGCGCTGGCTCGCCGACGAGGGGAAGACGCGGACCGCCCTGGTGGAGCTGGCCGACGCGCTCGGCCTGGCGGTGCCGCCGGCGCGGATCGAGGGCTACGACATCAGCAACATCGGGGGCACGAACGCCGTCGGGTCGATGGTCGTCTTCGAGGACGGGCGGCCGCGCACGGGGGAGTACCGCCGCTTCCGCATCCAGGGCGTGCGCGGCCCCGACGACTACGCCAGCCACCGGGAGGTGCTCCACCGCCGCTTCCGGCGGGCGCGGACCGGCGACGAGGGGGCCGAGGAGGAGCTGCGCTGGCGGATGCCCGACCTGGTGCTGATCGACGGCGGCCGGGGCCAGCTCTCCGTGGCGGTCGAGGTGCTCGCGGAGATCGGGCTACGCGATCTGCCGGTCGCGGCGCTGGCGAAGGAGCGCGAGGAGCTTTTCACCCCCGACCGTCCCGGGCCGATCGTCCTGCCGCCCGACTCGCCCGCGCTCTACCTGGTCCAGCGGTTGCGTGACGAGGCGCACCGCTTCGCCATCGGCTACCACCGTCGCCTCCGCGCGAAGCAGGCCGTCCGCTCGGCCTTCGACGAGGTGCCCGGCGTGGGGCCGGCCCGGCGGCGGGCGCTGCTCCGCGTATTCGGCTCGACCAGGCGGGTCCGCGAGGCGCCGGTGGCGCAGATCGCGGCGGTGCCGGGGATCGGGCCGGCGCTGGCGGCGCGGATCAAGGCGGTGCTCGAGGCGTAGGCTCGACCGGAGCGCGACCCCCGGGGCTGGTATCATCCCGCGGCGATGCGCCGCATCTTCCCCCTGATCGTCACCGTCGTCGGGCTGGCCGCGGCCTTCGTCGTCTTCGTCCCGGGGATCCTGATCGCGCAGGTGACGAACCCGCTGACCGGGAACCTGATCGAGACGAAGCTGGGGCTCGATCTCCAAGGCGGCTCGCGCGTCGAGTACCAGGTCGTCGTCGCGCCCGGCCAGCCGCTGCCCGATTCCGGGAAGCTGAACACGATCCGGGAGATCATGGAGCGACGCGTCAACGCGTCCGGGGTCGGCGAGCCGATCGTCCAGACGCAGGGGACCGACCGGATCGTCGTCGAAATGCCGGGCGTCAGCGACCCCGAGGCGGTCCGCCGGCTGGTCGGCTCGACGGGACGGCTCGACTTCGTGCCGCTCCCGGCCGAACGGTACGGGACCCAGGCAACGCCGGGCCCAGAGGCGCCTCCCGGCAAGGGGCAGAAGATCGACCCGACCCTGCCGGTCCTCTTCAGCGGCGAGCAGCTCTCCAGCGCCAACCCCGTCTTCCGGACCGACACCAACGAGCGCGCCGTCTCCTTCACGCTCAAGGACCAGGCCAAGACGCTCTTCGCCGAGTGGTCGTCGGCCAACGTCAACCACTTCTTCGCCATCGTCCTCGACGGGACGGTCGTCTCGGCGCCCTATATCCGCGAGCCGATCACCGGCGGCGACGGCCAGATCAGCGGCGACTTCACCGCCGCCGAGCAGAAGGACCTGGTGACCGTCCTCCAGTTCGGCGCCCTGCCGTACCCGGTCAAGGAGGTCTTCAGCCAGGAGATCGGCGCGACGCTGGGGCTCGACTTCCTCAAGCAGAGCCTCCTGGCCGGCCTCATCGGGATCGGCACCGTCTTCGTCTTCATGCTCGTCTACTACCGGCTCCCGGGGCTGGTCGCCGTCATCGCCCTCGTCTACTACACGCTCGTCGTGCTGGCCGTCTTCCGGCTGATCCCGGTGACGCTGACGCTTGCCGGTGTCGCCGCCTTCGTCCTCTCGGTCGGCATGGCGGTCGACGCCAACATCCTGATCTTCGAGCGGACGAAGGAAGAGCTCCGTTCCGGGAAGAGCCTCTACGCGGCCGTCGAGGCCGGCTTCAACCGGGCCTGGAACTCGATCTTCGACTCGAACGTGTCGAGCCTGATCACGGCCACCATCCTGTGGTGGTTCGGCTCAAGCGTCATCAAGGGTTTCGCCCTGGTGCTGATCGTCGGCGTGCTGACGAGCATGTTCACGGCCGTCTCGCTCAGTCGCACGGTGCTCCGTTTCGTGGTCCGCCGGAGCTGGGCCCAGCGGCACCGGTACTTCGGCGTGGGGCCGGACGAGTTCATCGCCGTGCCCGCGGCGACCGGCCGGGGCGGGCAGGCGCGCTCCCGTGTTTGACGTCATCGGCAAGCGCCGCTGGTTCTACCTCTTCAGCGCGCTCATCGTCGTTCCGGGGCTCGTCTTCATCCTGCTGACGCCGTTCGCGGGCAGCAGTGCCGGGCTCAAGTTCTCGATCGACTTCACCGGCGGGACGCTCTGGGAGGTCCGCTTCGCCGACCGAGGCGTCACGCCTGCCCAGGTCAAGACGGTCCTCGCCGCGCAGGGGCTGGCCGACTCGACCGTGGTGAGCACGTCGGACGACTACCTCCTGATCCGGACGAAGCCGATCGGCCTGATCGAGACGGCCCCGACGCCGACGCCGGCACCCACGGTCCCGCCCACGCCGACCGCCACCTCGAGCCCGAGCGCCACGGCGACGCCGAGCGGAGGCCCGACCCCGAGCGGATCGCCGACCCCGAGCCCATCGCCGTCGCCGAGCCCGAGCCCGAGCCCGACGCCCGCGCCGACACCGACCCCCAGTCCCACGCCGGGGATCGTCCCCACCGAAGGCAGGATCGGCGACCTGGCGCGCGCCCTGCAGGCGCAGCTCGGTCCGATCGAGGCGGTCCGCCAGACGACGACGGTCGGACCGGTGATCAGCGAGGAACTGACGCTCCAGGCGCTCCAGCTGCTGGCGCTCGGGTCGCTCGGGATCCTGCTCTGGATCGCCTTCCGCTTCAAGGACGTCAAGATGGGCGTCACCGCCATCGGCGCCCTGGTCCACGACGTCGTCGTGGTGGTCGGCATCTTCGCCATCCTGGGCACCCTCTTCGACGTCCAGGTCGACGCCCTCTTCGTGACGGCGATGCTGACGGTGATCGGCTTCAGCGTCCACGACACGATCGTCGTCTTCGACCGGATCCGCGAGAACCGTGCCCGTCATGCCGGCGAGCCGTTCGCCGCGATCGTCAACCACAGCATCCTGCAGACGTTCGGCCGGTCGATCAACACCTCGATGACCGTCCTTCTCACGCTCCTCGCGCTCCTCCTGTTCGGCGGCGAAGCGATCCGCTACTTCGTGCTCGCCCTGCTGATCGGGATCCTGTCGGGGACGTACTCCTCGATCTTCAACGCGAGCGCGCTCCTCGTCACCTGGCACGAGTGGGAGGCGGGACGGCGCGCCCGCCGGATCGCGGCTCGCCGCGGGGCGTGAGGGAGGGGCGCCGCGCAGTCGCGGCGAAGCCGGGCGTGGCATCCTGAGCGCCATGCTGCAGCCCCAGCGCCGCTGGCAGTTCCCGCCGCCGGTGGTCGTCGACCCGGCGCTGGCGGCGTCGCAGGCGGCGCGGGGCCTCAGCCGGCGGCTCCTCGAGCTGCTGGTGGCCCGCGGTCACGGGAGCGCCGCCGCGCTGGCCGCCTTCCTCGGCCCACCCGAGGCCGGCCTCCACGATCCCGGCCTCCTCCCCGACGCCGCGCGCCTGGTGTCCCGGGTGGACCGGGCCGTCGGGCGCGGCGAGCGCGTCCTCGTCTTCGGCGATTTCGACGCCGACGGCCTGACCGGCCTGGCGATCCTGGTCGAGGCGCTGCGCGCGCGGGGGCTCGAGACGCACCCGTACGTGCCGTCGCGGGTCCGGGAGGGCCACGGCCTCTCACTGCAGGCGGTCGAGCAGGCGACGGCCGAGGGGCGCACGCTCATCCTGACCGCCGACACGGGGACCACCAGCCACGCGGAGGTCGCCGCCGCCGCGGCGCTCGGCATCGACGTCGTCATCACCGACCACCACCACACCCCGGCAGACCTGCCGGAGGCGGTCGCCGTCGTCAATCCGCACCGCCACGATGCCACCTACCCTGACCGGGAGCTCTCCGGCGCGGGAGTCGCCTTCAAGGTCGCCCAGCTACTCCTCGCGCCGCTCGCGGGGGGAGCCCGCCGAGCGCTCGATCTCGCCGACCTGGCGACCATCGGCTCGATCGCCGACGTGGCGCCGGTCGCCGGCGAGAACCGGGCCATCGCCCGGCTCGGGCTGGAGCGGATCCGGACGGCCGCACGCCCCGGTCTCGCCGCGCTCCTTGGCCGCGCCGGCCTGGCGCCGGAGCGCGTCGACCTCGAGGCGCTCGCCTTCGTCGTCGCTCCGCGGATCAACGCGGCCGGGCGGGTCGGCGACGCCGAGGTGGCCGCTCGCCTCCTGCTGGCGACCGACCCGGCGGAGGCCGAGGCGCTGGCGGGAGAGCTCGAAGCCGCCAACGACGAGCGCCGGGCGCTGCTCGCCGCCGCGCTCGAGACGGCGCGGGCGGCCGCCGCTCTCGAACCCGACCCACCCGCGGTGGCGGTCGCCGGGCCCTGGCCGGTCGGCATCATCGGTCTCCTGGCCGGCCGGCTGGCCGAGGACGCGGGCCGCCCCGCCCTGGTCGTCTCGACGCTGGTCGAGCCGTGGCGGGGTTCCGCGCGGAGCGCCGGCGGTGTCGACCTGGCGAGCGCCATGGAGGGTTGCGGCCACCTGCTCGAGCGCTTCGGAGGCCATGCCGCGGCGGCTGGCTGCAGCGTCGCGGAGGAAGCCTGGCCGGCGTTCCGGGAGCGGTTCCGGGCGCTGGTCGCGGCCGCCGGCCCGATCGATCCCCGCCCGCCGCTGCGGGTCGACCTCGCGCTCTCCGCCGCGGAGATCGACTACCGGCTCCTGCGCGAGCTGTCGCTCCTGGCCCCGACCGGCCCGGGCAACCCCGACCCGCTCCTCGCCGTCCTGGGTGTCGAGGTGGTGCGCGTCCGTGCCGCCAACGGCGGCCACACGCAGCTGACGCTGCGCAAGGGGCTCGAGGTGCTCGACGGGATCGCCTTCGGGCGTCCCGATCTGGCCGGGGCGGTGGCGCCCGGCGACCGGCTCGACGTGGTCGGCCGGCTGGCCAGCCGGAGCTTCGGCGGGTTCGAATCGCTGCAGCTCGAGATCCGCGACGCGGCGACGTCCGGCCTGCAGCGGCCGATGCCGGCGGCGGCCGCGACGCCGGCCGTGGCGTCGGAGATGAGGCCGTGAACGAGGGCGGCCTCCGCCAGGCGGGTGGGCGGCGCCAGGCGTCCGGGAGCGGCCGCGGCCCCGGCCCCGCCGGCTTCCGCTTCGAACGCCGCTGGATCGCCCCCGGTCTCTCGGCGCTCGGGCTGCTCGTGGCGGCGGCGATGACACTCGCTCTCTTCACCGGCCGCCTGCCGTGGCTCGGTCCGCCCGCGGGTGGCGGTGGAGGCGGCGGATCGCCGGCGCCCGGTGGGCCCGTGCGGACGCCCGACCCGGTGATCGTCAACCCGGTGCCGAAGACGAACGTGGTCGGCTCGATCCTCTTCGCCAAGGCCGGCAACGTCTGGATGGCGAGCGGCGAGAAGGTGACGCGGCTGTCGACCGGCGGTCGCGACTCGAGCCCGGCCTGGAGCGCCGGCGGCTCCTGGATCTACCTGGTGGAGACGAGGGACCGCGAGGACGTCCGCGTCCCCGACGTCAGCGGTCCGGTCCGCTTCTACCTGCGCTACCCGGTCATCGTGCGGATGCATCCGGACGGGAGCGGCCGCGAGGTGGTGCAGGAGAGCCTCTACCGGTTCGGGCCGGGGAACCGCTACACCTACCACGCCTGGTACCTGCAGCCTGCGCCGGCCCCGGATGGCCGCCAGGTCGCCGTCATCAGCGACGCTCCCGAGCCGCTGCGCAGCGACACGGTCGTCCAGCTGATCCCGGCCGCCGGAGGAGAACCGGTGCGGATCGCCGTCCCCAGCGTCCCGACGCTCGGCCACGCCGACCCGGCCTGGCGGAGCGACGGCGCGGTCCTCGCCTTCACCCACCACGGGCGCGACGGCAGCGACCCGGCGCCGCAGATCTACATCTGGGTGCCGGCGACCAACCACTGGCGGGCGATCACCGCCGCGGGATACAGCCAGCCGAGCTGGTCGCCGGACGGCCGTTTCCTGGCGGCCGTGCGCGCCAGCGGCAACGGCCGGGACGTCGTCATCCTCGACGCCAAGACCGGCGATGAGCTGCTCCAGCTGACCGACGACGGGCTGAGCTGGGCACCCGCCTGGTCGCCGGCGGGCGATGCGGTAGCCTACCTGCACGCCGCGGGACGGGTGATCGACCTGGCGATGGTGACGCTGACCGGGAGCGGCCCGGGCTTCGCTGTGGATGAGCGGCTGGCGATCACCGAGGACTCGGGTCTCGACGGGACGTCACGGCCGTCGTGGTTCGTCCCGCCGGAGCTGCTGCCGAGCCCGAGCCCCGCGCCGCCACCGACCGCCTCGCCGGCGCCGTCCGCCACGGGTGCCGCCGGCACGCCTTCGCCCGGGGCGACGCCGTGAGCGCCGGGGCCGCAGGCTACCTGGCGCGGCTGGGAGCCAGCATCCGGCGGAGCGGCGGTGTTCTCTGCGTCGGCCTCGATCCCGACCCGGCCGCCCTGCCGGCCGGCTTCGCGTCCGGGGTGGCCGGCATCGAGCGCTTCGCCCGGCTCGTCGTCGAGGCGGCCACGCCCTACGCCGCCGCTTTCAAGCCGAACCTCGCCTTCTTCGAGGCGTTCGGCTCGCCCGGGATCGCCGCGCTCGAGCGCGTCCGCACCGCCGTGCCGGCGGAGGTCCCCGTCATCGTCGACGCCAAGCGCGCCGACATCGGGACGACGGCCGCGCGCCAGGCGGCGGCGCTGTTCGACGCGCTCGGCGCCGACGCGGTGACCGCCAGCCCCTACCTCGGCGCCGACGCACTCGAGCCGTTCATGGGCCGTTCCGACCGCTTCGTCTACGTCCTCTGCCGGACCTCGAACCCGGGCGCGGGCGAGTTCCAGGATCTGGTCGTCAAGGCCGAAGATGACGCGCCCGCCGAACCGCTCCATGCCCGCGTGGCGCGGCGAGCCGCGACCTGGGGCGCGCGCTTCGGGACGGTCGGCCTCGTCGTCGGGGCGACCGCTCCCGGGGAGATCGCCGCGATCCGCGCCATCGCTCCGGAGCTCGCCTTCCTCGTACCCGGGCTCGGCGCCCAGGGCGGCGACCTGGGGGCCACTCTCGCCGCGGGGCCGGCGCGAGCCGGTACGGCCGGGGCGATGCCCTGCGGTGGGCTCCTGGTCAACGTCTCCCGCGGCGTCGCGGGGGCGGCATCCGGTGGCTCCGCGGCCGATCCCGCAGCGGCGATCGCCGCCGCCGCGGGCGCCTGGAGGGACCGCCTGCGCGTGCTAGAATGCGGCGCCACCGCAGTGAGGTGATCGATCCCCGATGCCGAATATCGGTCCCGTCGAGCTGATCATCATCCTGGTGATCGCGCTCCTGATCCTCGGGCCGGGCAAGCTGCCCGATGTCGGCGCGGCGCTGGGCAAGAGCATCCGCGAGTTCCGCAAGGCGGCGACCGACGTCCAGGAGGCGACCAAGCTCGATGCGTCGCCGGCGCCCCGACCGAACACGCTCGCTGACCAGCCGGTCCCGAACCAGTCCGCGTCCGTTCCGACCGACGCGGCCAGCGGCGCGCCCCAATAGCGCGCGGCGCATGACGCGCCGTGGCTGACGCCGATGCGCTGATCCCGCGCGCCCCGCTCGGGGGCCAGCGCGAGGAACTTCCGACCGTGCCCGAACCCGCCGGTCCCTCCCCGGCGCCGGAGGCGGCGGTCATGACGCTCGTCGAGCACCTCACCGAGCTCCGGCGCCGCGTCGTCATCTCCATCCTCTTCGTGGCGGCGGGGACGGCGGTCGGCTTCTACTTCGCCCTCGACATTCTGAAGATCCTGATCGCTCCCCTCCGGGCGCAGACCGGCAAGGGGCTCATCTACACCGGCCTGGGCGACGCCTTCTTCGTGCAGCTCAAGGTCGCCCTGGTCTTCGGCATCGTGGTGGCGATGCCGATGATCGTCTTCCAGGGCTGGCGCTTCATCTCGCCGGGCCTGACGCCCCACGAGCGGCGCCTGGCGCGCCCGTGGGTCCCGTTCTCGCTCGCCTTCTTCGCCCTTGGCGTGGCCGTCGCCTACGTCGTCCTTCCGTACGCGGTCCAGTTCCTCGTCAGCTTCTCGGCCAAGGACATCATCGAGCCCTTCATCAGCGCCAGCGAGTACTTCGGTTTCATCAGCACGATGTTCCTGGCCTTCGGGCTGGTGATGCAGTTTCCCATCGTGGTCGTCCTGCTGGCCGAGGCGGGCATCCTCACCTCGTCGCGGCTCCGCTCCAGCCGGCGCTACGTCCTCCTGGGCATCGCCATCTTCGCCGCGATCGCGACGCCCGGCGGCGACCTCGTCTCGCCGTTCGCGCTCGGCGCGGTGATGTACGGACTTTACGAGCTGACGATCCTGCTCGTGCGCTGGCGCGGGCACTGACCGAGGACGGCGCGGTGACGGAGCGACCGGGCACGCCGCGCGTCGTCGCCATCACCGGCCTCTCGGGCGCCGGCAAGACGACGGTCGCCAAGCTCCTCGAGGACATCGGCTACGTCTGCGTCGACAACCTGCCCGGCGAGCTCCTGACCGATCTGGCCGAGCTGATCTCCAGCGAGCCCGGCCGCTTCGAGCGCGTGGCCATCGTCGTGGACGTGCGCGCCGGGGACGCCCCGGTCGCTTTCGCCGCCATGGAGGGCGCGCTGGAGGGGCGCGGCATCCGGCCCGAGGTCCTCTTCCTCGAGGCGCGCGACGAGATCCTGATCCGGCGGTTCAGCGAGACGCGTCATCGCCATCCACTCTCCGGAGAGGGTCCCGCGCAACGGAGCGTGGCGGCGGCGATCGCCGAGGAGCGGCGGATCCTGGCGGAGATCCGTGACGAGGCGACGATCATCATCGACACCTCCGACCTCTCCCACCGCGAGCTGCGCGAACGGGTGGTGGTGGCGCTCGAGGAGGAGGTCGGGCCCGACCGGATCGCCCTCCAGTTGATCAGCTTCGGCTACAAGCACGGGATCCCGCTGGAGGCCGACCTGGTCTACGACGTCCGCTTCATGCGCAACCCCTACTACGAGGAGGACCTGCGCGGGCAGTCGGGTCTCGACGAGGCGGTCCGCGCGTTCGTGTTGGGCCAGCCGGGCGCCGGGCGCTTCCTCGACATGATCGCCGCGTTCCTCGACTTCACCATCCCGCATTACGTGGCTGAGGGCAGGACGCGCCTCACCATCGCCCTCGGCTGCACCGGCGGCTACCATCGCAGCATCGTGATCGCCGAGGAACTGGCGCGGCGGCTTCGCGCCGCCGACCGCGGTCCCGTCGCCGTCTTCCACCGCGAACTGGAACGCGCCTGACGTGAACCTGCGCCGCTGGCTCACGCCCGGCATGGGGGTCAAGCGCTGGCTCGCCGTCGTCTTCCTGGGCGAGATGCTCCTCGCCCTGGCCGGTGCCCTCCTGCTCCGCCAGGTCTACCGGGACGTCGCGGTCGAGGGTCCGCTGCAGGCCGTCCTGTGGCTGCTCACGCTGCAGTTCCTTCCCTACGGGTTGCGCGGGTTGATCCTGGGCGGCCTCGGCCTCGTCCTCCTCGTCGTCGGGTTCCTGCGCGTCGTGCGCGTCCTGGTCGTGCCGTTCGCGCCGCGCGACGAGCCGCTCGGCGAGGTGATCTACCAGCGCAGGTTGCTGGCCCGCGGGCCGCGGATCGTGGCGATGGGGGGCGGTACCGGCCTCTCCATCCTGCTGCGGGGGCTGAAGGAATACACCTCCAACCTGACCGCGGTGGTGACCGTGGCCGACGACGGGGGGTCCTCGGGCAAGCTGCGTGCCGAGTACGGGATCGCTCCGACCGGCGACATCCGCAACTGCATCGCCGCCTTGGCCGATGCCGAGCCGCTGATGACGCGGCTCCTGCAGTACCGCTTCCCCGACTCGGACGCCGACCGGGGTCTCGCCGGCCACAGCTTCGGCAATCTGCTGATCGCCGCCATGAGCGCGGTGGAAGGCGACTTCGAGGAAGGGGTTCGCCAGACCAACCGGGTTCTCGCCGTGCGCGGCCAGGTCGTCCCCGCGAGCGCCGTCCCGCTCACGCTCCACGCCGAGCTGGCCGATGGACGACGGCTCGACGGGCAATCGGCGATCGCGCGCACGAGCGGTGTCCGGCGCGTCTGGTTGACGCCCGAGGAGGCTCCCGCCGCCGAGGAGGCGCTGGCGGCGATCCGGGGCGCGGACCTGATCGTCATCGGGCCGGGCAGCCTCTACACGAGCATCCTGCCGAGCCTGCTCATCCCGGCGATCGGGGCGGCCGTCCATGCCGCGGCCGGGCCGGTCGTCTACGTCTGCAACGTGGCGACGCAGGAGGGCGAGACGGCCGGCTACGACCTGGCCGACCACCTCGCCGCGCTGGAGGCCCATGCCGGGGCGGGGATCGCCGGTGTCGTCCTCGCCAACAACGACCTGTCGGCCCGCCGCGCTCCGGGCGACACGTCCGAACCGGTCCGGCTCGACTGGCCGCCCGAGGAGGCCCGGGACACGCTCCTCGTCCTGCAGGCGATCGTCGACCCGGAGAACGCGCACCACCACGACCCGCACCTTCTGGCCGCGGCGCTGCTGCGCATCCACCGCGAGCACGCCACGCCCGCGCCGGCGCGTCGGGCAGCCCGCACCGCGTGAGCGCGGCCGCGGAGCGCGACCTCGTCGTCGCGATCCGGGCCGAGATGGCGGGGATCGCGCCGTCGCGGGGTTGCTGCCGGCGCGCCGAAGCGGCGGCGCTGGCGCCCTTCGCGCGCGAGGCCTCGCTGGCGCGTCTGGCCGTCCGTCTCGGGGGCGACCCCGACCGCCACGAGCCGTACTGGTCGTGGACGACGGCGGCGCCGCACTGCCGGGCCGCCTACCTGCGCGGCCTCTTCCTGACGCGCGGTTCGCTCAGCCTGGCCGGCGGACGGACCCACCTGGAGTTCGTGCTCGAGCCCGATCGGGCGAAGCGGCTCACCGGCCAGCTGGCGGAGCTGGGGCTTCCCGCCTCGCAGCGGGCGCGGCGGGGGCGAGGCGTCGTCACCTGGAAGAGCGCGGAGACGATCGCCACCTTCCTGCGGCTCGCCGGCGCCAGCGCCTCGCTGCTCCAGCTCGAGGCCCAGCGGGTCGCGCGCACCCTGCGCGGGGAACTCAACCGCTCGCTCAACGCGGAGGCGGCGAACCTCGCCCGTGCGGTGCAGGCGGCGGCGCGCCAGATCGAGGCGATCGATCGGCTCGAGGCCGAGGGGCTCCTGCCGTCCCTGCCGCCGCGTGCGCGGAGCGTCGCCGCCGCCCGGCGCGAGGCGCCCGAGGCGACGCTGGCGGAGCTGGCGACGGCGCTCGGCCTGCACCGGTCCGCGGTGCAGCGGCAACTCGAACGGTTGGAGTGGCGATCGCTCTCCGGCGAGACGGCGGGGCGCCCGGGACCCGGGCGAGCGGCGCCGATATGATGGGTGCCGTGCGCCCGGTCATCGTCGCCGCGAACTGGAAGATGCACACGACCGCGGCCGAGGCGGCAGCGCTGGCAGGCGCGATCGCCGCCGTCATCGACGAGCCGGCCGTGACGCGGGTCATCTGCCCCCCCTACGTCGGCCTTGCGGCGGTGCGCGACGCGCTGGCGGGGACCGGGATCGAGGTGGGGGCCCAGAACGTCCACCACGAGCTGGCGGGTCCCTTTACCGGCGAGGTCTCGGCGCCGATGCTCCAGGGCCTCGCCAGCTGGGTCATCTGCGGCCACTCGGAGCGCCGCCGCGATGCCGGGGAGACCGACGCGCTGATCGGGCGCAAGGTGGGCCGGGCGCTCGAGCACGGGCTGCGGCCGATCCTGGCGGTCGGCGAGCAGCTCGCCGACCGCCAGGCGGGCCGCGCGGAGGAGGTCGTGGCCGCGCAGCTCGCCGGGGCGCTGGGTGGGCCGGAGCCTGCTGTCGCCGAGTCGCTGGTGATCGCCTACGAGCCGGTCTGGGCGATCGGCACCGGGCGCAACGCCCACGGCGCCGACGCCGCCGCCATGGCCGGGTCGATCCGGCGCGCCCTGGCGCGGCTGGGCTGGAGGGACGCGGCCGAGCGCGTGCCGGTCCTCTACGGGGGGAGCGTCACCGCCGCCAACATCGGGGAGTTCCTGGCTGAGCCATCGATCGACGGGGCGCTCGTCGGCGGGGCCAGCCTGAAGATCGATGAGATGGCCGGCATCGTCGCCCGAGCGGCCCTGACCGCGCGGGCCCGGGCCGGCGTGCAGGGAGGATCGAATGGCTGAGCCGGCACCCACCCGCGTCGTGATCATGGGCGCCGCCGGGCGCGATTTCCACGACTTCAACGTCGTCTACCGTGCCGACCCCCGCTACCGGGTCGTGGCCTTCACGGCGACCCAGATCCCCGACATCGAGGGGCGCACCTACCCGCCGGAGCTGGCCGGCCCGCTTTACCCGCAGGGGATCCCGATCGTCGCCGAGGAGGCGCTCGAGCGCGTCACCGTCGCGGCCGGCGGCGTCGACGAGATCGTCTTCGCCTACAGCGACGTGCCACACGTCTACGTCATGAACCAGGGCTCGCGCGCGCTCGCCACCGGTGCGGACTACGTGCTGCTCGGTCCGCGGAGGACGATGCTGCGGAGCTCGAAGCCGGTCGTCGCCATCGGCGCGGTGCGCACCGGCTCGGGGAAAAGCCAGACGACCCGGCACGTCGCGACCGTCCTCAGGGAACTCGGGCAGCGCGTCGTCGTGGTCCGCCACCCGATGCCCTACGGCGACCTGCGCCAGCAGGTGAACCAGCGGTTCGCCACCTACGACGACCTCGACCGCCAGGACGCCACCATCGAGGAGCGCGAGGAGTACGAGCCGCACATCGACCGCGGCCACGTCGTCTACGCCGGCGTCGACTACGAGGCGATCCTTCGCTCCGCCGAGCAGGAGGCGGACGTCGTCCTCTGGGACGGCGGCAACAACGACTTCCCCTTCTTCCGGCCCGACCTCTTCGTCGTGGTGGTCGATCCGCTGCGGGCCGGCCACGAAACGACCTACCACCCGGGCGAGACGAACCTGCGCATGGCAGACGTCCTGGTCGTCAACAAGATCGACTCCGCGACCGAGGCGCAGCTGGCCACCGTGCAGTCGAACATCGACCGCCTCAACCCGCGCGCGACGCGGATCCTGGCCCGCTCGGCCGTGACCGTCGAGGACGCGGCGGCGGTCCGCGGCAAGCGCGTGGTGGTCGTCGAGGACGGGCCGACGCTGACCCACGGCGAGATGAGCTTCGGCGCCGGCGTGGTGGCCGCCCAGCGCTTCGGGGCGGCCGAGATCGTCGACCCGCGCCCCTACGCGGTCGGCTCGATCAAGGCGACCTTCGACAAGTGGCGCCATCTCGACCGGATCATCCCGGCCATGGGCTACGGCGAGCGCCAGGTCGCGGAGCTCGAGCAGACGATCAACGCGGTGCCGGCCGACCTCGTGCTGGTCGGTACGCCGATCGACCTGCGCCGCGTCATGACCCTGCGCACGCCGACGATGCGCGTCCGCTACGAGCTGGACGAGACGACGAAGCCGGACCTGCGCGAGCTGCTGACGCGGTTCGTCCGGGAGCGCGCCGCCGCGGCCGCCGGCTGACCCCGCGCGCGCCGTCATGGCCTTTCGCCCGCGTCCGATCGTCCTCGTCGTCCTCGACGGTTTCGGCATCTCCGACGACCCTGCCACCGGTGTCACGGCGGTGGCCCCGATGCCCACCTGGAGGGCGCTCCTGGCACACTGGCCACACTGCCGGCTGGCGGCGTCGGGGGAAGCGGTCGGCCTGCCGGCCGGACAGATGGGCAACAGCGAGGTCGGCCACCTCAACCTTGGCGCCGGCCGGCCGGTCCTGCAGGACCTGCCCCGCATCGACCGCGCCGTGGCCGACGGCAGCTTCTCCGGCAACGAGGCGCTGCTGACGGCTTGTCGCCGGGCGGCCGAGCCGGGGCGCCGGCTCCATCTGGTGGGGCTGGTGGGACCCGGCGGTGTCCACGCGGTCGACCGCCACGCGGTGGCGATCGCCGAGCTGGCCCGCCGCCGGGGCGTCCGCGAGGTGGTGCTTCACGCGCTCCTCGACGGGCGCGACACGCCGCCCCGCTCGGCCGACGCCTTCGTCGCGGACCTGGAGATGCGCCTCCGCGCGGCGCACCCGGCGGCCCGCATCGGCAGCGTCGGGGGGCGCTACTGGGCGATGGATCGCGACCGGCGCTGGGAGCGGACGAAGCGCGGCTATGACGCGATCGTCCATGGCGAGGGACTGCGCGCGCCGACCGCGCTCGCGGCGGTGGTGGCCGGTTACGCGCGCGACGAGGGCGACGAGTTCGTGCAGCCGACCCGCATCGACGGTGTCGACGGCCGCGTCCGCGACGGCGATGCGGTCGTCCACTTCAACTTCCGGGCCGACCGGGCGCGGCAGCTGATCCACGCCCTCGTCGACGACCCGTTCGCGGCGTTCGATCGAGGCCGCGGGCCGCGCGACCTCGAGGTCGTCACCATGACCGAGTACGAGAAGGGTCTGCCGGTCCGCGTCGCCTTCCCGCCCGAGCGGGTCCTTTCGCTGGCGGAGGCCCTCTCCGGTCGGGGCTGGCGCCAGTTCCACCTCGCGGAGACGGAGAAGTACGCGCACGTGACCTACTTCTTCAACGGCGGTGTCGAGAAGCCATGGCCCGGAGAGGAGCGGCTCCTCGTGCCGAGCGCGAAGGTGGCAACCTACGACCTGCAGCCGGAGATGAGCGCCCCGGGCGTCACCGACGCGCTGGTGGCGGCGATCGAGGGCGGCCGCTACGACTTCATCGTGGCCAACTACGCGAACGCCGATATGGTCGGGCACACCGGCGACTGGGACGCCTCGGTGCGCGCCCTCGAGGTGGTCGACGGCTGCCTCGCCCGGGTCCTGGCCGCGCTCGAGGCGGCCGACGCGGCCGGGCAGGCCGCCGGCGGAGCGGGCGCGCTCCTGGCGGTCACCGCCGACCATGGCAACGTCGACGAGCTGCGCGACCGGGAAGGGAACGCCGTCACCGCGCACTCGCTCAACCCGGTCCCGCTCGTCCTGGTCGGCGGCGCGGTCGCCGGCCGCCGCCTGCGCGACGGCGTCCTCGCCGACGTCGCGCCGACGCTCCTGGCCCTCGCCGGCGAGGCGCCGCTGCCGGGCATGAGCGGGCGCTCGCTCCTCGTGTGATATCCTTCGCCGCCGCATCCCCAAGGAGGCCATCCGCACCGTGCACCCCCTCTTGATCGCCGGCCAGGTCCTGGTGAGCATCGCCCTGATGGCCGCGATCCTGCTGCAGGCCCGCGGCGCCGGACTCTCCGGCACCTTCGGCGGTGACTCCGCCGTCTATCGCAGCCGCCGGGGCATCGAGAAGCGACTCTTCCAGTTCACCATCGCCCTGGGCGTCCTCTTCGTCCTCTTCTCGCTCGCCTCGTTCGCCGTCGTCAGCTAGGGCGGCTCCGGCCCGTGCCGTGCCCGGTGACGGCAGCTCCATGAGCCGCCTCGATCGCGCCGTCGTTCTCGCGGCGCTGCTGGTGATGGCGGCCCTGGCCGTCAGCCTGGCTCTCCCGAGGACCGGCGAGGACCGGCCTTGGCCATCGCCCGGGGTGGTTCCCCCGCCGGAGCCCCCCACCCTGTACGAGGGCATCGTCGGGCCCGTCGTGGCCATCAACCCGCTGGTGGCGCAGACGGCGGCAGACCGCGATCTCGTCTCGCTCGTCTTCAGCGGCCTCACCCGCGCGATGCCGGACGGGGCCGTCGCCCCCGACCTGGCGGAGAGCTGGACGGTCGATCCGGACGGCCTCGGCTACACCTTCACCATCCGGCCCGGTCTCACCTGGCACGACGGGAGGCCGCTCACGGCCGACGACGTCGTCTTCACCGTACTGACGATCCAGGACCCGGCCTACCGCGGGGCGCTGCGTGCGTCGTGGGAGACGGTCACGGTCAGCCGGCTCGACGCACGGATCGTGCGCTTCACCCTGACCGAGCCGCTCGGAGGCTTCCTGCAGGCGACGACGCTGCCGATCCTGCCCGCCCATCGCCTCCTCGACGTGCCGGTGGCGGACCTCGCCGCGGCGTCCTTCAACCGCGAGCCGGTCGGCAGCGGGGCCTGGCGACTCATCTCGTTCGAAGCCGGCGAGGCGGTCCTTGAGCGTGTCGAGCCGCCTTCCGCCACCCCCGACGCCAGCCCCGAGCCGACCCCTCCCGGCGGTCCCATCGGCGAGCCGCAGTCGGTCGGGCGGATCGTGGTGCGCGTCTTCCCCGACGCGGCGACGCTGGCGGCCGCCTATGCCGCCGGCACCGTCGACGCCGCGGCCGGCCTGCCGCCGGGGCAGGTCGCCGACCTCGCCTCGCTCTCCGGCACCCGGGTGCTGCGCTACTCCTCCAGTACCTTCGTCTCGGTCGTGCTCAACCTGCGGCCCGGGCGCACGGTCTTCGGTGACGTCGATGTGCGGCGCGGCCTCCTCCAGGCGCTCGACCGCGAGGCGATCATCCGCACCGTCTACGGCGGCTACGCGGTCCGCGCCGACTCGCCGATCTCGCCATCCTCGTGGGCCTACGATGCGGAGACGTCCACCGTCCACGCGCACGACCGCGACGGCGCGGCCAGGAGCTTCCAGGCGGCCGGCTGGAAGCGGGGCGAGGCGGGCTGGGTGACCGGCGACGGGGATCCCGTCGCGTTCAGCCTCGCCGCGCTCGACCCGGTGAACGACCCGCTCGGCAACGTCCTCGCCGAGGAGATCGCCGACACCTGGCGGTCGCTCGGCCTGGACGTGGCGGTGGAGAGCTACCCGCCCGACCCGTTCGTGGCGCAGGTGCTCGTGCCCGGCGACTACGCGGCCGCCGTCCTCAACGTCAACATGGGCCTCGACCCCGACGTCTACCCGCTGCTCGCCTCGCCGCAGGCGATCGAGGGTGGCTCGAACGTGAGCGGCTACCAGAGCGCGGCGCTCGATGCGCTCCTCAAGGCGGCCCGCCTGGCGGCCGACCGGGAGACCCGTCGTGCCCGTTTCTCGGAGCTCCAGGCGGCGCTCACGCGGGACGTGCCGATGCTGCCGATCGTCTTCCCCGACCAGCTCTACGTCGTGCGCGACACGGTGCTCGGGCCGGCCGGGCGGCAGGTCGCCGATCGGTCGGATCGATTCTGGGATGTGCTAACATGGCGCCTCGCCGACGGCCAGTCGCGGTAGATCGCCTGCCGAAGAGCCCGTGCCGAGGTGGCGGAACTGGTAGACGCGCTAGCTTCAGGAGCTAGTGCCCGCAAGGGCGTATGGGTTCGACTCCCTTCCTCGGTACCACCGTCCGGCGGGAGCGACGACGAGGCCGGCGAGCGACACGTGCCCAGGTGGCGGAATTGGTATACGCGTACGTTTGAGGGGCGTATGAGGCAACTCATCCGGGTTCAAGTCCCGGCCTGGGCACCACCCTCCCGCCCATGACCGATCGCCGGCGCTCAGCGCGCCGGCGATCCGTTTCACGGCCCCCGAACGGCCGCCCCCTGCTAGCATCGTCCTCCCCGGGCGGTTAGCTCAGCCGGTCAGAGCGCCTCGCCTACACCGAGGAGGCCGCTGGTTCGAACCCAGCACCGCCCACCACGCCGGCCCCCGCACCCACGAGGGATCCGATGTCCGCACTCACGGCGATCCATCGCGACGACGCCCCCGCTTACCACCTTCCCGGGCGCGATTGGCTCCTGCTGCTCGGGCCGGAGAACAGCGCCTCCCGGAACCTGACGATCGGCGTGGCGATCTTCCCGGCCGGCTCGGCCCCCGCGCCGCACGTTCATCCCGCCCAGGAGGAGATCGTCTACATCGTCTCGGGTCGAGGGCGCCTGGTCACGCCCGAGGGGACGGCCGCGCTCGCCCCCGGGACGGCGGTCTTCATCCCCGTCGGCCTGGAGCACGGCACCGTCAACGATGGCGACGAGCCGCTCGAGCTGGTCTCGGTCTTCTCGCCGCCCGTCGTCCCCGGCTCGTACGAGCCCTCGACGGGCGGCTGAGGGCGCGGCCGGTGCAGCCGTCGATCGCTCCCGGC
>MGMJ01000112.1:43132-63182 GCA_001794945.1 Chloroflexi bacterium GWC2_73_18
CGCGGCCGAGGAGCTGGCGGCGCTGCGCGAGGTCGCCCGGCGGATCCGGGTCGAGACGATCCGCGCGGTCATGCACGCGAAGGGCGGCCACGTCGGCGGCCCGCTCTCGGCGGCCGACCTCCTGGCGGCGCTCTATTCCCGCGTCCTGCGGATCCGCCCCGCGGAGCCGGGCTGGCCGGAGCGCGACCGCTTCATCCTGTCCAAGGGCCATTCCTCGATCGCGCTGTACGCCGCGATGGCACTGCGGGGTTTCTTCCCGATCGCGGAGCTGGCCACCTTCGACGCGATCGATTCGCGCCTGCAGGGGCACCCCGACATGACCCGCCTGCCCGGCCTCGACATGTCCACCGGTTCGCTGGGGATGGGGCTCTCGGCCGGCGTGGGCATGGCGATCGGGGCGAAGCGGCTGGGCCGCGATCTCCGGGTCTTCGTCCTGCTCGGCGACGGGGAGTGCCAGGAGGGCGAGGTCTGGGAGGCCGCCTTCATCGCCGAGCGCTACCGGCTCGACAACCTCGTCGCGGTCATCGACTTCAACAAGCTCCAGCAGTACGGCTGGCCGGGAAGTGAGCCGGGCGTGCGCCTGCCGCCCTGGCGGGCCGAGGAGCTGGCGGAGAAGTGGCGCGCCTTCGGCTGGGCCCTGGCCGAGATCGACGGGCACGAGATGGCCGAGATCGTGGGGGCCCTCGAGCGCCTCCCGTTCGAGGCGGGGCGGCCGTCCGCGATCGTCGCGCACACGGTGAAGGGGAGGGGCGTCTCCTTCATGGAGGGCCGCTTCACCTGGCACACGCGTGTGCCGACCACCGAGGAGTTCGCCGCGGCGATGGCCGAGCTCGGCGAGCCGGCCTGAGGAGGGGACGATGCCGCTGCCGGTCGGCAAGTCGCTGCGCCAGACGTTCGGGGAGGCGGTCGCCGAGCTCGCGAACGAGGACCCGCGGATCCTGATGCTCGATGGCGACCTGGGCAGCTCCACGCGCGCCGACCTCTTCGAGAAGGCGCACCCCGACCGCTACCTGCCGATGGGGATCGCCGAGCAGAACATGCTGGGCGTCGCCGCCGGCCTCGCCACCATGGGCTTCATCCCCTTCATCAGTACCTTCGTCGTCTTCGCCGTCGCGCGGGCGCTCGACCAGGTGCGCGTCCTGGTCGCCCAGCCCGGGCTGCCGGTGAAGATCACGGCCGGCTACAGCGGGCTTCTCACCGGCATGGCCGGCAAGACCCACCAGTCGGTCGACGACATCGCCATCATGCGGACGCTGCCGCACATGACCGTCTTCTCGCCCGCCGACGAGATCGAGACGCGCGGCGTGCTGCGCGCCGCCGTCGAGATCGACGGGCCGGTCTACGTCCGCCTGGCGCGGGACCCGGGACCGGTCCTCTTCGACGCCTCGTACCGCTTCGATGCGGGCCGGGCGGTCGTCGTGCGCGAGGGGCGGGACGTGACGCTGATCGGCACCGGGGTCCAGACCGGCCGCGTCGTCGAGGCGGCCGAGCTCCTGGCTGCCGAGGGGATCGAGGCCCACGTCCTCCACGTGCCGACGATCAAGCCTCTCGACGCGGCGGCGATCGTCGCCGCGGCCGAGCGGACCGGTCTCGTGGTCACGGTCGAGGAGCACTCGGTCTTCGCCGGCCTGGGCGGTGCCGTCGCCGAGGTGCTCGGCGAGCGGCGCCCGCTGCCGGTGCGGCGCCTCGGCCTTCAGGACGTCTACGGGGAATCGGGTCCCAACGAGGCGCTGCTGGAGAAGTACGGGCTCTCAGCGCGGCGCGTCGCGGAGGCGGTGCGGGCCTTCCTGCGCGAACGGGCCGATGACGGTGGGGGAGGGGAGTGACGATGGACGAGCTGGCGCGTTTCCGACTCGACGGGCGGGTGGCCGTCGTCCCGGGCGGTGGCGGCGGCATCGGGATCCGGCTCACCACGGCGCTGGCGAGCGTCGGGGCGAGGGTCGCGATCGTGGGACGCACGGCCGGGCGTGCCGCCGCCGCGGCGGCCGCCTGCCGGGCGGCCGGGTCCGAAGCCCTCATCGTCGCCGCCGACGTGACGCGGGCGGAGGACGCCGAGCGTGCCGTCGCCGAGACGGTCGCGCGCTTCGGCCGGCTGGACATCATCGTCAACGCCGTCGGCGGCGGAGCCGGCACGGCGCTCTATCCCGCCGAGTCGTACCCGGTCTCCGAATGGGACCGGATCGTCGACCTCAACCTGCGCAGCATGCTCTACGCGACCCAGGCCGCCGCCCGGGCGATGATCGCCGGCGGTCGTGGGGGCCGCGTCCTCAGCATCAGCTCGGTACGCGGCCAGCTCGGCATCAACTCCGGCTTCGCCGCCTATGTGGCGGCCAAAGGCGCCCTCAACGCGCTGACCCGCCAGCTCGCCACCGAGTGGGCGAAGTACGCCATCACCGTCAACGCCATCGCCCCGACCTTCGTGGCGACCCCCCAGGTCGAGGATCTCCTGGCCGACCCGGTCTTCAAGGAAGGGATCCTCAGGCGGATCCCGCTCGGGCGGGTGGGGGAGACCGACGACCTGGTCGGCGCCGTCCTCTTCTTCTGCTCGGACGCCTCGGCCTTCGTGACCGGGCAGGTGCTCACCATCGACGGCGGGCTGACCGCGACGCAGTAGCGGGCGGGAACGGTCGGGCGGTCACATCCGCTCGACCCATTCCATCCGCCACTCGGGCGCGGGGAACGGGTCGGCGAACCAGTCGGTCGCGCGGGCGACCTTGTCGCCCTGGAACTCGAGGACGAAGACGCCGTGGGTAGGGCCGGTCGGGTAGTGCAGGTCGGCCTCCATGACCCAGACGTCGCCGCCGCCGACGACGCGCCGGAGCGTGCCGGTCGGCCCGCCCCCCGGGTAGTTGCGGATGATGGCCGCGCACGCCTCTTTGCCGCGCACGCGCTCTCCGGACTGCGGCCACTCCTGCATGAAGTCGTCGTGCAGCACCTCGCCGGCAGCCTCGAAGTCGCCACTCAGGAGGATCTCGAAGTAGCGCTCGATCATCCGTCGACGGTCCTGGTCGTCCATGGCCTGCCCTCCCGCGCGCAGCGCGATACCGTGCGGGTCGGGCTCGCCAGTGGCTCGGCGCGGTCCGGGCGGCCGGGTGAGGAGCCGCGCGTCGTCGCCTCCCGCGTTGGAGCGCATCTTGGCAGCCCCGGCGGCGGCTGTCGAGCTGAGGGCCGCCTGCGCAGGGCCGAGGTGACGCCTCGGTCGGCCACGCCGATTGTTGACGAGCGCTTCGATCCCGCCGAAGGCGTGCACCGCGGCATCCACCATCGCCCGCGCCTCGGCGTCGACGGTCACGTCGGCGCGGAAGGGGACGACCCGGCCGGGGGCGCCGGCGAGCTCGCCGGCGAGCCGCTCCAGCCGCTCGAGGCGCCGGGCCACGGCGTGCGAGTGATGCGTGAACTGGACCCACCCAGGGGGCGGATGATTGGCTGAAGCAGGACCACCTTGACCCTCCAGCCATCCAGTTGGGTGCCGGTGTTCAACGCCGCAGACACCATGGCGGCGCCTGGCGCGCCGTCAGCGCCCGGGTGCCGGCGGGCCGGCGGTCAGCTTGTCGTAGAGGGATGCCGCGTTGAGCTTCTGGATGTAGTCCATCATGTACTCTTGGCCGATGTCGACCGGGTAGCGCTCGGCGAACTCGACCCGCTCGATGGTTTCCTCACGCGACCAACCCCTGGCCACCGCTACGGCCACGGCCGTCTTCCACTCCAGGAGTACCGATCGCTGCGTATCGAGGTACTTCCTGGTCGTGACCGGCCCGTGTCCGGGGATCAGGTGGTCGACATCGAGGGCGCGGATCTGCTCGAGAGCGCCCAACCACTGGTCGACGTTCGACGTCATGAGCCACGTCTGGCATGCCGAGAAGACGGTATCGCCGGTGAACACCACCCGCTCCTCGGGCACGTGGACCGCCACCTGCCCGGGGGTGTGTCCCGGCGTGTGCAGGAGGCGAAACGTGTGCTCGCCTACGCGCAGCGTCAGATCACCGGTGAAGACGATCTCTCCCTTGTTCGGATCGGCGTAGTAGACGTCCCGATCCGGGAAGATGGCCCTGCCCTCGGGGTCGTCGGTGGGGATCGCCTCCGCGGCGTAGGCGAACGGGTCGAGTTCCGGGCCAACGACCATGAAGTTGTCGAAGACGCCCTGATGGTGGACGACCGTTCCGGCGCCCTTGAAGTAGTAGTTGCCGAAGATGTGGTCGACATGGTGCTCGGTGTTGATCAGATAGCGGATCGGGCCGTGGGACTCGGCCTCGCTCCGCATGGCGATGGCTCTCGTGGGAAGCTGGGGCGTGTCGATGACGACCACCCCGTCCGCGGTCGTCACGTAGCTCGGGTTGCAGCCGCGCAGCTTCGTCTCGGTGAAGACGTTGGCGGTCACCTTCTCCATCGGCTTGGCTCCCTGTGTCAAGGCGCGACCAGGATCTTGATCGCCCCACTCGAGCGGTCGTTGAAGGTCACGAGCGCCTGCTCGTAGGCGGCGAGCGGGAACCGGTGGGTGACCATCTCCCGCACCCGGATCCGGCCCTGCTCGACGAGCGGGATGACGCGCCGCATCTCCCCGGCCGACGCCCTGACGCCGACGAGTTCGAGCTCGTCGAGGACGAGCCTCTGCATCGCGAGCTCCATGCCGGAGACGGGGATCCCGACCGCCGCGCAGCGGCCGCCCCGCCGCAGGAGCGCGAGGCACCAGCGGACGGCCTCCGGGACGCCGGCGCACTCGAGCGCGACGTCTGCACCGAGGCCGCCGGTCATCTCCCGGACCGTGCTGGCCGGGTCCCCTGCCGCGTAGTCCACCGTCTCGAAGCCGAGCGCGGCCGCCTTCGCCAGCCGCTCCCCGCGCCCGATGACGATGACCCGGCCCGCCCCGCGAGCGCGAGCCGCGTCGCCGGAGAGCAGCCCGATCGCGCCGGGACCGGTGATCGCCACCGTGTCGCCCGGGGCGACGCCGCCGCGGTTCGCGCAGTGGAGGGCGATCGAGGCCGGGTCGATGAGGGCGCCGTCCTCGAAGGAGAGCCCGTCCGGGAGGCGGAAGATGCACTTCACGCCGTGGACGACGTATGTCGCGTCGGCCCCCTGGGCGTTGTGTCCGTACTGCCGGTGGAGCCCCTCGCGCCCGTAGTTCTCGCAGAGGTTGTAGCGGCCCTCGACGCACTTCTGGCAGACACCGCAGGCGTCATGGGAGGTGCCGGCGACCCGGTCGCCCTCGGACCACCCGTGGCGCGCGGCGTCGGGGCCGAGCTCGACGATCTCCCCGGCCCACTCGTGACCGGGGATGAAGGGGAAGCTGCGCGGCCAGAAGCCCGGGTAGTCGCCACGGATCAGGTGTGCGTCGGTGCCGCAGATGGAGACGGCGCGGACGCGGCAGAGGACCTGGTTCGGGCCGGGAACCGGAACGGGAACCTCCTGGATCTCCAGGCGGTTCGGCTCCAGCACGACGAGGGCCTGCATCGTCGAGGGCACGGCAAGGATCTCTTTCAGATGACGGCCAGCGGGTCGATCATCGAGCCCGTGGCGCCGCGGATCTTGAGCGGCAGGGCGACGAAGAGGAACTCGTGGACCCGGTCGCGGGCAAGCGCCTCGAGGTCCAGGCTCTCCATGAGGTGGATCCCGTTCTCGATGAGGAGCAGCGTGTGGACCGGCTGGGGATTCGATGGCACGCCCGGATCCGGTGCCGGCTGGACCTCGTACGTCTCGGTGTCGGTTCCCGTGGCGACGACCCCACGATCGAGGAGCCAGCGCGCGGCCGAGATGTCCGGGCCGGGCGTCTTGTGGGCGACCATCCGCTCCGCATCGGGCCAGAGGCCCATGTAGCCCGTCCTGATGAGGACCACGTCCCAGCGACCCACGGAGACGCCCGCGGACGCGGCGATCGCCTCGAGCTCGGCGGCGTCCACCGGCGATCCCTTCGGCAGGCAGGGGATGCCGCGGTGGCCGGCGACGTCGAGGAGGACACCCCGCGTGAAGAAGGGGGGGATCCGCTCGGCGCTGCCGTAGGTCGGCCCGAAGTCGCCGAGGTGCTCGTCGGCGTTGCCGCCGCCGTACCAGTGGTGGTCCGGTCCGACCGTCATGTGGGCGAGCGCGTCGATGTGGGCACCGGAGTGCGAGGTCGCCATCACGTACTCGGCCATGTAGCCGAGGCCGGCGTCGTTCAGCGGGCCCCAGGGCTGGGCGCCCGTCACGCGGATCCCCCGCGGGGTCCGGTAGTTGAGGACCTGGAAGGGAGGATGACCGGGGAAGAGCGGCATCCCCGGGAAGCGCGTCGCGGCGAGCGAGTAGGTGCGGCCCTGGCGGACAAGGCGCGCCGCCCGCGCGACCTGCTCCGGCGGGACCCCGGCGGCCGGTCCGGTCTCGGTGTCGACGTTCATCTGCTCACCTCCGCGGGCCCCGGCCGCTCGGCGAGGGCTCGCCAGACCCGCTCGGGCGTCAGGGGGAGGTCGCGGATGACGACGCCGGTCGCCTCCGTCACGGCCGCGGCGACGGCCGGTGCGACGCAGAGCAGGGCTCCCTCGCTGACGCCCTTCACCCCGTAGGGACCAGGGCCGTCGGCGTTCTCCACGCTCGCGCTGCGGAGCTCGAGGGGGAGGTCCTTGCTCGTGGGGATCCGGTAGTCGATGGCGCCCAGGTTCCGGATCCGGCCGGTCTCGTCGAGGATGATCTGCTCCATGAGCGTGTGGCCCAGGCCCATGATCGCAGCGCCCTCGTCCTGGCCCACGACCTGGAGCGGGTTCAGGGCTCTCCCGACGTCGCCGACGGTCACGTGGCGGACGAGGGTGACCTCGCCGGTTCCCTCGTCGACTTCGACCTCTGAGGCCGTGCAGTTGAATTCGAAGAAGGCCGCGGTGCCACCCAGCGGGTGGCCCGGGTCTTCCTCCTTGCGCATCGTGCCGTTGCCGATCAGCTCGCCGCCGAGCCGGCCGAGGCCGGATCGCAGAACGTCCACGATGGGGGTCTCCCGGTCGGGCAGCCGCACCATGCCGCGTTCGACGACGATGTTGGCCTCGTCGAGCCCGTGGAGCCGGGCGGCCATCGCGCGCACCTGTTCCTGGATGTCCCGGCAGGCGAACAGGACCGCCGTCCCCATGAGGACCGACGACCGGCTCGCCGAGGTCTGCTGGTCGTAGGGGACCACGGACGTGTCGCCCGACACGACCGAGATCCGGTCGAGCGGGACCCCGAGCTCCTCGGCGGCGATCTGGGCGAAGATCGTCCGGGCGCCCTGGCCCATGTCGGACGTGCCGCTGTAGACGAGGACGCTGCCATCGGCCAGCAGCCGCACCGTCGAGTAGGAGAGGCCGGTCGTGGGCCCGGACTTGAGCCCCACGGCCAGCCCGCGACCACGTCCCGGCGCGAGCGGTGTGCGCCAGCCGATCATCTCCGCTGCCTTCCGCACCGTCTGCACCCAGTCGCCGTCGGCCGGGGTATCCCCCGGAACGAAGGCCTCCCCGTGGCGGGCCAGGTTGCGCAGCCGGATCTCCAGGTGGTCGATTCCGAGGACGCGGGCGCCCTCGTCGATGTTGGACTCCCGGGCCCAGTTGACCTGCGGGTTGCCGAACCCGCGGAAGGCAGTCGCCGGGGTGGTGTGCGAGAGGATCGCCCGGGCGACGATCCGGGCAGCCGGCACTCGGTAGGGGCCGGCGGCGAGGTAGCTGCCCTTGCTGACGACCCGGTCGGCGATGTCCACGTAGGCCCCGATCAGGAAGTCGCTCGCGATGTCCTGGAACGCCAGCGTGCCGTCCGCGTGGAACCCGGTGCGGACCCGGATCTCGGCCGAGGTCCGGCGTACCGACTGGAACGTCTCGTCGAGCGTCAGGATCAGCCGGACGGGTCGGCCGGTCCGCAGGGCGATGAAGGCAAGCAGCGGCTCGAGCTTGGGGTTCTGCTTGCCGCCGAAGCCGCCGCCCGGGTCCGGGGCGAAGACGCGGACCTTCGCGAGCGGCAGGCCCAGGATCCTGGCCAGCATCTTCTGGAGGAGGTAGGGGTGCTGGATGGAACTCCAGCAGGCGATCCCGCCCCCGTCCGGTGCCACCATGAACCCGTGCGGCTCGATCGCGAAGTGCGTCACCATCGGGAACTGGTACGTGTTCTCGACGATGACGTCGGCCGAGGAGGCGGCCGCGTCCACGTCGCCCCACCCGAAGCGATGCTCGCGGAGCACGTTCGTGCCGGCCCGGGGATCGGTCGGTCGGATCTCCGGGTCCTGGACCAGCGGCGCCGCAGGGTCGAGCGCGGCGGCGATGGTGAAGACGGCGGGCAGCTCATCATGGTCAACGCGGACGAGCCGGGCACCCTCCTCGGCGGCGTCCTTCGTCTCGGCCGCGACCGCCGCCACCGGCTCGCCGTGGTACTTCGTCTCACCCACCGCCAGGACAGGCCGATCGGAGAACTGGGGCCCGAAACGCGGGACCGGCTGAGGGAGCCCGGCGGCGGTCATCACGAGGCGAACGCCGGGGACCTGTTCGGCGGCGGTCGTGTCGATCGAGACGATCCGGGCACGCGCGCAGTCGAGCGTGACGAGCTTGACGTGGAGCACGTCGTCCAGGCGGATATCGGCCACGTACTGCTGCTGGCCGGTGACCCGCTCGCGCCCACCGACGCGATGCGGGGAGGCGCCGACGCGGTCCCCGTTCATCGGACGGCCGCCTCGGCGGCCGCCATCACCGCCTCCGTGATCTGCTGGTAACCGGCGCACCGGCAGAGGTTGCCGGCCAGGCCCTCGTGGACGTCGGTGAGGGTCGGGTGCGGGTTCTGCGCCAGGAGCGCCTGGGCCGCCATGAGCTGACCGGGGATGCAGAAGCCGCACTGCGCCGCGCCCTTCTCCAGGAACGCATTCTGGAGGGGGCTCAGGCGGCCATCGGTCGCGAGCCCCTCGACCGTCGTGACCTCGGCGCCGTCGGCCTCGACCGCGAGCACGAGGCAGGAGTTCACGGCGCTCCCGTCGACGAGCACGGTGCAGGCGCCGCACTCTCCCACGACGCAGCACTCCTTCGTGCCGGTCAGGCCCAGCTGGTCGCGGAGGACGTCGAGCAGCGTGTGATGGACGGCCACCTCGAGCGTGCGCCGGCGCCCGTTGACGGTGACGGCGATCGGCAGCGTGTCAACCATCTCGACTCATCCTCCGGCAAGCCGTTCGATCGCGCTCCGCAGTGCCCGCGCGCCCAGCACGCGAAGCATCGCCCGGCGATACTCGGGGCTGGCGCGAATCGACCGTGGTGATGGACGGGCTTCCGCGAACACCCGCTCCAGGATCGCCTCCTTTGCCTCGGCCGGGGCGCCCGGGTCGGCGAGCACGCCGCTCTCGTCGATGAAGAGGAGCGCCCGCGGGCCGACGCTGCCGTAGGCGAGCCGGGTGGTCCCGGCCTCGTCTACCGCGCAGCAGAGGGTGATGGACGCGAGGTCCGTGCCGTGGCGCCTGGTGAGCCGGAGGTACGCGGCTCCGAGCCGGCGGTCCGGCAGGGGCAGCTCGATCGCGGTCACCAGCTCCCCCCGCTCGAGCGCCACCTGGTGGGAGCCCACGATGAAGTCGTCGATCGGCACGCGCCGGGTTCCCTTCAGCCCCGCCACGACGACGACGGCCCCGTAGACGAGGAGCGGCGGTGCCGTGTCGGCGGCGGGCGACCCGTTGCAGATGTTGCCGGCCAGCGTCGCCCGGTTCCGGATCTGCACGGAGCCGACGACGTGCGCGGCCTCCACGAGCGCGGGGAAGTGCCGTCCCACGCGATCGTCGTTCTCGATCTCCGCCATGACGGCCGTCGCGCTGATCGCGATCCGCCCATCGACCTCGTCGATGACGTGTCGCAGCTCGGCGACCCGCTTGAGGTCGATGAGGATCGCGGGCCGGATCGCCCCCTGGCGGAGCCCGACGATGAGGTCGGTTCCCCCGGCGAGGAGGCGGGCGTCGGGTCCGTGCTTCTCGAGGAGGGTCAAGGCCTCCGCCAGCGTCGCCGGCCGCGCGTACGCGAATGCGTGCATCAGATGACTCTCTCGACCTCGTCCATCAGCACCTGCGGCGTGGCCGCCCGCACGAAGTAGCAGGGGCGCTCGCAGAACGCCGCGACGAACGAGGCACGCGCCCTGCGCAGGGGCTCCGTGTCGACGATCGGCATGGGCCAGCCGGAAGCCAGCAGCTCGTTCAAGAGGAAGTAGTTCTGGAGCGAGTGGAGCACCTGGAACTGCCGCTCGAAGGGGATCATCTCGGCCAGGCTGGGATCGAAGTTGCCGTCGATGGCCGGCACGACCACGACGTCGATGTTGCTCGGCTCGTCGTAGTCCTTCCAGGTCGGCATCTCCCCGAAGAACTTCTCCACGCCACGGTCCGGGGCCGCCTTGTCGGCGCGCTCGGTGCCCACGGCACGCTTCTTGATGAACACGATCTTGGAGCCCATGACAGCACGTCCAGCCGCGTCGACGACCGTGGTTTCCGTCGATACCAGCAGGCCGCCCCGGCGACAGGCCTCGATCTGCCCCATGCTCTTGCCGTGATTCGACTCGCCGCCGAGGAACATGATCGTCCTGTCCCGGTAGCGGACGGCGGAGGCATGGAACGGGTGCAGGCCCGCGGCTTCCATGCGGAGCGCGAGCATCGCGACCACGACCTTCTGGATCGGTCCGGCGGCCCAGTCGCCGCGAAAGCTCATCCTCCGGCCGTCGTAGGAGATCGACTTCTCCCCGTCCTGGTCCCAGATGATGTCCGGCTCCGGCAGGGTCACCGCCGGCTCGAGGCGGACGGCGGCGAGCCGGTAGTTGAGGAAGTTCATGTCCTCGAGCACGTGGTCGCGACGCTCGCGTCCGTAGACGTCCACGCGCAGGCGGGCCGTTCCGGCCGACATCTCCTCCGATAGCCGCAGCTGTTCGGTCATGTTCTCCTTCCGCCGTGGGCCGACACGGGCGGCTCAGGCTCGACCGGCGGCCACTTCGTCGGCTCGATCGCGGCCAGCCAGGAGGATCAGGTCCTCGTGGAGCTCGAACCAGACGCCGTGGTAGCTGTCGACCCTAGGTGACGCCACGAAGCGCGGGTCGCCGTCGCGGGCCAGGCGCAGCGACCGCTCGAGCCGGGCATGGTAGAGGCCGAGCCGCCCGAGCCCGGGCGCCAACGGCATCAGCCACGCAGCGGTGTCGTCGTGCAGCGCTGCAAGCTGGCCGAGCACCCTCGCGTCGTAGGCGCCATCGGTGTGATCGTTGAGGACCTGTTCGCCGTTGATCTCTCTCAGCTGCCAGGCCGTGACCGTTTCTTTCATCCGCTGGTCGAGAGCGAGGAACGCGTCGAGCGCCGCCAGCGCGTTGTCGGCACCCCACCGATCCCGATCGGCGGCCAGGAGCTCGCGGCCCCGCGTCTTTCCGTCCTTGGTCAGCCGGAACGTGTCGGCGACGTACTCGACCAGACCGTCAGCGATCATCCCGTCGAGGAGCGGTCCCACCTGCTCGGCGGTCGACAGCACGGCCGCGGCCAGCCCGTCTGCCGTCACGAAGCCCTTGATGACCAGGGCTCGGACCAGATCGTCGGCGGTCGGCTCGGCGGATTCGGCCACCGCGGCGGCGGCCTCGCCGTCGGCGCCGCCGATCTCGATGCCGGCCTCCTCGGCCCAGGCCAGCAGTGTCGCTGCCTCGGGAACGACGGTGGAGCTGCCGGCGACCTCACCGGCGAAGACCTCGCCGGTGTTGCCGTCGATGGTGATGGTGTCGCCGACCGCGAGGGTGCGGCTGCCGATCACGATCGCCTGGTCGCCGACCCGCACCGCCGCGGCGCCGACGACCGCCGGGATGCCCCAGCCGCGTGCCACCACGGCGGCGTGACTGGCGAGGCCACCTCGGGAGGTGAGGATCCCCGCCGCCCTGGCCATGCCGTGTACGTCGGCCGGCGATGTCTCCGTGCGAACCAGGATCGACGGTCGGCCTGCCTCGGCCACGATCACGGCCGTATCGGGCGAGGTCACGATCTCACCGGTGGCGACACCGGGCGACGCCGGCAACCCGGCCGCCAGGGGGGCGAGGCCAGCGCTGCGTTCGACCGAGACGGGCGGATGAGCCAGGTAGCGGGCGACGCGCCGGACCGCGTCGGCCCTGGACAGGGGGAAGTCATCGGTCTCGGCCATGTCGACCGCGATGCGCAGGGCCGCCTGCGGGCTTCGCTTGCCGACCCGGACCTGGAGGAGCCAGAGCCTACCCTGCTCGATGGTGAACTCGATGTCGCAGAGATCGGCGTAGTGACGCTCCAGTACGCCTGCGATCCGTCGCAGCTCCCGGCCGACCATCGGCAAGCGCTCATCGAGCACGGCAAGGGATTGGGTCCGGTGCGTGCCGGCCACGACGTCCTCGCCCTGCGCATCGAACAGCACGTCGCCGTAGGCGGTCGGCTCGCCGGTCGCGGGATCCCGGGTGAACAACACCCCCGTACCTGAGTCGGCTCCCCGATTCCCGAAGACCATGGCCTGCACCGTGACCGCGGTCCCGAGGTCGTCAGGGATGCCCTCATGGTCGCGGTAAGCGCGGGCTCGGTCGCTGTTCCACGACCGGAAGACCGCTTCGACGGCCGCCCGGAGTTGTTGCCACGGGTCGTCAGGCACCGTGTCGACCCCGACGATCCGCTTGAACATCTCCACGAAACGGTCGTGGCAGTCGGTGGCGAAGGCCGCGTCACCGGACGCCGCGGCGAGCCCTGCCGTGGTCTCGTCGTTGAGCCCGAGGTTGAGGATGGTGTCCATCATGCCCGGCATCGAGACCGGTGCCCCGGAGCGAACGCTGACGAGCAACGGGTCCGCCGGATCGCTGAACCTCCGGCCGACCGACTCCTCGACCCTGCGCACATGCGCCTCGAGCTCGGCATCGAGCCCCTCCGGCCAGCCGCGGGACAGGAAGGCGTTGCAGGCTGCCGTCGTGATCGTGAATCCAGGGGGCACGGGCAAGCCGAGCTCGGTGGCCATCTCGGCGAGGTTGGTCCCCTTCCCGCCGAGGAGCCCCGTTACCTCGGACGATGGCAGGTGCCGGTCGTCGAAGGCGTAGACGTACCTCACGATGCTCGGTTTCCGGGAGTACCTCCGCGTCGGGCGGCCATCCGCGTCCTGGTCGATCAGGCAGCTCATCTGGCCCGGGCGCCTGCGCTGCGGCGGACAGGGGGCTGGCGAGGCGGAGGCCGGACCATCGGCGCGGCTTCCCGCCAGAGCTGGCGCAGGATCGCTCCCGCCTCCGAGAAGTGGCGCTCGATGGCCAGCTCCGCCGCCGCCGGGTCGCGGAGCCGGAGGGCCTGCTCCACGTCGACATGGAGATCGGCGATCTGGTGCAGATCGGCGCCCGGGGAGACGACGGTGATGTACGTGCGAGAGAACGGTTCCAGGTACCTCCAGACGCGCCCCAGGGTCCTGTTGCCCGAGAGATCGATGATCCGCGCGTGGAACCGTGCGTCGGCCACGGCCTGCGCCCGTGCATCGCCGGCGTCGGCGGCCCGCCTCATCTCCTGGAGGTCGGCCCCGAGGTCGACGATGTCCTGGTCGGAGAGCCGGCCGACGGCGAGCCGGGCACCCAGCGACTCGAGCTCCGAACGGACGGCGAACGCCTCGAGCAGCTCGTCGGTCGTCGGCACGCGGACGCGCGCCCCGCGGAAGGGCTCGATCTGGACGAGCCCCAGCGCCTCGAGGTCGCGCAACGCCTCTCGGACCGGCGCCTGGCTGGTGCCGAGCTCCCGGGCCACCAGGGTCTCGACGATGCGAGACCCTGGTGGATAGCGACCGGTCAGGATCGCCTGCAGCAGGCGATCCTTGACCTGGTCGCTCAGGACGCTGCGCGAGATCGCGGTCTGGAGGGACACGGCGCCTTCGATCAGCCCCGGAAGAGGTCGCTCTGCTGCTCGACCGGCGCGGCCTTGAGGATCTCGACCACGCCAGTGGAGCCGTTGACGCGGATCCGGTCGCCGTTCTTGATCTCCTGGGTGGCCACGGACGTCCCGATGACGGCCGGGATGCCGAACTCCCGCGAGAGGACGGCCGGGTGCGACACCGTCCCGCCCGCGTCGGTCACGAGTCCGGCGATCTTGGTGAAGAGGACGACCCAGGCCGGGTTGGTCATCTGGCAGACGAGGATGTCGCCCGCCCGGACGTCGTCGAAGTGGTCCTCGGTGAGCACCACCCGTGCGGTGCCCTCCACGACGCCCGGCGAGCCGGCGATCCCCGTGATCTGCCCGGCCACCGTGGCGGCCTTGCGATGGAACTTGTCGGGGAACCCCCAGAGGTTGAGGTATGGGAAGGCCAGCTGGGTGGGCGTGCAGGTGCCGATCCAGTCCTTCGGGCGGAACGTGTACGACTTCTCGCGCGCGGCTTTGCGCTGGGCGACGATCGCGCGGGCGTCCATCCCGGCCGGATCGCCCATGAGCACGCGGAGCTCGTTGTACCGGAGGAGGACCACGTCGTCCGGCGCGTCGAGGGCGCCCAGCCCGACCAGCTTCTTGCCGATCGCGATGAGCACGAGCCGGACGTGGGCGTTCGCGCCCTGGTCGATGTAGAAGTGGTGGTCTGGGGTGAGCGGGGCCATCCGCAGGTTGATCTCGTTGGCCGGCCGCATCTCCTCGAGCGCATCGCCCTCGAGGCCCTCGAGGATCTCCTTCGCGGCGGCGTCGATGTCCGCCGCCACGGCCGCGATCGTCTTGGGGTAGTCGTAATCGGTCTCGATGTAGCCGCGGACGAGCTCGATCACGGGCTCCATCTTCTCGCGAACACTCGGGAAGATGAACTCGTGGCTCCAGACGGCGTGCCAGCCGTACTCCTTCTGGTAGGCCACGACGCGCTCCGCGATGAAGCGCCGACCGCGCTCGGTGCCGTTCAGGGCCGCGACGATCTCCTGGGCGGTGTCGGCCCTGAAGGCGGCGGCGAGGACCGGATCGTCCTTGGCCTCCTCCTTCATCTTCCAGAGGGCCTCGATGGAGTCCCAGTTGCGGTCCTTTGCCGAGTTCTGGAGCCGTCCCAGGAGCGCCTCGTCGATGCTCCCGCGCGTCTTCTCCATGACCGCCCGCAGGTTGAGCGTCGCGGAGAGCTGCGCGAAGTTCAGCATCCAGTGGATCTTCCAGTGACGATCGTGGATGTCGATCGCGTCCTCGAGCAGGCAGGCGAGCTCCATGAGGGTGAGCTTGTCCTCCTGGTCGAGCTTGCTCTCAAGGTAGTCGAAGTTGCGCCGCATCTCGGGAACGAGGCGCTCGCGCCACCAATCGGCGAACTCGAGACCGTAGGTCGGAAGGACGGCACCCAGGTACGTGCCGATCTTGCCGGCGTACTCGGGGTCGAGCGGGACGCGCGCGCCGTACCGGGCGCCGTACTCCATCGCGTCGATCGCGGCATCTGGGTCGGCCGGGACCGCCGCCGTGTAGAGGTAGCCGTTGACGCTCTTGGCGATCCAGTCGCAGGCGAACGGCGCGCCGAACCGCCGGAACATGTGGTCGCAGGTCAGCCACCAGCCGCCGATGTCGAAGTACATGGGGCTGAGTGGGTGCGGACAGTGCAGGTCATCGTAGACCCAGAAGAGCTCCTTCTCCGCCTCCGATTCCCACTCGATCGGGAAGTCGGCGTCGCCGAGGAACTGGCCGAGGATTTCTTCCTTGATTGCCACTGCTGCTGCCTCCCGTAACTTCATGCTGGCGTTGCCCCGCGGGTCGACGCGGTCTCTAGCTCGTCGCGGCGGCCGGGCGGCCGATCCGCTTGAAGCGCTTCATGTTCTCGGTGATGGCGACCTCGGTGGGCAGGCGCTCCATGCTCGAGGCGCCGAAGAAGCCGACGACGCCACGCGTGTTGGCGAGGATGTACTCGGCGTCCTCCGGCTCGGCGATCGGGCCGCCGTGGCAGATCACCAGTGCATCGGGCTTGACGGCGACGGCGGCGTCCCGGATCGCCTGGACGCGTTCGGCCGACTGCTCGAGCGTGAGCGACGTCCGGGCCCCGATCTGGCCCTTGGTGGTGAGGCCCATGTGGGCGACGACCACGTCGGCGCCGGCACCGGCCATCGCTCGCGCCTCGTCCTCGGTGAAGACGTAGGGCGTGGTGAGCAACCCCTTCTCGTGGGCAAGGCGGATCATCTCGACCTCGAGGCCGTAGCCCATGCCGGTCTCCTCGAGGTTCTGCCGGAACCCGCCGTCGAAGAGCCCGACGGTCGGGAAGTTCTGGACCCCGCTGAAGCCGATCCGGATCAGTTCGTCGAGAAAGACTGACATGAGCCGGAACGGGTCGGTGCCGCAGACGCCGGCCAGGACCGGCGTCTGCTTGACGATGGGGAGGACCTCACCGGCCATCTCCACCACGATCGCGTTCGCATCCCCGTAGGGGAGGAGGCCGGCGAGCGAGCCGCGCCCGGCCATCCGGTAGCGGCCCGAGTTGTAGATGATGATGAGGTCGGCGCCGCCGGCCTCGGCACACTTGGCAGAGAGTCCCGTCCCGGCTCCCGCGCCGATGATGGCGCCGCCGCTCTCGACGGTGCGGCGCAGGCGCGCCAGCGCTTCCTGTCCGGTCATTGCCCACCTCCTGGCGCCCGGGCCCCTGCCCAGGCCTGGTACTGCGCGTCCAGCTTCTCGGCCATCGCCGTGCCGAAGCGCGGATCGTTGATCTCCATGTCGAGCTCCACCAGCTCCAGCCCCGGGCGGAGCCCGGCCCTCAGCTCGCCGAAGAGCGCCGCGTCGGCGGCCACGTCGCGGAACGGCATGCCCTCGACGTCGATGGCCGAGACGCCGCGGAGCGGGATGAAGACGGTGAGCGGCCCGGCCGCGGCGTTGAGCTTGCGAGCGATGATGCGGCCCAGTTCGGCGCACTCGTCGGGCGTCGTCCGCATCAGCGTCACGGTCGGGTTGTGCTTGTAGAGGTTGCGGCCGCGGAAGCGCTCGGGGACCGTCTCCCAGGGCCCGAAGTTGACCATGTCGAGGGCGCCCAGCGAGACGACCTGCGGGATCCCCAGCGAGCCGGCCATCTCGAGCCGGTCGGGCCCGGCGGAGAGGACCCCCCCGACCAGCTCGTCCGCCAGCTCGGTCGTGGTGATGTCGAGCGCGGCGGTGATGAAGCCATCCTTCATGAGCGCTTCCATGGAGCGCCCGCCGGTGCCGGTGGCGTGGAAGACGAGCACCTCGTATCCGCGCGCCTCCAGCCACTCTCGGGCGACCGTGACGCAGGGCGTGGTGACGCCGAACATGGTGGCGCCCACGAGCGGCTTCGTGCCGGGGGTCGGCCGGAAGGCGGCCGAGGCCGCGGCCATGCCGGCGATCGCGGCGGCGGCGTTGGAGAGGATCTTCTCGCTGATCCGGTTGATGCCGGCGATGTCGACGACCGAGTACATCATGGCGATGTCGCTGGTGCCGACGTAGGGGCGCGTGTCGCCGGAGGCGAGCGTCGAGACCATCAGCTTGGGCACGCCGACCGGCAGCGCCCGCATGGCGTGGGTCACGATCGACGAGCCGCCCGAGCCGCCCAGGCCGAGGATCCCGTCGAGGCGTCCTTCGGCGTGGAGGCGGGTCACGACCGCGGCCGCGCCGCGCGCCATCGTCTCGACCGCGGCGCCACGGTCGGCAGCGGCGACGAGCGCGTCGAGATCCGCGCCGGCGGCGGCAGCGACCTCCCGTCGCGCGATCTCGGGGCGCGCCTTCGGCTCTTCCAGCACGCCGGCATCGACCATGATGACGTCGGGACCGGCCGCCTCGACGCGGGCGCGCAGGTAGTCGTATTCGATCCCCTTGGTGTCGAGCGTGCCCAGGAGCACGACGGTCGCCATCTCATGCCTCCCCTGGCTGCGGCGCCGCCCCACCCGGCGCGGCGTGGTCTGACTGCGGGCTGACGCCCAGGTAGCGGCGCTGGGCCGCTTCATCGGCGAGGAGCGCGGCCGAGCCGGTGCGGAGGGCGATCCTGCCGGTCACCATGACGGCCAGCTCCTCCGAGACGGCCGTCGCCACGCCGAGGTTCTGCTCCACGAGCAGGACGGCGATCCCCTCGCCGGAGAGGCCTCGGAGGACCTCGACGAGGTTCTCGATGACGACCGGGGCGAGCCCCTCCGAGGGCTCGTCCATCACCAGCAGGCGGGGGTTGGTGAGCAGTGCCCTGGCGATCGCCAGCATCTGCTGTTCGCCGCCGGAGAGCTGCGCGCCGCCGCTCCCGCGCCGCGCGGCGAGTGCCGGGAAGAGATCGTAGATGCGCTTGGTCGTCCAGCGCGCGCCGTTGCGCCGCTCGACGAGGCGGAGGTGCTCGTGGACCGAGAGCGAGGCGAAGATGCGCCGGCCCTGCGGGACGTACCCGATCCCGGCCGCCGCGATCTGGAAGGGCCTGCGGCCCAGCAGGTCGGCGCCGTCGAACCGGATCGAGCCGCCGGCGGCCGGGACGAGCCCCATGATCGCCTGGCAGAGCGTCGTCTTGCCCATCCCGTTGCGGCCGATCAGCGAGATCGGTCGCGCGCCGACGTCGAGGTCGACGCCCTGCAGGATGTGGCTCTGGCCGTAGAAGACGTTGAGGCCGCGGATCTCGAGCAGCGCGTCAGGCGACATGGTGGCCCAGGTAGATGTCGTGGACGGTCTGGTTGGCCTGGATCTCGGCCGGTGTCCCCTCGGCGATGACGCGGCCGTTGTGCATCACGGTGACGCGGTCGGCGGCGGCGAGTGCCACGTCCATGTCGTGCTCGATCAGCACGACGGTGATGGACCGGGGGAGCTCGGCCAGCAGGCGGATGAGCGACTGGCGCTCGCCCGGCGAGAGGCCGGCCGCCGGTTCGTCGAGCAGGAGCAGGCGCGGATCGCTGGCCAGGGCCATCCCCAGCTCGAGCTGGCGGAGCTGGCCGTGGGCGAGCTGGCTCACCGGCGTCCCGGTGACGGCGGCCAGGCCGATCGTCGCGGCCAGCTCGGTCGCCCGCGTCCGATGGCGATCGCCCGCGCCGGCACGCAGGACGCTGAGACGGCGCGGCTGCACGCCGCGCACGGCCAGGTAGAGGTTGTCCGCGACGGAGAGTCCGCCGAAGAGGAGCACGTTCTGGTAGGTCCGCCCCAGCCCCCGACGGGTCCGCAGCTGGGCCGGCACGCGGGTCACGTCCTCCCCGAAGAGGAAGACGTGCCCGCTGGTCGGCGGGTAGTCGCCGGCGACGACGTTGAAGAGGGTCGTCTTGCCGGCGCCGTTGGGACCGAGGATCGCCCTTCGCTCGCCCTGCGGGACCTCGAGGTCGACGTCCCGCATGGCCTGGAGGGCGCCGAAGCGGCGCCCCACGCCCTGCAGGCGCAGGGCAGGGGCGGCCGCTCCGGTGGTGGACTCGCTCACGATCCGACGCGGCCTCCGCCTACGGGCAGTCGGGGAAGTCCCGGCCGACCGGCTTGGCGAAGAGCGCGTTGTCGCGACCGAGACCGAGCGTCTGGTCGACGTTCTTGGTCACGCTCTGGACCTTGTTATATAGGGTGCCGTCGTCCTTCTTGGCGACGATGGTCACGTACTGGTTGGCGATCGCGTTCCGGTTCGCGTCGAGGCTGACCGGCCCGGTCGGCGTATCGAACTTGAGCTTGGAGAGGGCCTCCATGAACTTCTTCTGCCCGCCGGAGAGGTCACCGTTGACCTCCTTGAGGGCGAGAAGCGCTGCCTTGGTCTCGATGTAGTAGGCGTGGGCGAAGAGGGAAGGCGAGGGGAGCCTCTGGTCGGCGGGCCACGCGTCCTGGTAGGCCTTGACGAACGCGAGCCAGGCCGGCTCGTCGTTCGAGTCGGCGATCGGTCCGGCCGACGGGGTCCCGATGATGTACTCCTCGGGGATCTCGGCCTTCGCACCGAGCACCGTCTGGTCGACGGTGATCGAGCCTCCCACCATGGGCGCCTTTCCGCCGGCGGCCTGGTACTGGCTCAGGAAGTTGATGGCGTCGGCGCCGCCGAGGGCGACGTAGAGCGCGTCGATGTCGGCCGGGATGCCGGAGACGACGGCGCTGTAGTCCTTGGTGCCGAGCGGGACCCAGAACTTCTGGACGACATGGCCGCCCTTGGCACAGAACTCGTACATGAAGCCGCCGACCTGGGTGTAGGGGAACGAGTAGTCCTCCGCCACCAGGGCCATCCTGCGATAGCCCTCGACGTCGTAGGCG
>MGMJ01000113.1:0-1528 GCA_001794945.1 Chloroflexi bacterium GWC2_73_18
AGATCAGCCCCGGCAACTTCGTCTTCCGGATGCGCGAGTTCGAGCAGATGGAGATGCAGTACTTCGTGCGCCCCGAGGCGGCGGCGGCGCAGTTCGAGGAGTGGCTGCCGCGGCGACGGGCCTGGTACGAGGCGCTGGGGGTCGACCCGCGCCGGCTCCGCCTTCGCGAGCACGCACCGGACGAGCTGGCCCACTACGCCCGGCGGGCGGTCGACGTCGAGTATCGCTTCCCCTTCGGCTGGAAGGAGCTGGAAGGGGTTCACGATCGCGGCGACTGGGACCTCTCGCGCCACGCCGAGGCGTCGGGCGAGAACCTCGACTACTTCGACCCGGCGACCGAGGAGCGCTTCATCCCCTGGGTGGTGGAGACCTCGGCCGGCGCCGACCGGGCCGCCTTCACCTTCCTGATCGACGCCTACCACGAGGAGGAGGTGCGCGGCGAGAAACGGGTCGTCCTGCGCCTTCACCCGGATCTCGCCCCGTACAAGCTCGCCGTCCTGCCGCTCCTGCGCAACCGGCCCGAGATCGTGGCGCTCGCCCGCGCGATTGTCGCCGACCTGCGGCGCGAGACGATGGCGGTCTACGACGACACCGCCTCGATCGGCAAGCTCTACCGCCGCCAGGACGAGATCGGCACGCCGTACTGCGTCACCGTCGACGTCGAGTCGCTCGAGGACCGCGCCGTCACGATCCGCGAGCGCGACTCGATGACCCAGGTACGGGTCTCGGTCGAGCGGGTGCGTGAGGTCCTGCTGGCGCGCCTGCGGGGGGCACGGGCCTAGCGCCCTCGGCCGTCGACTCCCGGTTCAACCGCGCCGGCCCGGCCGAGCCCCGCCATCGTCGGCAGCCGGGAGTCGGTCGGAACGCGCCGGCAGCGTTTCGGAGAGGGCAGCCGCCAGGAAGCGGTAGGTCCAGTCCTCGGCGAGCGGGCGCGTCTCGAGGAAGACGATGGGGACCTCCGGGTAGCGGACCTGGACCCGCGCCAGCATGTCGGCCAGGAAGCCGGCCGGCGCGTGGGCCTGCTTGAGGAGCGCCGAGTAGCGCTCTTCCACGACGACGACGGCGCGCGGCGCCTCGGCCAGCTTGCCGAGTTCGAAGACGAGCGTCCCGCCGTTGAGGCCGCCGGCCAGGTCGGCCAGCGACTTCCGCTCGACGACGGCGACGATCGCGCCGTCGGGCGAGCGGACCGCGTAGTCGCCGGTCGCGAGGGCGGCGCGCTCGGTGGCGACGCCGGCCCGGGCGAAGCGGTACGGGTAGCGCTCTCGCGTGTCGACCAGGATCGTCAGCTCGCGGATGCCGCTCGCCCGCCGGCCCGGGATGCGGGCTCCCGGCCGCGCCTGGGTCACGACCTTGCGGGTCTGCCAGAAGATCGCCTCGCGCCCGTTGGCGAGGGTGGTGAAGATGAGCTGGGAGCGGTTCTCGCGCGGTCGGTCGAGGACCAGGTCGATGGCCGGGCCGCGGCGGCGGCAAAGGAGGACCGGCACCTCCTCGAGGATCTCCAGGTCGGGCGGCCAGTCGCCCTCGAGGC
>MGMJ01000113.1:1551-12759 GCA_001794945.1 Chloroflexi bacterium GWC2_73_18
CGGGGCCACGTGTCGCGTGCCTTGAGGGTGAGCCCTCCTCCGATCGGCAGCCGGACCAGGTACGGCAGGTGCGAGGCCGGGTCGGGATTGCGGGCGATGGTCAACCGCATCGGGGCTCCAACGGTGGCGGGTCGGTCGCGCCCCGGCGGGTGGCGTCCGGCGAGGCACGCCGAGGATAGCCGACCAGCCGGCGCCGCGATCCACCGGTGCATCGATCCGGAGATGAATGAGCGTCGCCCCGTGCCGAATCGGGCCTCTTACGACAGGCGGCCGAGCGTGTTCATGCGCGGATTGATGCACCGCGGCATCAGGCCCGGAACGGGGCCGCGCCACGCCGGCCGCTCCCGCGGGCCGGCTGCCCGGACGGCGGCAGGGGCGGAGGGATGGCCACCCGGCTCCGCCCGGCGCCACTACTCCCCGCGGCGCAGGAGCCGACCCGGCCGCGCGCCGGTCTCGCGCCCCGCCTCGATCGCCACGGCGCCGTTGACGACGACCAGCTCGATCCCTTCGGGGAGGCGATGCGGGTCGGCGACGGTCGCCGTGTCCGCGATCGTCGCCGGGTCGAAGACGACCAGGTCGGCCGCCCAGCCGGGCTCGATCCGGCCCCGCCGCGCCAGGCCGAGCCGCTCGGCCGGCAGCGAGGTCATCTTGGCGATCGCCCGCTCCAGCGGCAGAACGCCGCGCTCGCGCACGTACCGTCTCAGGACGCGCGGGTAGGTGCCGTAGGTGCGCGGGTGCGGCACGCCGGCGCCGAGCTGCGGGTGGCCGGGCCGCCGGCCGGTCGCGTCGGTGCAGACGGCGACCCAGTCGACCGCCATGATCGTCTCGACGTCCGACTCGAGCATGCACTCGAGCGCCATCCCGACGTCGAGGCGCTCGTCGGCGAGGAGGTCGAAGGCGACGTCCACCGGGTCGCGCCCCAGCTCGTCGGCGAGCTCCGGGACCGTCCGCCCCTGCCAGTCACGGTGCCCCGGCGCCTCGGTGATCCGGATCGCCGCCCAGCCCGGGTCGGCCGCCATGTTCTCCCAGCCGCCCGAGCCCTCCGCGATGCCGCGCCGCGCCCGCACCCGCTCGGCCGGATCGCGGAGACGCGCCACGGTCTCGTCGACCGGGAGGGCGAGCAGGTCGGGCGGCAGGATCGCCGCCAGCGTCGTCGCGGCGGCCGTGTAGGGGTACTGGTCGGCGGCGACGTCCAGTCCGTCGCGGCGGGCCGCCTCGAGGAACTCGACCGCCTCCCCCGCGCGGCCCCAGACCGAGCGCGCCCCGGCCTTGAGGTGGGAGACCTGGAGCCGCGCCGGCCCCTCCTCCTCGCCCCAGGCGACGGCGACCGCCTCCGCCAGGGCGTCGAAGAGGCCGGCCGACTCGTTGCGCATGTGGGTCGCGTAGAGCGCACCTCGCCGCGCCACCGGGGCGACGAGCGCTGCCAGCTCCCAGTAGCCGGCGTAGATGCCGGGGGCGTAGATGAGGCCGCTGGAGAGGCCGATCGCACCCGCGTCGAGCGCCTCCTCGAGGTGGCGGACCATGGCCGCCAGCTCCTGGTCGTCCGGCGCGCGGTCGCTCGGCCCGATCACCGCGCCGCGGATCGTGCCGTGGCCCTCGAGGAAGGCGACGTTGGGACCGAGGTCGACCGACTCGACCCGCGCGAGGTAGTCGGCGAAGCCCGTCCAGTCGAGCGGCACCCGCCCGCCGAGATCGCCCATCTCCCGCTCGATCAGCTCGCGACCGGTCTCGGTGACCGGGGCGAGGCTCGCCCCGCAGTTGCCGGAGAGCTGCGTCGTCACCCCCTGGGCGAGGTGGCTGATCAGCGCCCCGTCCAGGAGCAGGCTCGCGTCGGAGTGGCCGTGCGGGTCGATGAAGCCGGGGCAGACGATCCTGCCGGCGACCTCGACGACGCGCGCCACGCGCCCCGGGTCGAGCGCCGCCAGGTCGCCGACCTCGACGATCCGGTCGCCGCGCACGAGCACGTCGGCGACGCGACCGGGCGCGCCGGAGCCGTCGACGACGGAGCCGCGGCGGAGGAGCAGGTCGAGGCCGTTCCCCGGCTCGATCGCGGTCACCGACGTCGGGGCCTGCCGGGCCGCGCCCGGGCCGCCCGTGGCGTTCTCAGGCGTCCGCCCGGGCCGGGACCGCGGCGGCCTCGATCGCCGGCGTGCCGGCCCTCGTCCCGGCGGCGATGGGCACCGCACCCACGCCGGCCACCAGGTAGTTGTCGATCGCCCGGGCGGCCCGCTTGCCGTCGCCCATGGCGAGGATGACCGTCGCCGAACCGCGCACGATATCGCCGCCGGCGAAGACGCCGGGCAGGCTCGTCATCCCGTTCTCGTCGACCTCGATGTAGCCGGCCCGCGTCAGCCTCAGTCCGGGCGCGGTCGAGGTGAGGAGCGGGTTCGAGCGCGTGCCGATGGCCACGATCACGACGTCGCAGGGGACGACGAACTCGGAGCCGGGGACCGCCACCGGGCGCCGGCGTCCCGAGTCGTCGGGCTCGCCGAGCTCCATCCGGATGCAGCGGAGGCCCGTCACCCAGCCGTCGTCTCCACCGACCACCTCGACCGGCGCCGCCAGGTACTCGAAGCGGATCCCCTCCTGCTCGGCGTGGTGGACTTCCTCGACGCGCGCCGGCAGCTCCTCGCGGCCGCGGCGGTAGACGATCGTCGCCTCGGCGGCGCCCATCCGCCGTGCTGTCCGGACGGCGTCCATCGCCACGTTGCCGCCGCCGATGACGGCGACCCGCTGACCGTGCAGGACCGGCGTGTCGGCGTCGTTCGTCCAGGCGCCCATCAGGTTGACGCGGGTCAGGTACTCGTTGGCCGAGTAGACGCCCTTCAGGTTCTCGCCCGGGACCCCCATGAAGACCGGGAGCCCGGCGCCGACGGCGATGAAGACGGCGTCGAACATCTCGCCCAGCTCGCCGAGGGTGTACGTCCTGCCGATGATCACGTTCGGCTCGATCCGGACGCCTTGCGCCACGAGGCGCTCGACCTCCTGCTCGACGATCCGGGTCGGGAGCCGGAACTCGGGGATCCCGTACACGAGGACGCCGCCGGGCGAGTGGAACGCCTCGAAGATCGTCACCTGGTGGCCGTACTTGACCAGCTCGCCGGCGGCGGTGAGGCCGGCGGGACCGGCGCCGACGATGGCGACCCGGTGGCCGCTCGGTTCGGTGTGCGTCTGCGGCAGCTGGTCCGGGTGCTGGGCGGCCCAGTCGGCGACGTAGCGCTCGAGGTTGCCGATGGCGACCGGTCTCCCCTTCTTCGCCCGCACGCAGCGCAGCTCGCACTGCGTCTCCTGCGGGCAGACGCGCCCGGTGACGCAGGGGAGGGCGTTGTCGCCGAGAAGCGACTCCGCGGCCGCCCGGAGGTCGCCCTGCTCGAGGAGGCCCAGGAAGCGCGGGATGTCGACCCGCACCGGGCAGCCCTCCATGCAGACCGGGTTGGGGCACTGGATGCAGCGCTCCGCCTCGGCGATGGCGAGCCGGTGGGTGAAGCCGAGGTTGACCTCCTCGAAGTTGGCGATCCGGATCTCGGGCGGCTGCTCCGGCATCGGCTGCCGGTCGATCGCCATCCGCTCCCTGTTGGTGAGGCGCCGCGGGTCGCTCATGAAAGGCGTCCCAGCCGGCAGGCCTCGCGGCGTTCCAGCGCCGCCTGCTCGAAGGTGCGGTAGGTGGTGAGCCGGTCGGCCAGCTCGCGGAAGTCGACCTGGTGGGCGTCGAATTCGGGGCCGTCCACGCAGGCGTAGCGCGTCTCGCCGCCGATCGTGATGCGGCAGCCGCCGCACATGCCGGTCCCGTCGACCATGATCGGGTTCAGCGAGACGACCGTGTGGACGACGAGCGGGCGCGTCAGCTCCGCCACCGCGCGCATCATCGGCACCGGGCCGACGGCGTAGACGGCGCCGACGTCATCGAGGCCGAGGACGTCCTTGAGCGCCTCGGTCACGAAGCCGGGCCGTCCGTAGCTCCCGTCGTCGGTGCAGACGATCACCTCGCCGGCGCCACGCAGCTCCTCCTCGAAGATGACCCACTCGCGCGATCGTCCGCCGATGATGCTGGTGACGCGGACGCCGCGCTCGTGCAGCGCCTGCGCGATCGGGTAGACGACCGCGGTCCCCACGCCACCGCCGACGCAGACCGCGTGGCCGCCCTGGAGCAGCTCGGTCTCGCGCCCGAGCGGGCCGGCGATGCCGTCGATCGATTCGCCCGGCTCCATCTCGACCAGGTCCATCGTGCTCTTGCCGACCGCCTGGATGACCAGCGCGATGGTGCCGTGCTCCGGATCGGCGTCGGCGATGGTGAGCGGGATCCGCTCGGCGCCGGGCCCGCGATGGACGATGACGAATTGGCCGGGGCGGCGGATCTGCGCGATCCGCGGCGCCTCGACGACGAGCCGGGTCACGTTGGGTGAGAGCTGTCGCTTCTCGACGATCTGGTGCATTCGTACCTGTGCGAGCGTGGTGTAACCATTCTCATGCCGGTCGACGGCGGGGTCTCACCACCAGTTGGACCACAATACCGCGGTCCGAAGGTCACGTTTCCCGGCCGGTCGCGTGCTCCGCGCGAATCGCTCCTCGATCGAACCAGCCTCAGGCGACCGGCGCGGCCCGCTTCGCCTTCGGCCAGTAGAGCTCCTTCTTGACGTGGAACTCGGGGTAGCCGAGGCGCATGAGCTGCGACTCGACGTTGAGGATCATCTCCGGGTTGCCGCAGATGTAGACGACCGTTCGATCGGGTCGCAGGTGGCAGTCGTGGCAGGCAGATTCGACGATGGACTCGACCCGGCCGGTCCGCCCGGTCCAGTCGGCGTTCCGCGGGTCCTGCGGTCGCGACACGGTCGGGACGTACCTGAGCGGGTACGCCCCGGTCCGTTCGAGGCGCTCCAGCTCCTCGCGGTAGCCCAGCTCGTCCGCGTACGAGACGCCGTTGACGAGGACCGTCCGTCGGGGCGCGCCCTGGGCCATCCTCTCCCGGATCATGGAGACGAAGGGCGCGACGCCGGTCCCGGTCGAGACGAAGAGGTGGGTCCGGCGGTCGTCCGGCTCCAGGATGAAGCGGCCCTTGGGTCCGATCATGCGCATGTGGTGCCCCACCGGCAGGCGCCAGAGGGCCGTGGTGAAGCGGGCGACCGGCACGAGCCGGATGAAGAGCTCGTAGCCGTCGGTGCCGGCGTCCTGCGGCGCCGAGGCGACCGAGTAGGGCCGCTGCAGCAGGCGGCCGTTGGCATAGACCCCGATGGTCATGTACTGCCCCGGTTCGAAGGGAACCGGGGCGCCGTCGAACCGGACCTGGAAGTAGGCCAGGTCGGCGGTCTGGTCGACGCGCCGGACGAGCGTGGCGTTGTAGTGCTCGGATTCGACCGACACGACGCGCGTGTCGGCGTGGTGATGACTCATGGGCCGGGACGCCTCCTGGGATGGCCGTTCGTCCCCGGAGCGCCGGACACGGGGACGACACCAGTGTAGCCGTGCCGCTGCGAACCGGCCATCGGGTCGCTGGCACGGGTCGCCTCCTGCGGCACCATCGAGGGCCACCGTGCGGCAGAGGCTGCGGGCCGCGCCTGTCAGTCCTGCGCCGGACGGTACAATCGGGCCACTCCACCCGGACCAGCCAGCGGCTCCGGCCGCGCCCCGCCCGAGGAAGGACCGACCGTCGTGACGCCGCCCGATCCGCTACCCGCCCCCGCCGGCACCCGCCCGCAGCGCGCGGCCAGGCGCTACATCTACGCGTTCGGCGAGGGGCACGCGGAGGGCGACGCCACGATGCGGGGACTGCTCGGCGGCAAGGGCGCCGGGCTCGCCGAGATGACTAACGCGGGCCTGCCGGTGCCACCCGGCTTCACCATCACGACCGAGGCGTGCAACGACTACTTCGCCGCCGGCGAGCGCTTCCCCAACCTGCTCTGGGAGGACGTGCTGGCGGCGATGGCCGAGCTGGAGGCACGCACGGGCAAGCGCTTCGGTGGGACCGAAGACCCGCTCCTCGTCAGCGTCCGCTCGGGCGCGAGGTTCTCCATGCCGGGGATGATGGACACCGTCCTCAACCTCGGCCTCAACGAGGAGACGCTGCGCGGGCTGATCGCCCTCACCGGCAACGAGCGCTTCGGCTGGGACGCCTACCGGCGCTTCATCCAGATGTTCGGGCGGATCGTCATGGGCGTCGACGGCGAGCGCTTCGAGCACGCCCTGAGCGGGGCAAAGGAGGGGCGCGGTGTCGCCGACGACACCGGCCTGGACGCCGCCGCCCTTCGCGAGCTGTGCGGCGAGTTCGCCCACATCGTGCGCACCGACGCGCACCGCGACTTCCCGACCGACCCCCACGAGCAGCTCGAGCTTGCGGTCCGGGCCGTCTTCGCCTCGTGGTTCGGCAAGCGCGCGCGCGACTACCGCGAGTACAACGGGATCCCCCACGACCTGGGGACCGCGGTCAACGTCCAGGCGATGGTCTTCGGCAATATGGGCGACGACTCTGGCTCCGGCGTCGCCTTCACCCGCGACCCCGGCACCGGCGAGAAGGTCCTCTTCGGCGACTACGCCATCAACGCCCAGGGCGAGGACGTCGTGGCCGGCATCCGTACCCCGCGCCGGATCGGCGAGATGCGCGACCAGATGCCCGAGGTCTACCGCCAGTTCGCGGAGATCGCCGGGCGCCTCGAGCGCCACTACCGGGATGTCCAGGACCTCGAGTTCACGATCGAGCGCGGCACGCTCTACATGCTCCAGACGCGGAGCGGCAAGCGAACCGCCGCGGCGGCGGTGAAGATCGCCGTCGACATGGTCGCGGAGGGGATCATCGACGAGGTCGAGGCGCTCGGGCGCGTCGAGCCGGCGCAGGTCGACCAGCTCCTCCGCGACCAGTTCGACCCGAAGGCCAAGAAGGGCGCCGTCCTGGTGGCCAAGGGGCTCAACGCCTCTCCCGGGGCGGCGGTCGGCCGGGCCGTCTTCGATGCGGACCGGGCGGCCGAGTGGGCGGCGCGCGGCGAGAGGGTGATCCTCGTGCGCGTCGAGACCTCGCCCGACGACTTCCACGGGATGGCCGCCGCCCAGGGCGTCCTGACCGCCCGCGGCGGGGCGACCAGCCACGCCGCGGTGGTGGCCCGGCAGATCGGCAGGCCCTGCGTCGCCGGCTGCTCGGACCTCCTCATCGACCAGGTGGCGCGCACCGCCCAGTCGGACGGGGCCCGTTTCGCGGAGGGCGACCCGATCTCCATCGACGGCTCCACCGGCGAGGTCTTCCTGGGCGCCCTGCCGACCGTGGAGGTCCGCTTCGAGGACCAGGCCGACCTGCGGACGGTCCTCGGCTGGGCCGACCGGTACCGCCGGCTCGAGATCTGGACGAATGCAGACAAGCCGGAGGAGGCCGCCCAGGCGCGCGGCTATGGAGCGCAGGGGATCGGCCTCTGCCGCACCGAGCACATGTTCCGCGAGGGTGAGCGGCTGGAGATCGTGCGCGACGCCATCCTGGTCGCCTTCGAGGCGACCCGGGCCAAGACGCTCCGGGACGGCGGTCACGACCTGACCGAGGACGAGGTCGCCGCCATCGCGCGCTTCGATGCCGCCATTGGCAGGCTCGAGGCGCTCCAGCAGGGCGACTTCGAGGGGATCTTGCGGGCCATGAGCGGACTGCCGGTCGTCATCCGGCTCATCGACCCGCCGCTCCACGAGTTCCTGCCCGACCACGACGAGCTGCTCGTCGCGGTCACCCGCCACCGCGAGCGTGGCACACCCCAGAACGACCCCGAGTTCGCCCAGGCGCGCGACCTGCTGGGAGCAGTGGAGGCGCTGCGCGAGCAGAACCCGATGCTCGGGTTGCGCGGCTGCCGGCTCGGCCTGCTCATCCCCGACTTCGTCAAGATGCAGACGCGCGCGATCCTGCGCGCCGCCCTGACCGTGAAGCGCGAGGGCCTGGACCCCCACGCCAAGATCATGATCCCGCTCGTCGGCCACGTGAACGAGCTGGCCGAGACGCGCAAGATCCTCGAAGCCGAGGCGCGCCGGGTGGAGGCCGGGGCGGGCGAGTCGGTCGAGTACAGCTTCGGCACCATGATCGAGGTGCCGCGCGGCGCGATCACCGCCGACGAGATCGCCGCCCACGCCGAGTTCTTCAGCTTCGGCACCAACGACCTCACCCAGATGGCCTTCGGCTACTCGCGCGACGACGCCGAGGGCAAGTTCCTGCTCGACTACGTGGACCGCGGCATCCTGCCGGCGAACCCGTTCCAGACGCTCGACCGTGCCGGGGTCGGCGCGCTCGTCGAGATGGCCGTGCGCAAGGGACGGGCGGCCCGCCCCGACCTCGAACTCGGCGTCTGCGGTGAGCACGGCGGCGACCCCGACTCGATCGCTTTCTTCCACGGCGTCGGGCTCGATTACGTCTCCTGCTCGCCGTTCCGCGTCCCGGTGGCCCGGCTCGCGGCCGCGCAGGCCGCCCTGGCCGACCGCGCCGCCGAGCGCGACCGCTGAGCCGCCCCGCGGGGCTAGGAGATGGGGATCCGCTTCTGCGGGTCGACGAACGGCATGGCGACGACGGTCGCCTCGCGCGCGCCGGCGCCCGTCTCCACGATGAGCCGGTTCCCCGTCGCCGAGCGCTCGACCGGCACCCACGCGTAGCCGATGTTCTTCCGCAGCCGCGGCGACCAGATCGCCGAGGTCACCTCCCCCACCGGCTCGCCGTCGGCGAGGACCGCCCACTCCGTCGCGTTGAAGTCGAGCCTCTCCCCCTCGATCTCGACCCCCACCAGGCGCCGCCGAACACCCTCCGCGGCGATCCGCCGGAGCGCCTCGCGGCCGACGAAGTGCCCCGGCATGTCGAGGTCGACGAGACGCTCCAGGCCGACCTCGTAGGGGTTGTGCTCGGCGGTGAAGTCGGCGCCCCAGTTGAGGATGCCGCCCTCGATCCGCCGGATGTCGGAGGGGCCCGTGGGGCGGATCAGGTAGGGCCGGCCGGCCTCCATGATCCGATCCCAGAGCTCGGTCCCGCGGCGGCCGTCGCGCAGGTAGATCTCGTAGCCGATCTCGCTGGTCCAGCCGGTCCGCGTTACCACCAGCGGGATCCCGTCCAGCTCCGTCTCCACGAAGTGGTAGTAGCGGAGGTCGAGGATCCCCGGCCCGAAGAGGTCGCGCATCACCTCCTTCGACCTGGGGCCCTGGAGCTGGAGCGGCGAGACGTCCGGCTCGGCGAGCTCGACGTCCATCCCCGCGTACGCCGCCAGGCCCTTGGCGTAGAGCAGGACGTCGCTGTCGGCGAGGGCGAACCAGAAGTGGTCCTCGCCGAGGCGCAGCATCACCGGGTCGTTCAGGATCCCGCCGTCGGGGGCGATGATGAGCACGTACTTCGCCTGCCCGACGGCGCAGCGCGAGAGGTCCCGGCTGGTGAGGAGCTGCGCGAAGCGCGCGCCGTCGGGGCCCTTCACCTCGACGTTGCGCTCGACCGAGACGTCCCACAGCGTGACGTGCTCGAGGAGGTGCCAGTACTCTTCCTCGAAGTCGGCGTAGTTGGTGGGGAAGAGCATGTGGTTGTAGACCGTGAAGCCGCGGGGCCAGTACCGCTGCGTAGCTTCGTGGAACGGCGAACGACGGAGACGCGCGCCTCGCTGGACCAGGCTCATGTCGAAGGGCGGCACGGCGGTCCTCCTGTCGGCCCCCGACATGGCGCCGGGGCGGGGAGCGCCGACCGCTCTACGGTAACGGACGGAAGGGTCTCGTCGCCGGTCAGCGGCGCGCGTCGACGCCGTCGGACGCCTCCAGGACCGCGTAGTCGAGCCCCTCGAGCGCCGATCTGGCTAGCCTTCGGACCGCCGCCGCGCCCGCCCTCTGCGCGGTGGCGCTCTCCCGCGACCGGGTTCAGGCGCGCAGGTTCACGCTCGGGCGGTCGACCTCAGCCGGGTCGGCGGCGAAGAACTCGCGCGGCCCCCAGCCGAAGAGCGGCGCCAGGAAGACCGCCGGCACCGAGCGGATCGTCGTGTTGTAGCGGTAGACCTGGTCGTTGTAGAGCTCGCGACGGTCGGCGATGATCCCCTCGAGCCGCTCGATCTCGTCCTGGAGGTCGAGCACGTTGTGCCCGGCCCGGATCTGCGGGTACTTCTCGACGACGGCGAAGAGCGAGCGGATCGCCGCGCTCGTCGCCTCCGACGTCTCGGCCTGGCGGCGGATCGGTGCGTCGGGGGAGTAGGCGGCGCGCAGGCGCGTCACCTCCTCGAGGACGGCCTGCTCGTAGCTCATCAGGTTACGCACCGCGGTGACCAGGGTGGGGAGCTCGTCGTGGCGCTGCTTGAGCGCGACGTCGACGTTGGCCCAGGCCTTGTCGATCCGCTGGCGAAGGGCGACGACCGCGTTGTAGGTGACGAAGACGATGAAGACGACCGTCATCAGCACCAGGCTGACGGCGAAGACCCCGGCGACGTTCAGCTCCACTCTTTCATCCTCACGACCCGATCGAACCGCCGAGAGCCAGTGCCAGGAGGACCGCCGAGCCGATCGCCAGCAGGGCTCCGACGAGCCCGACCACGAAGCGCCACTGCTCCCGGGTCGTCGCCTCCGCCGGCGTGCCCGCGTAGATGACCAGCGGGATGTTCGGTCCCTCCGCGACGACGAGCGTCTCCGGCGCGATCTCGAATGTCTCGACCGTCTCCCGCGCCGCCGCGGGCTCGGCGAGCGGCAGCGGCCGGGCCGCCGGATCGAGCTCGGGGATGCTGACCGGCCGCCCGATGCCGAAGCCGGGGATGGCGGCGTTGCCCCAGGCCTCCTCCGGACCGCTCAGCAGCGTTCCCTCCGCTTGCGCCTCCGCCATGTCGGCGGCGATCTCCGGGTCGGCCAGGGACTCCGCCAGCGCCGTGCCGTGGAGGCCGCCGAGGCCCGCCGGATCGGATCCCTCGGCTGCCTCCTCGGGGAGCTGGCCGTAGGGGATGGCGTAACCGACGACCGTGACCGGGTCACCGGGCTCGAGCCGCGCCTCGAAATAGCGCCGCCGCCCGCCGGCGCCCCAGGTGCCGCCTGGGCCGAGCGCGGTACTCCCGCCGAACAGCCCGCCGCCGAAGCCGTCCGTCCCGCCCACGTCCTCCAGCCCGGTGCCGGCCGGTCGCACCGTCAGCAGCGCGGCGATCTGCGCCTCACGGTCGAGGGGTAGCACCGCCGCCGTGCCGGCTCCCCGGTTGGGCCGCAGGCCCGGCGGCTCGTCGCCCGCGATCCCCGTCCGCTCGTCGAGGTCGGCCGGGACGC
>MGMJ01000113.1:12837-19194 GCA_001794945.1 Chloroflexi bacterium GWC2_73_18
GTAGTAGACGCAGGGCGCGCTCTGCAGGGGCGAGACGAGTGTGACCGCGACCGGCTCGACGACGCCGTCGACGCGCACCTCGCCGGCTGCCATGGTGGCGATCGCCGACGACCCGATGCCGGCGACCCGCGCGCCGCTCCGGTAGGCCGCGAGCCCGCGGACCAGCAGCGCAAGACCGCCGGCCAGCCCGGCCAGCGACGCGGCGACGAGGTAGGGGCTGACGTCCGGTGCCACGATCGGCCGAAGTCTACGCGCAAGGCGGCCCCGCACGAGGCCCGCGACGGCCTGGCGCCACGGCCATCCCACGGCCGACGGCCGCCCGCCTGTGCCCCTCCGCCGCCCAACGGCCCGCCCCTCCGCGCCCCAACGGCCCGCCCCTCGGCCCCCCAACGGTCCGTGTTTTTGTGCGCAGGACAACGCCGGCGGGCGCCGTCATCAGAGCGGTCCGACGCTTCGCAGTGCGGCTCGGACGGCCGCGGATGGTCCGCGAAGAGGTCTTCGCGAACCTGTCCGCCGGCGAGAGGGGCCTGTCACGGTGCTGCCGCGGCCCGCCGGAAGAGGCGATCGGGCCTCCACGGTCACCGCAGGCGGCCGGATCGACGCCGCAGTGTGGCATCTGTCCTGCTGGCAAGAACACCGGCCGGGACGATGCCGGCCGGGACCATGTCCGGCCCCCCGCACGACCACCAGGTGACGGGGCCGACCGGACGGCCAGAACCGGCCCGGATGGCTCGGCCGCGGCCCCGGCCGCTGCGCTATGGTGGCGTCATGAGAACGATGCGCGTGCTCCTGGTGGGGGTCGGTACGGTGGGCGAGGCGATCGCCCGGATCGCTCGCGGCCGGCCCTGGCTGGAGCGGATGGTCCTCGCCGACAACGGCCTCGACCGCGCTCGCGAGGTCCAGGGACACCTCGGCGACCACGACGTCTTCCCCGTCGAGTTCGTCGACGCCGGCGATCGTGCCTCGGTCGTCGCCCTCGCCCGGAAGCACGGCGCGAACCTCGTCATGAACGCGGTCGACCCCTCCCTCGTCATGCCGGTCTTCGAGGCGGCGCTCGAGGCCGGCGCCGACTACATGGACATGGCCATGAGTCTCTCGGCGCCCCATCCCACCGACCCCTTCCGCCTGCCCGGCGTCAAGCTCGGTGACGAGCAGTTCGGCCGAGCCGATGCCTGGCGGTCGGCCGGCCGGCCGGCGCTCGTGGGGATGGGGATGGACCCCGGGCTCAGCGACGTCTTCGCCGCCTACGCCGCGAAGCACCTCTTCGACGAGATCGACCAGGTCCATGTCCGCGACGGCGGCGACCTGCGCATCGAGGGCCACGCCTTCGCCCCGGTCTTCTCGATCTGGACGACGATCGAGGAGTGCCTCAATCCGCCGGTCATCTGGCGCGAAGGCGCCTGGGAGACGAGCGAGCCATTCTCGGCGCCCGAGGCGTTCCCCTTCCCGGAGGGGATCGGCCCGGTCGAGTGCGTCAACGTCGAGCACGAGGAGGTGCTCCTCGTGCCGCGCTGGCTGAAGTGCCGCACGGCCACCTTCAAGTACGCGCTGGGCCGCGACTTCATCGAGATCCTGCGGACGCTCCACCGGCTCGGGCTCGACCGCAAGGAGAAGATCCGCGTCAAGGGCGTCGAGGTGGCCCCGCGCGACGTGGTGGCGGCCCTCACGCCCGACCCGGCGCACGTCGGCGAAGCGATGGTGGGGCGGGCGATCGTGGGGACCTGGGTGATCGGGCGGAAGGACGGCCGGCCGCGCGAGGTCTACCTCTACCAGATGACCGACGCCGCCGCCTCGATGCGCGACTGCGGGGTGCAGGCGGTCGCCTGGCAGACCGGCTTCAACCCGGTCATGGCCATGGAGCTGCTGGCCAGCGGTGCCTGGTCCGGCGCCGGCGTCCTCGGCCCCGAGGCGTTCGACCCCGACCCCTACCTGGCCCTCCTCGACCGCTACGGCATCCACCACGCCGCGGTCGAGATGACCCCGGGAGCCGTCCGCCCGACCTGAGCGGCAGCCCGTCGACGCCGGGGTCACCGCCCGTTCCGGTGCGCCGGCACCGCGGACCCTTGCCCCGCTCTGCCAGAATGCGGCCCATCGGCGGGAGGCCCAGACGCACGGTTCTCACCCCGGCCGCCCGGGAGGTCAGCCGTGGCCATCGACACCACCACCCCGCGCTCGCGTCGCGCCCTGCTTGCCGCCGCTGCGGGGGGCCTCGCCGCCCTGGCGGCCGCCGCGCTGGGCCGCCCCCTCCCGGCCCGTGGCGACGACCTCGACCCGGTGACCGTGGGCGGATCGTTCACCGGGATATCGACGACCGCGTTCTCGAACACCACGAACAGCAACGCCGTCCTCACGGCCACCAGCACGACCGGGACCGGCGTCATCGGCTACAGCAGCTCCTCCGCCGGCGTCGCTGGCTTCAGCGGCTGGTCCTACGGCGTCTGGGGCACGAGCGACTCCGCCCCCGGCGTCCGCGGCTCCAGCACCTCCTCCTCCGGCGTCTGGGGCACGAGCGACTCCTCCTACGGCGTCCACGGCTACAGCAACGCCACCGACCAGCCGGCGACGGTCGGGCAGTCCTACGGCAGCAGCACCGGGGTCCTCGGCTGCTCGGGGGCCGCCTCCATCCCCGCCGCCCCGGCCAAGACCGGCGTCTACGGCTACGCCGTCCAGGATGGCACGAGCCGCGGGGTGACCGGGCAAACGACAGCTGGCCGCGGCGTCAACGGCGTCGCCACCAGCGGGCGCGGCGTCTCCGGCTACGCCAGCACGGGGGTCGGCGTCTACGCCGCCTGCGCTACTGGCACCGCGTTCCAGGCCAGCGGCCCGGTCCGCTTCAGCACCGCCGGCACCGCCACCGTCGCCTCGGGCAGCCGCTCCTCGGCGGCGGTCCCCGCGGGCGTCGACCTGACCGGCGGCTCCAAGGTGCTGGTCACCCTGCTGGGCCACCCGGGCGGCACGACCGCCCTCCAGCGCGTGGCCCTCAACACCACCGCCGACACCTTCACCGTCCACCTCACCGCCAACGCCGCGGCCGATACGAAGTTCGCCTGGTTCGTCATCAGCTGAGCGGGCGGCGCGGCGGACCCTCCCGCTGCGCTAGGCTACGACCGCCCCATCGCCAGAAGTGGCGAATGGCGCTGCAAACTCGGGAGGTGGCATGGGTGAGGTCCCGGCGAAGCCGCTGATCCGCGGGCAGAAGGTCTGGCTGCGTCCGTGGGAGCGCGCCGACCTGCCAGCCCGGGCTACCTGGCTCCGCGATGCCGGCGTGATGCGCACCCTTGACGAGCCGGCCCCGATCGGCGCCGCCCAGGAGGAGCGCTGGTTCGAGGAGCAGCTCGCCCAGCAGGGCAAGGAGTGGTACCGCTTCGCCGTCTGCCGGCTCGGCGAAGAGGGGCCGATCGGGGCGGTGATGCTCGGCCCGATCGACTGGCGGAACGGGAGCGCCGAGCTGGGGATCTACATCGGTGAGACCGACGAGTGGGGGAAGGGTTACGGTACCGACACCCTCAACGCGCTGGTCGACTTCGGCCTCGGCGAGCTGCGGCTGGAGCGGATCTGGCTCCGCGTCCTCGACTCCAACGCCCGCGCCATCCGCTCCTACGAGAAGGCCGGCTTCGTGGCCGAGGGGACGCTCCGGCACCTGCTCCACCAGCACGGGCGCTGGGTCGACGGCATCCAGATGTCGCTGTTGCGCGACGAGTGGACCGCGCTGCCGCGCCCGAAGGGCTGGGAACTCGGGGGAGAGCCGGGGTGACCTCCGCGCCGAGCTCCGACCCGATCGCCGGGTCGAGCTCCGGCCGGCCGACGTGACGGCGGCCGACTTCGGGCACGAGGAGTACGACGTCGTCCTCTTCAGCTACTGGTGATCCGCAGGCTCGATCGCCGACGAGGAGCGCCGCACCGCGGAGGAGGCCGCTCCTCCGCGGTCGAGCTCTTGCTCTGGATGCCCGGGAGCCGCGTCTACGCCTTCTCCGAGTACCGACGGATGCTCGAGGCGGCCGGCTTTCGAGGCGGTGACCCGCCACGGTGAAGAGGTGGTGAGCGGCCGCCGCCCCTGACCGCCCCTCGGTACCGGTCCCTGACCTCGCCGGCGGCTCTACGGACGGACCGTGGTGGTGAAGATCTCGGTGCTGCGCGTCCCATTGGCGGTCCAGGCGAGGCGGGCCGAGCGGGCGAACGACTCGACCTGGATGTAGTCGCCGATGAAGGGGACCGCTCCTGGCGGGAAGCGGTTGGCGTCGAAGCCGCTCGGGGTGACCCGCGTTCGCGTCCAGGTCCGGCCGCCGTCCCACGACGCGGCATACGAGACGTCGACCAGGTACCCGGCCGGGTCGTAGCCGAGGTCGTAGTAGACGAGGTCGAGCCGGCTTCCGTCGGGTGAGACGGTGAGCCACTGGTAGAGCTGGCTCGTGCCGGCGCGCGTCTCGCCGACCGGGCGGCGCGCGCTCCAGGTCCGGCCGCCGTCGCGCGACTCGCGCACGTAGAGGTCGTCGTCGCCGTCGGCGTAGTCGCCGTAGGCGACCCAGAGGTGGTTGCCGTCGGCCGGGTCGACCGCCCCGATCGGCTGGTAGCCGGTCCGCCAGCCCTGTCCGGGAAGGTACTTCGGCATCGGTGTCACCCGGTCGACCACCGTGGTCGGGGCGAAGGAGCGGCCGCCGTCGGTGGAGCGCGAGACGGCGATCGTGTCCTCGTTCCAGGTCGAGCCGGTCGTCCAGATGCCGAAGACGGCGTAGACGGTCCGCCCGCTGCCGCCGGCGACGGGCGGTCCGGCCACCGCGGTCAGATCGAAGATCTCGTTCTTCGTGACGTTGCTCACGTTGACCGGGACGCTGAAACCGGCCGCCATGTCGTCGGCGTCGGCGCGCACGAGGTAGCTGCGCGAGCGGATGCCGAACCCGTTGAAGATGCTGTAGGCAACGTAGACGGTGTCGCTGGCCTGGTCGATGGTGATGAAGGGGTGGTCGTGCGAGCGGCTCAGCTTGACGCTCCCCGCCGCCAGGTAGCGCTCCGGGTAGGTGCGCCCGCCGTCGGTCGAGCGGTAGACGTAGACGCTGCCGCCCCAGCCGGTCCCGGACCCGTCGTAGTAGAGGCACGAGAAGTAGGCGCGGCCCTGGCTGTCGAAGGCGACGCCCGGGTCGGCGGCGAGGCCGTAGGTGCCGCCGTCGGGTCGCGGCGCGCCGCGCAGGATCCCCATCCCCCACGTCCGGCCACCGTCGGCCGACCAGCCGTAGCCGCAGCCGTCGTCGGCCTCGTACTCGTTCCAGCCGGCGATGACCGCGCGCGGATCGAGCGGGCTGGTGGCGATGTCGACCTCGTTGTCGCCGTTGGTGTCGTTGGTGATCTGGACGATCCGGCCGACGCTCCCCGCTAGGACGGGCTCGACCGCGAGCACCAGCGCGACGGCCAGGACCACGATACCCGCCACGAGCGGGGCTCGGCGGCTCGACACCTCTGCCTCCTCCGGCCGGCGATCGGCGGGGACGCGTTCCCGTCGCGCACGGCCACGGCGACCATAACCCGAGGGCGAGCCGCGGGCAACGCTCCGCTCCGGCTCCGCCGGCTCCACCGGGCCGGAAGCGGTGCGCCGGCGCACCGGCGCGCCCGTCAACGCGGTCGATCTGCTCCTGCGGATGCCGGAGAGCCGCGCCCACACGTTCTCCGAGTACCGCTCGATGCTCGAGGCGGCGGCCTTCGAGGCGGGGAACCGGAAGGCGGGGAGGTGATCGGCGTCCGCCGCCCTTGACGGCCGGGCCGTGATCCGAGTGGTCAAGAACACGACCACCGACGCCTTCACCGTCTACCTGAACAAGGCCACCGTCAACCCCGCCAAGGTCGCCTGGTTCGTCATCGGGTAGGGGCGGCGATTCGGCGGGCCGCCGCCGCGCCGACCGACGACGGCGTCGGTCCGACGTTCTGCGCGGGAGAACAAACGCCACCGATCCCGCGACGACCGGGTCGCCCGCGATGTCCGTAGGGGCCGATCGGCGGCTCGGGCGCCGGGCGGGGCCGATCGAACGATCTGCCGTTCGACCGGCGTGCCCTCTCGCGCCGCCGATCAGCGTGGCTCGAGGCCTCGAGGCACCGTGGCATGCGCTCGAGCAAGCGCGGCGACCGGCTCGACCGCGCGCGCCGGCGGCTGTTCTGCGCCGCGAAACGCGGGCCATCACGCGGGCCATCGGGCGGCCCACGGAGCCGTCCGATGGGCGGGCCGGCTCGCCGGCCGTCCACCGCCCGGTCCGCCGGCCGGGCCACGGGCGCCGCGCTAGATGTGGTTCACGAAGACGTTGTTGACAGGTGAGAGCCCCCGCGCTTCGGTATGGGGTGTCAAAGCTCCAACCGAGGGAGGGCTCTCACGGT
>MGMJ01000114.1:102-12813 GCA_001794945.1 Chloroflexi bacterium GWC2_73_18
CGGGTGGCCCATGAGCGTGACCAGGACCTTCGTCGTCGTGGTGAGGTCGAAGCCGGGCGTGACGCCGATGCTCTTGGTGTTCGCGGCGATGGTGGCCGTGCCGCTCGCGGTGTCGAACTTGACCCGGCCGTTGGCGCGCAGGGCGTAGCCGCTGGTGGCGTAGCCGAATACGCCGCTGCCGCTCGTGGCCTGGCCATAGACCCCGCGGCCGGCGTTGCTGCGGCCGTACACGCCGCGCGCGCCGCTGTCCTGGATCGCGTAGCCGAAGACGCCCACCTTGGTAGGGATAGCGGGCGCGCCGGGGGCCGTCGATGAGGAGCCCATGACCCCGGGTGCATCGCTGTATCCCACACCCCACACGCCGACCCCACCGCCGGGCGTGTATCCGAAGACGCCGGCTCGCCCGGTTCCAAACGTCTGGCCGTAGACGCCGGCGCCGCCGGCCGAGTAAGCAAAGATCCCACTACCTGTCCCATTCGTCGAGGCTTGGAAGACGTTGCTCGTGTTCCCCGACGTGTTGTCGATCGATGTCGTCGAGGTGCCGGTGAGATAGCCGCCGACGGTGACGACGTCGCCGTCCGTGGCGCGGGTCGGGGCGGGCCGGCCCAGGGCGCCGGCGACGAGGGCGGCGGCACCGCCCGCGGCGGCGGCGAGCAGGGCGCGGCGGGAGTGCGGGATCGTCGTGCTGGTGGCCATGGCGCGTCCCTCCAGACCTGGAGCGCGGGCCGGTCTCGCCGCTGGATCGGCGCGGTCCGTGACGACCGGGGTGGGACCGCGCGTGGGCGCCTCCCGCGACAAGAAGCCAGTGTGACAGGTGAGGGCCGGTGCCTGCAGGGCTGCCGATCCGGCTCCCCGCCGATCCAGGATCCCCGCGGGTCCGGCTCCCCGCCGACCCGGCGCGTCAGGCGGGCGCGCCGATCCGCTCGATCCCCAGGAACGGCCGCAGCACCTCGGGCACCTCGAGCGAGCCGTCCGCCTGCTGGTAGCACTCCAGGATCGCCGCCACGGTGCGCGCCAGCGCCACGCCCGAGCCGTTGAGGGTGTGCAGGATCTCCGGTTTCGCGCCGGGCTCGGGGCGCCAGCGGATGTTCATGCGGCGCGCCTGGTAGTCGCGGAAGTTGGAGCACGAGCTGACCTCGAGCCAGCGCTCCACGCCGGGCGCCCAGACCTCGAGGTCGTATTTGCGCGCCTGGACGAAGCCCATCTCGCGGGTCGCCATCAGGAGGACCCGGTAGGCCAGCCCGAGCCGCTGGAGGATCTCCTCGGCGAAGCCGGTCAGCGTCTCGAGCGCGGCGGCCGAGTCGGCCGGGCGCTCGAAGAAGACCATCTCGACCTTGTCGAACTGGTGGACGCGCAGGATGCCGCGCGTCTCCTTTCCGGCGGCGCCCGCCTCGCGACGGAAGCAGGGGGTGTAGGCGGCATAGCGGACGGGCAACCGGTCGGCCTCGACGATCTCGTCGCGGTGGATGTTGGTGACCGGCACCTCGGCCGTGGGGGCGAGGTAGAGCCCGTCGCGCGGCACGACGTACATCAGCTCTTCCTTGTCGGGGATCTGGCCGGTGCCGCGCGCCGAGTCGGTGTTGACCAGGATCGGCGGCCAGATCTCGGTCATGCCGTGCTGGCCGGTGTGGACGGCAAGCATGAAGTCGATGAGGGCGCGCTGCAGAGCCGCGCCCGGGCCGCGCCAGAGGGGGAAGCCCGACCCCGCGATCCTCGCCCCCGCCGGCAGGTCGAGGATCCCCAGGCGCTCCGCCACCTCCCAGTGGGGCCGCCGCGTCCAGGTGCCGCCGTCCGAGCCCGGCGCCTCGTGCGGGAGCGGCTCGCCCCAGGTGCGCACGACCAGGTTCGCCTCCTCCCCGCCGACCGGCACGTCCGGGTCGGCCGGGTTGGGGATGCGCAGGAGCAGGTCGTCGAGCTCGGCGTGGACCGACGCGAGATCGCCCTCGAGGGCGTCGACCCATCCGCCGACCTCGCCGGAGCTTCGCCGGAGCTCGGCCACGTCGGGGCCGCGCGGGTCGGCGCCCGAGCGGACCGCCTGCTCGATCCGCCCGGACAGCTCCTTGCGCCGGCGGCGCAGGGCGTCGCCTTCGGCGAGCAGCGCCCGCCGTCGGCCGTCCAGCTCGATCGCCCGATCGACGACGGCCGGGTCCTCGCCCTTGTCGATGGCTCCCTGGCGGAGCCGCTCCGGCTCGTCACGGAGGCGCTGCAGGCCGACGCTCATGGCGCCTCCTCCGTACTGCGCGCCGCGGTGTGCACGCGGACGGGGCCGGGACCGCCGTCGTCGGGACCCCAGCCGGCGACCTCGCGCAGCCGCCCCACGGCGAAGTCGAGCTCCAGCGAGGCGAGCAGCCAGCCGGCGCGCGGCCCGTTGGTCCGCCCCAGAAGGGCGAGGTAGATCGCGGCGAAGGCGCGAGCGGCGGGGATCGCCGCATCCTGCACCACGGCGAAGATGAGCGCCTGCCACGCATCGCCGGACCGCGGCTCGTCCTCCGCCGCGCGCAGGGCGAGCGCGCCTAGGAAGAGCCGCTGCTCCTCGCCGAGCGCGGCCGCCTCTGCCGGCAGCGCGTCCCGATGGATGACGATGCGCGCCCGCTCGGGAGCGAAGGCGTCGAGCCAGGCGCGCGCCACGCCGACCCGCTCGTCGAGGAGGGCCGACTCGGCCGCGTCGAGCGGGGTCCCCTTCTCCGCCTCCATGCGCGCCCGGACGTCCGCCTCGGGCACCTGGATGAGGAAGGCGAGGTGCCCGAAGGCCGGCCGGAAGCGGGCGCCCTCGGCCGCCGGATCTACATCGGGGTCGAGCAGGCTGGCCCGGAAGATCCGGTCCGGATCGGGCGGCAGCTCGCCCTTCACCTCGCGCCCGGCGGCGGCACGGGCGACCCGGTCGAACTCGTCGAAGAGGCGGACGATCGTCTCGCCGGCCGGGTCGAACTCGATGGCGTGGTTGGGCCGGAAGCGCAACATCAGGAAGCGAAGCAGCTCGCCGGGCAGCAGGTCGGCCATCTCGTGGGCCGCCGCGCCGGTCCCCGCCGACGACTTCATCTTGCGTCCCCCGATGGTGAGGAACTCGTAGGGGACGTTGCGCGGCGGCTCGAAGCCGAAGACACGCCGGGCCAGGGCGTCCGAGCGGTCGCGCGAGCCGCCGGCGGTGGCGAGGTCCTTGCCGCAACCCTCGATGGTCACCCCGAAATGGCGCCACTGGGCGACCCAGTCGAGGTTCCAGGGCAGCTTGCCGTTGCCGCCGAAGGGGGAGATGGAGCCCGACCGCCCGCAGCCGGTCGCCCACTCGACCAGGTCGGGCAGGCACGTGTACTTCACCTCGCTCCCGTCCCAGCCGGTCACCCTGGTCGTGCCGACCCGGCCGCAGTCGGGGCAGATCACCTGGAAGGGGTACCAGTCCGGCGGCTTGATCGAGCGCGAGACGTCGGCGTACACCCGGCGCACCTCGGCCGCCCGGTCGAGCGCTTCGGCGATGAAGGCATCGAAGACACCCTGCCGGTAGAGCTCGCTCATCCAGTAGAGCTCGGGGTGGGCGCCGACGTGGGCGAAGGTGTCGAGGAACTGGCGTGCGAAGTGGCGTGCCCAGGACGGGGCGTCGCTCCCGGCCGGCGGGGCGATCCGGCAGAGCGGCCTGCCCATGTCGTCGAGCCGGCCCTCGCGCGTCGCCAGCGTCTGGGAGTCCATCGGGTCGAGGTCGTCGATGCCGAAGAGGAGGCGGGTCTCGTGGCCGGCGGCGCGGAGCGCCCGGGCGATCGCGTCGTGGATGACGACACCGCGAAGGGCCCCGACGTGGATCGTGCCGGAGGGGGTCTTGGAGTCGTTGACGACCTGCGGTCCACCGGCGCTGGCGGCGAGCTCGTCGGCCCAGTACATGGTGGCGCGATGCTACTCCCTGGCCGGAGGGCCGGGACGGTCGTGCGGCGGTCGCGGTACCGGCACCGGCGGGCCGACACGCGACCGCTAGCGGATGCCGACGATCCTGTAGGTGAAGTCGCCCGCCGGGACCCTGACGACGACCTTGTCACCCTTGCGGTGCCCGAGCAGCGCCCGCCCCACGGGCGACTCGTTGGAGATCCTCCCATCGCGCGGATCGGCCTCGGCCGAGCCGACGATGGTGAACGACTCCTTGCCCTCCTGGCTCTCGACGAGGACGGTCGAGCCGATGGCGACGTGGTCGGTGGCGTGGTTCTCGTCGATCAGGATCGCGTTCTTGATCAGGGTCTCGAGCGCCAGGATCCGGCCCTCCACGAACGCCTGCTCGTTCTTGGCGTCCTCGTACTCGGCGTTCTCCTGGAGGTCGCCGTGCTCCTTGGCGTCGTGGATCCGTGCCGCGATCTCGGGGCGGCGCATGGTGACCATCTCGTCGAGCTCCGCGCGGAGCTTGTCAAGGCCTTCTCGGGATAGGTAGCTCGGCTTGTTGTTCACGGTGCTCCCGGAGTGGGGAATGGAACGAACTCCGTGCCGCGGAACCATCGCCGCGCGCAGGAGTTCGACCGGCGCCGCATTCTACGGCGGGACCGAATCGGTGTCAAAGTGCCGTCTCGTTCCGGAGGAACGCTCCGCTCGGACGTCGATGGAGCGGCGCCCGGAGCGCGAGACATCGCTACTCCAGCAGGCGCAACAGGCGCTTGCGGAGGCGCTGCAGGGCGCCACGGTCCGGGGAGGCGACGAACACGGTATCGTCGCCGGCGAGGGAACCGGCGACCTCGTTCCAGCGCATCCGGTCGAGGGCGCTGGCGATGGCATGGGCGCTGCCGGGGAGCGTCCGGATGACGAGGAGGAGCCCGGCCTCGCGCAGCTCGATCGGCAGGTCGCGGATCAGCGCGCGGAGGCGCTCCTCGCCGGTCGCCTCCGGCTCGCCGATGCGCGGCGGCAGGGCGTAGGCCTGCACGCCGTCGCGCGTCTGCTTGATCAGGCCCAGCTCGGCGACGTCACGGCTGATCGTCGCCTGGGTCGCCCGGAACCCTCGCTCGCGAAGCGCCGCCGCCAGCTCCTGCTGGGTCCGGATGGGACGCTGCGCCACGATCTCACCGATGGCGGCCTGGCGCAGCCGCTTCATCACTTCCACGGCCGGCTCACCGCGCCAGGAGGACGGCGCCCACGAGCGCCGCCAGGGCGATCCGGTAGGCCACGAAGGACCCGAGGCCGTGGTGGCGCAGATAGGCGAGCAGGCCATGGATGGCGACGAGGCCGGCGGCCAGCGCGGTGGCCATGCCGATCACCAGCGCGGCGAGGTCGACGGTGATCCCGTTGCCGCCCCTGAGGAGCCCGTAGCTCTCCAGCAGGCCGGCGCCGGCGATCGCCGGGGTGGCGAGCAGGAAGCTGAAGCGGGCCGCCGCCTCGCGGTCGAGGCCGAGCGCGAGCCCTGCCGAGATCGAGATGCCGGAGCGCGACACGCCGGGCACCAGGGCCAGGGCCTGGGCCACGCCGATCGCCATGGCGTCGCCGAAACGCAGCGAGTCGATGGCGCGGGTCCGCCGGCCGAGACGGTCGGCCAGGAGAAGGATCGCCGCCCCGACGAGGAGCATCGCCGCCACGATCTGCGGCTCGCGGACGCCGCGCTCGATGGCATCCTCGAAGAGGAGCCCGGCGACCGCCGCCGGCGCCGTCCCGAGGACGAGCATCCAGGCGAGGCGCCGGTCGGGGTCGCCGCCGAGCCGTCGCTCGCGCAGAGAGGCGAACCAGGCCGGCACCAGGCGGCGCCAGTCGGCCTGGAAGTAGAGGAGCAGACCGGCGAGCGTGCCCACGTGAAGCATGACGCTGAAGGCGAGCGAGTTGAGGAACGGGTCGTGCCAGCCCATCAGCCACGGCACCAGGATCAGGTGGCCGCTCGAGGAGATCGGCAGGAACTCGGTGAGCCCCTGGACGATGCCGGTCGCGGCTGCCTGGACGACGATCTCCACGGGTCGAGCGGACCGGGCCGGGGCCGGTCCGGCGTTGCTCCTAGCGGATGAAGAGCGGCGACAGGACGAGCGTGATCGTCGCCAGCAGCTTGACCAGCACGTGGAGCGACGGACCGGCGGTGTCCTTGAATGGATCGCCGACGGTGTCGCCCACGACGGCCGCCGCATGCGCCGTCGTCTTCTTGCCGATCACCTGCCCGGAGTCGTCGAGCAGGTGGCCCGCCTCGATGTACTTCTTGGCGTTGTCCCAGGCGCCGCCGCCGTTGTTGAGGACCGTGGCGAGCAGGACGCCGGCGATGGTACCGACCATCAGCAGGCCGGCGACCGCCTCGGCGCCGAGGAGGAAGCCGACGATCACCGGCATGAAGACCGCCACCAGGCCCGGAAGGACCATCTCCTTCAGCGCGGCGCGGGTGGTGATATCGACGACGCGGGCGTAGTCCGGCCGCTCGGTGTAGTCCATGATCCCGGGGTGCTCGCGGAACTGGCGGCGCACCTCGAGGATGATCGACTGGGCCGCGCGCCCGACCGCGCGGATCGCCAGCGAGCTGAAGAAGTAGACGAGCATCGCCGCCAGCAGCGCGGCGATGAAGACGTTCACGTTGGCCAGGTCGACCGCCTCCATCAACGGGTCGCCCCGCCGCGTCAGGATCAGGTTGACCTTGTCGATGTAGGCCGAGAAGAGGAGGAAGGCGGCGAGACTGGCCGAGGCGATGGCGTAGCCCTTGGTGAGCGCCTTGGTCGTGTTGCCGACCGCGTCGAGCCGGTCGGTGATCTCGCGAGCGCCGGCCTCCGAGCGGCTGAACTGGGCGATCCCGCCGGCGTTGTCGGTGATCGGCCCGAAGGTGTCCTCGGCCAGGATGAAGGCGGTCGTCATGAGCATCCCCATCGTCGCCACCGCGGTCCCGAAGATGCCGCCCACGTTGCGGCCGGCGGCGTTGGTCAGGCCGGCCTGCTCGCCGAACCAGTGACTGGCGAAGAGGGCGATGCCGATGGTGATGGCGGTGATGAAGGTCGTCTCGAAGCCGACCGCGACCCCCGCGATGATGTTGGTCGCCGGGCCGGTCTTCGAGGCGACCGCGATCTCCTTGACCGGGCGGTGCGTCCCCGAGGTGTAGTACTGCGTCAGGTAGACGAAGGCCACGCTGGTGGCCAGACCGACGACCCCGGCGCCGAAGAACCAGATCGAGGCCGGGATCCCGTTGGCGCCGGTCGCCCCGCCCGTGCTCATCATCACGTTGGTGACGAAGAAGAGGCTGACCGCCGAGAGGACGGTGGTCACCCAGTAGCCGCGGTTGAGCATGGTCATGGGGTCCTCGTCCTCGCGGCCGCGGACGAAGAAGGTCGCCACGACCGTGGAGAGGAGGCCGAAGGCGCGCACGACGAGCGGGAAGAAGATCCAGGCCTCCGGGTTCGGCCAGCCCGCCGTCGTCGCCACGGCATAGACGCCGACGCCGAGGATCATGGCGCCGATGTTCTCGGCGGCGGTCGACTCGAAGAGGTCGGCACCGCGGCCGGCGCAATCGCCCACGTTGTCGCCGACCAGGTCGGCGATGACGGCCGCGTTGCGCGGGTCGTCCTCGGGGATGCCCGCCTCGATCTTGCCGACCAGGTCGGAACCGACGTCGGCGGCCTTCGTGAAGATGCCGCCGCCGAGCTGGGCGAAGAGCGCAACGAAGGAGGCGCCGAAGCCGAAGCCGACGATGAGGAAGGGGGCGTCCTTGATGCCGGCCGGGTCGAGCCCGCCGTAGGCGGCGAAGATGCCCCAGACGCCGAGGAGGGAAAGGGCGACGACGAGGAAGCCGCTCACCGCTCCGCCGCGGAAGGCGACCGTCACCGCCTCGACGAGGCTACGCCGCGCCGCCGCCGCGGTTCGCACGTTGCTCTTCACGCTGATGAACATGCCGATGATGCCGGAGAGCATCGAGCAGGCGGCCCCGACCAGGAAGGCGACGCCGGTCCGGATCCCCAGCTCGGGACCGAAGATGTCCGTGTCGGCGACGTCCCTGGTCTCGAGGAAGCCGATGAGCAGCGCGATCAGCACGCCGGCCAGGAGGGCCAGGCCGGCGATCGTCATGTACTGGCGGCGGATGAAGGCGACCGCGCCCTCGTAGATGGTGCCGGCGACCTGCTGCATCGCCTCGGTGCCGGGGTCGCGCGACAGGACGTCGCGGGCAAGCCAGATGGCGAAAGCGACCGCCGCAAGGCCGGCGATCGGGATGATCCAGGTGATCGCGGTGGCGATCTCCATCGCTCGTCACGCTCCTCGTCTGGTGGCTCGTGGGGGTCCGACAAGGAAAGAGCCCCGCACGCGACGGGGCTGCAACTTCTCAGCCGACGGAATCTACCAAGCGGGGGAGCCCCGGTCAAACCGCTGCATGAGGCGGTGGAAGTTGCAGCGCCGCCCGCAGGCCGGAGGCGCCCGCGCGGGGGCGGGGCGGCCGCGAGGGGGCAGGGCCTATACTGCGGCACTTGTGAGCCGTGCCGCCGGTTGCCTCTTCGAGGTCGTCGAGACCCTCGTCCTGACCCTGATCATCTTCCTGGTCATCCAGAACTTCGTCGCCCAACCGTACAAGGTCGAGCAGCACAGCATGGAGACGACGCTTCTGCAGGGCGAGTACGTGCTCGTCGACAAGCTGACGCCCCGCCTCGACGACTACAGCCGCGGCGACATCGTCGTCTTCGACCCGCCGGCGAACTGGACGACCGACGGGGTCCCCTTCATCAAACGGGTCATCGGCCTGCCGGGCGAGGTCCTCGAGGTCCACGACGGCGGCGTATACGTCAACGGCATCCGCCTCGACGAGCCGTATGTCGATGGCGGGGTGCCGACCGACGCGAACGGCGACCGCTCGCGCTGGGTGATCCCCGAGGGGGAGCTCTTCGTCATGGGCGACAACCGCGACAACTCCTCCGATTCGCGGGTCTTCGGCCCGATCCCGCACCCCAACGTGATCGGCCGGGCATGGCTGCGCTACTGGCCGATCGACGCCTTCGCGATCCTCCAGACGCCGACGTACCCGGACCTGTCGCCGGGGTCGTCGCGGGCGCCGGCCCACGCGCGAGCGGCCTGACCGTGGAGATGGTCCTCGGCGCCGCCGGGGTCGTCGTCGTGGCCGGGGCGATCGTCTGCGTCGCCGCGCTCGACGCCCGCCGCGCGACCCTGGGACTCACCCTCGCCCTGCTGGTCGCGCCGCTCATCGCGGATCCGCTGCCGCCCCTCGTCCCGCTCCTCTTCCGCGAGGTGGCCACGCTGCTCGGCGCCTATCTGCTCTGGATCCTCGTCCGCGACACCCAGCCGCTCACCGCCGGCCCGTTGCTCGGCGGACGCGCCGAGGCGGCCTTCGTGGCCGCCGCGTTCGTGGTCGCCTTCGGCCTGGCGCCGGTGGTGGGGCACGATCGCGGGCCGATCGCCGCACTCGCCGCGGGCATCGCCGTGGCCGTCGCCGCGCTCGACCTCGTCGTCTTCTCCGGTGACGTCTTCAGGCTCGGCGCGGGTGCCGTCCTTGCGCTCCTTGCCGCCACGCTCGCGCGGGTCGGCCTCGCCGGTCCACCCGGACCGCTGGAGCACCTGGTGATCGGCAGCGTCCTCCTCGTGACCGTGCTGGCGACCGCCCACCTCGGTCGCGAAGCGTTCGCCGCTCGAGGCGATCTCACCCTGCGGCGCGCCGCCCACGACCGGGGCTGACGAGGACGCCGTGGCGGTGGGCGCGTTCGTGGCGGTCGCCTTCGGGGCGTCAGCGCTCGCCTTCCTCGCGCGGCCGCTGCCGCGCCTCGGCGCCGCGATCGGCCTGGCTGGACTGGCGGTCTGCCTCGTGCTGGCGCTGCTGCTCACCGACGGCGAGGGTCTCTCGATCGGCGGCGAGCGACTCACCGCGACCGCCTACCTTCGTGTCTTCCTGGCGCTCGGCGCCGCCGTTGCGCTCCTCCTCTGCCTCCTCGGCCTCGCGACCGGCGGCCAGCACCACGTCGCCGGGGTCTACGCCGCGGCGCTCGGCGCGGCCGCGGCCGCGCTCGCCCTTCCCGCCTCGCCGTCGGCGGCACTGGCCGCCACGATCGGTGGCGTCGGCGGGATCCTGGTGGCGGGTGCCGAGAGACCCGACCCCGGCAGCGTGCGGGTCGCCTCCCGGTACCTGCGCGCCGTCGCCGCCGCGGGCGCGTTGGCAGTCGTCGCCTCGGTCTGGCTCTCCGGCATCTACGGGGCGATCCCGATCGACCCGCTGGCGACCGGCGTGGCACTGGTCACCATGGCCCTCGCGCTGGCGATCCGCTTCGGAGCCTTCCCCTTCCACGCCTGGGCGGCCCGGCTCGCCGAGACGGCGCCCCAGGTCGCCGTGCCGCTCCTGCTCGCCTGGCTGCCGGCCATCCTTTTCGCGGTCGCGCTGGCCTGGTCCCACCAGGTCGTGCTGCCGCAGACGCTCGAGCTGCCGATCGAACGCGGAGCGATCATCGGCCTCGGCATCCTGACGCTGGTGCTGGGCGCCGTCGGCAGCTGGATCCAGGATGACGTCGATCACGTCGTGGGTTACAGCGTCGTGCAGGACGCCGGCTTCTTCCTCATCGCCTTCGGGGCGCTCGACCGGGCGCTCTGGGAGCCGGCGCGGACGTGGCTCTTCTACTTCGTCCTGGCCAAGAGCGCGCTGGCCGGCTGGGTCGCCGCGGTGCGAGCGATCCACGGCACCGACCGGCTGCCGGAGCTTGATGGCTGGGCGCGCCGCTCGCCGCTCCTCGCCATCGGCCTCGTCGCCGCCCTGGCGACCGGCCTCGGGGTCCCCGGCCTCGCCTCGTGGGACGCGCGCCTGGCCATCCTCGAGGGCGCCACCGACGGACCGGCGCGCTGGCTCGCCTTCGCCGGCTGGGGCCTGGGCTACGTGGCTGCCGGCCGGATCCTCCTGGTCGGCCTCCGCCGGCAGGGCGAGCGTGCCCGCGCCGCGGCCGACCAGCGGCCGCACCGCCCGCCGCCCGAGCCCTCGGTCAGCGGACCGCTGCCGCACCTCCTCCGCCTGGTCCGTCTCGCCGCCGCGACCTGGGAGACGAACCGGCTCCCGCTGGCGACCGGCCTGGTGCTGGCCCTGGCCCTGCTCGGCCTGGTGCTGGCGGTGGCGCCCGGGCCGATCCCGGTCGCGGCGCAGGGCGGCCCGCCGCTCCCCTCCGCGGGGCTCGCGCCAGGGCCCTAGTGCCGCCGCGCCGCGGCCGAGTGCCGACCGAGCGCCCATCCCCCGAGGCTCGTTGCCACTCAGGGTGGCAGAGCCGCTGGCCGGCACGCGTGGACCGCGCCGCAGCGCGCACTTCGGGGAACCCGTCACGAGGGGAAGGGGTCGCCGCTGCCACTGGCAGTGGCAGGCGCCCCTCGCGTCGCGGCAGCCCGCGTGGGTCCCCCTGCCGAGGAGCGCCGGCGCTCAGCGCTCCGGGCCCAGGATCCAGCGGTCGGCGTCGCGCGGGTAGTCGAACAGCTCGCCGGGAGCGAACCAGAGGCCGAGCTCGAAGTCGGCCGTCTCGGGGCCGTCCGAGGCGTGGACCAGGTTCTGGCCGGTGTCGAGGGCGAGGTCCCCGCGGATCGTGCCCGGGGCCGCCTCGTGCGGCCGCGTCGCGCCGACCATGGCGCGCACCACGGCGATCGCGTTGGGGCCTTCCAGCACGAGCGCCACCACCGGGCTGGAGGTGATGAAGGTGACCAGGCCCTCGAAGAAGGGCCGCTCCCGGTGCACCGCGTAGTGGCGCTCGGCGAACTCGCGATCGACGCTCGCGAGCTTGAGCCCGACCATGCGCAACCCACGCTCCTCGAAGCGGGCGAGGATCCGTCCCACCAGCAGCCGCTGCACGCCGTCGGGCTTGATGAGGACCAGGGTGCGTTCGGTCACCGGTCAGACCACGGCCGGCGGCTTGGATGACATCGCTGCGCAGTCTAGCGCCGCAGCCTGCCTGCGGCGCGGCCGCGCGGGCAGCCACCGGTCCGGGCCGCGCCCTCGCGCCGTTCGTGACGTTCGCCTCTGGCCGCGCGGGCAGGAGCGGGCGCATCCTCCGTCCGCGCCGATGCGATCACGCGGCAGACGTCTCCGCCGCGGAAGCACGCGCGCCCACACTCGTCGTCACGGTGTGCCTGCGATCGGCCCGGCGCCGTGAGCTCTGGCAAGGGGGGCGCAAGGAGGGCTTCGTGATGAAGCGCCTTTCGCTCGTCATGGCGGCCGCTGCGATGGTGGTGATCCCGTCGATCGTCGCGGCCACGCATGACAGCACGATGGTGGGGGCCTGGGAAAGCCTGGATACGGATGGGAGCCGTCAGTGGATCTGGATCGAGCGGCCGGTCGACGGCGTCTATCCGGTCACCTTCTTCGATGCCGGGGCGTCCGTGTGCGTCCGGCCTCAGCTCGGCCGCGGCTGGGAACCTGGTGACCCGCGCTTCGGCGTCATGTTCCGTGGCGTCGGGGCGCTGCAGGGCGACAGCCTGGCGTGGGGTTGGCCTGGGTCGTTCTGCGCGGGCGCCGACGCCTGGACGGTGGAGCATCCCGGGATGCAGCTGCTCTTCCCGATCCTTGGGCCGGATTCCGCGTCCCTCCGCTACGACGGGACCGAGGACCAGCTGGAGGGCCTCGGGTTCCGGTGGTCTCGCAGCGATGTGAGGGACGTCTACAAGGCGATGAAGGAAACCGACGCCAGGTAGGTCGCCGGCCGCGGGGCGTGTCAACCCCTGGTGGGTAACCTCTCGTCTCGCGGGTCGCCGGGGCGTGGAGGCTGGACCAGGGTGCGTTCGGTCACAGCTCCTCCTTGCCCGTCCCCGGCGCGGGTTCGCCGGGCGAGGGGGCGGCGAGAT
>MGMJ01000115.1 GCA_001794945.1 Chloroflexi bacterium GWC2_73_18
ACCGAAGCGGGGGACCCAGCCCCGAGATGCTCCTCGTCTTCAAGGCCGCGCGGCGCCAGGAGTACCTGCAGGAGAACCTGCGCGTGCTCGGTGCGCTGCGCGGCGAGACCGTCGAGACCGCCTACGGCCGGCGCTGGCAGTCGGCGGCGGTGCGGCAGCGCCCTCCCGAAGCGGGCGAGGAGGCGCTCGTCGTCTTCACCAGCCGCCCCTACGAGCGCTTCACCCCGGCCCGCTTCGGGCGGGTCGTCGAGGGGAGCACCGGCGAGGAGGGGCAGCTCCGGCTGGTGCTCGAACTCGGGTCGCGCGCCCACGTCGCCGACCACGACCGCTGGCAGCGCTGGGTGAGCGCCGGCCCGAACCCGTCCGAGGCGAGCCAGGTGTGGGTCTGCCGCGACGGCGACGAGCGCGACCCGGCCGCAGATCCGGCTCCGGTCGAGTATGCCGACGCGGCGCACGACGAGCGCGCCTGGCGCCGCACGATCGAGCGGCTCGTCCACGACGACGACTATGCGCGGGCGGTCTTCCTGCGCGTCGGCTCGGTCCGGCCGGCCGACGAGACCGCCGGTCCCCCGCTCGATCCGCCGTACCACCTCACCGCGGATCGCGCCTACTCTGTTTCCCTGGTCAGCTACAACCCCCATCTCGACGACGACTTCCGGAGCGACGCCCGCTTCGTCCCCTTCCACGACGAGCTCGCGACCGCGGTCGTCCTCGACGACCCGAGGGAGCTGCCGGCCGACGGCACGGTCGAGCTGATGCTGGAACCGATCGTGGCCGGCCCGGGCTGGCTCGACCTGCACGTCAGTCGAGGGGCGGACCTCCTGCTGGCCGCCCGGCTCGGCTGGACGGCCGGCCCGGCGCCGGCCGCTGTCGGGCCCGTGCCCGCCGCCGAGCGCCCGCCCGCCGTCGAGCGCCCGCCCGCCGTCGAGCGCCCGCCCGCCGCAACGCCCGAGCGCGAGCCGGTCGCTGCGACCGGAGCGATCGAGATGACGGCGGCGGCCCCTCCCGACCTCCGCCTCTCCGACGCGGCGCTCCGCGCCTACCGGCTCGTCCGCGACGGATCCGCCGACGTGCGCCTCGCGCTCCTCGACGAGCTCCTGGAGCTGGTGCCGCGCGACACGCGCCTCCGCGAACGTCGCGGCGTCGTCCTCCACGAGCTGGGGCGCCACGAGGAGGCGCTCCGCGAGCTCGAGACGATCGCGCTCGACACGCTCGGGCGCGACGGGCGCGCCGCCTGCGTGGCGGCCCGGCTCCGGCTCGGCCGCCTCCCCGATCCGATCGAGCGGATCCGCGTCGCCGACCTGACCGACGACGCCACGTTCACGCAGGTCCTCGAAGCCTCGTCCGGGCTCCCGCCCGAGGCGCAGCTCCGCCTCAGCGAGTTCGCGGTCGAGCGACTCCTCTCGGACGATCGGGCCGGCCGCTGGCTGGAGGCGCTGGTCGAGCGGCCCTTCCCGCGCGACGCGCTCCGCCGCCTGGTCGAGCTATGGCAGTACGTCGACCCGCTGCGAGCGACGCTCGTCCTGGAGCGACTCCTCCAAGCGGAGCGGCTGGGGCTCGAGGACGAGCGCGTGGCGCGCCTCCTCCACGAGCTGGCCCGCGGCGCCGGACGCAACGGAGCGATCCGGGCCGCGGTCGACGCGCTCGCCGAGTCGGCCGAGCGGCGCGGCGATGCCGCCGCCCTGGTGGAGCTCCTCGGCCGGATCCGCACCGACCTGCGGCGCGACGAGGCCCACCTCCTCGGGGAGCGCCTGGTCCGCGCCATCGCCGATGCGACGCCAGACGAGGAGCCGATCGACGAGGCGCTGCTCGCCGCCGCCGACTTCATCGAGGACCACCGCCAGGCCGGCGAGCTGGACCGAGCGACGGCGCTGGCGGTCTTTGTCAGCGCCAACCTGCGGCGTGCCTCCGAGACGACGAGCGCACGTCTCGGGGCGGTCCTCGCCGCCCTGGACGAGGCGCTCGGCGCCAGCGAGACCTACCGGAAGTACGCCGAGATGCGCGAGCGAGAGGCGAACCTCGACCTGCGCGAGAAGGTCGCCAGTCTCCGCTTCCTCTTCATCGGCGGCAAGCGGCCGGAGTGGTACGACGCGCTCCGTGCCGAGCTGGCGCTCAGCGAGCGCTGCGAGTGGGTCGAGTCGGAGAAGAAGAAGGCGCCGTCGATGGACGCCCTCGAGGAGCGGCTCAAGCGCGGCCAGTGGGCCGGCGTCGTCGTCTTCACGGATCGGATCGGGCACAAGACGTCGGCGCCGCTGGTACGCCTTTGCCGGGAGCTGGACGTGAAGCTGCTCGAACCACGCCGCCTTACCCGCGACGCGCTGATCGCGGCGCTCCGCGAGCACTTCGTGGAGTAGCGAGGCCCCACCTCGAGCCTTCCGTTGACTTCGAGCTTGATCGACCACGAACGCGATCGGCGGTGGGCGTTCCACCTCTGGCTCCGCCAGCGCCGACCGCGGCTCACTCGCCCAGGCGCCGAGGCCGGGCGCTGGGTGAGCTGAGAGGGACGTGGCGGGGCGCTGCCAGCCCCACTGGCAGGTTCGAGGCGATCCACTCGGACCGCCGCGGGCCGGCGCGGGGCGCCACGACCCCGATGTCTTCCTTCGACGGGCGGGCGCTCAGCCCCGCGGCCGGACCGTCGAGCGGATGAGCGGCGCCTTGCCGCCGGGACCGCGGTCGATGGCGGCGACCCGCTCGACGGCGATCGGCGGCACGAAGGCGCCGCGCGAGGAGAGCTCCCGGCGGAGCGCCTCGACGAGGGTCGAGTCGGCGTAGCCGTCCGGGACGCCGACGAGCGAGACGCGGAGCCCGTCCGACCCCTTGACGAGCTGCCAGGCGGTCGCCGGCACGGTGTCCATGAGGGCGTGGAAGACGACCGGGTGGATGGCGACCTCGGCGGCGTCGACGCTGGCCGCCCGCGGGAAGCGGAGCGTCTCCTCGGCCCGGCCCTGGACGCGGTCGATCAGCGCGTACGGCCGGCCGCACGGGCATGCCCAGGTCGCCAGGCGGACCGAGTCGGAGAGCTCGTAGCGGATCAGCGGCTGGGTCCGGCTGAAGAGGACGGTCACCAGCACCTTCTCGCCGAAGACGCCCGGCGGCACCGGCCGGTACTCCCCGTCGACCACCTCGGCGATGACGAGGTCCTCGTAGAGGTGGAGCCCGCGGTGCGTCTCGCACTCGGACGCGATGCCGGCGCATTCGGTGGCGCCGTACTGGTCGAAGAGCCGCTCGCCCCAGGCGGCGACGACCCGCCGCCGCATCTCGTCGGTGAGCACCTCCGAGCTGGTGGTGATCGCCCGCGGCGCGATCCGCAGGCGCCCGGCCGACTGCTCCTCGGCCAGAAGGTTGGCGACCGAGGCGTAGGTGACGAGGAGGTCGGGTCGCCAGCCGTTCAGCCGCTCGACGATCGACTCGAGCGGATCGGCGGCGTCGAGCCGGAGCGCCGGCAGGAAACGACGGGGGAGGGTCGCCGCGACGCGGCTCGACATGTGCCAGGGGCTGGTCGTGCTGACCGCCGCCACGCGGCGGCGCGCCATCACCCCGGCGCCGGCCCGGGCCCAGTCGGCGCCGCGGCCGAAGGAGGCGATCACCGCCGCCCACTCGGCGACGTCGAAGAGGAAGTAGCCGTGGCGCCCCGTGCTCCCCGAGGTGACGGTCACCCGGTAGCGGTCGCGGAACGGGCGGTCGCCACGTCCCGCCGCCACGTACGCCTCGACGTCCGCCAGCCGGATCGCCGGATCGGTCACCAGCGCGTCGAAGTGCTCCATCGCCAGCGACTTGGTCAGTACGGGCAGCTCAGCGAACGGCCGCTCCACCAGCCCGTCGTGGAATTCACGGTAGAAGCGCGACCGGCCCGCCGCCCAGACGCGGAGCCGGCGTAGCGCTTCGGCCTGCTCGGCGAGAAGCCGCTCCCGAGACCAGCGGTCGCGCTGCCGCAGCTGCCGGCGGAGCCAGAGGAGGCGGGCGAGGAGTTCGAGCTCGTTCATGGGGCGTCCACCTCGACCGCGCGCAGCACCGAGACGGTCGCGTAGAGGCCGGTCCGCTCGGCCGCCGTCAGCTCGCCCGAGAGGGCGTCGTCGCGGAGGAGCCGCCCCGCCGCCGCTTCGCCCGAAGGGAGCGGCGCCGCCCGCAGCGCAGAGCGGATCACCGCCCGCCCGCCCGGCGCCAGCGCCCGCCCCAAGGCCGCCCAGAGCCGCGCGAGCTCGGCCGCCGGAAGCCAGTCGGGGACGTTGGAGAGGTCGATCGCGTCGAGCGACCCCGGCTCGCGGGCCGCCAGCGCATCGACGACCGAACCGTGCACCAGGCGGACCCGGTCGGCCGCCGCCCGCGCCGCCGCCAGGTTGGCCGGGCGGAGCCAGTCGGTCTCGTGCTGGGGAGAGACGCCACGCCCGGTGAGCGCCGGCAGCCAGTAGGGGTTCTCGCGGACGAGCACCATCGCCGCCAGCCGCCCGATCCGCCGCTCCAGCTCCTCGAGGAAGCGCTCGCGCTGCATCGCCTCGCGCTCCCGCGGGTCGAGGGCGATCGAGCGCAGGAGCACCGTCGCCCCGAAGAGCCGGCGCGTCAGCGGGTTCCAGAAGCGGCGCCGGTAGCGGCGCTCGTAGAGGCGCCCTTGCGCCGCCGGGTCGGGGACGGCCATGATGGCCGGGACGAAGCCGCGGCCGGCGAGAAGCCGGACGAGCCGACCGAAGCCGCCGATGGCCAGGCCCAGCCGGTTGTGGCGATGGAGACCCGAGGCGAAGATGTCGATCCGGCGATCCCAGTACCGGCGGCCCGCCTCGTCGAGGTGCGGGCGGAGGGCCGCCGCGTACAGCGCCCGCGGGTCGGCGACGCGGCCCTCGCCGAAGAGCGCCCCGATCGCGGCGTCGTCGGCGCCGCGCAGGGCGGCCAGCCGGAGGGCGACGAGGTGTAGCTGGGCCGGGTTCGTGTCGACGGCGATGACCTCGGCGGCGCCCCAGAGGGCGGCGTTGAGCGCCTTGTCGCCGGCCGAGGCGATGACGAGCGCCCTCGCGCCCGGGACGATCGCCAGGCCGCGGCGGTCGACCTCGCAGTCCTCCCAGGTCCGGGTGAAGACGATCCCGGAGCCGAGGCCGTGAAGGCGCCCGAGCAGCGGACCCCGCGGGCCGGGCGCAGCCCCGGTCCGGCGCGCGCCCCCGAGTCGGTGGCCGCCCATCCGCTCGGCCGGCTCGCCGCTTCCGCTCGGGCGACCTGGATCGCGGGGCTCTGGGCGTTCGCCGAGGCGAGCCTCTTCTTCGTCGTGCCCGACGTCTGGCTCGGCTACGTGGCGCTCTACGCCCCGCGGCGCGCGGCGCGGGGGCTGGCGGCGGTCGTCGTGGGGGCGATGGCCGGCGGCGCGCTCCTCTACCTGGCGAGCGCGGCGGCGCCGCGAACGATGGGCGACCTCCTCGACGCGCTCCCCGGGGTCGCCCTCGCCGACCTCGGGCAGGCCCACGGCGAGCTCGCCGCCCAGGGGCTCGCCGCCTTCCTGAACGGGCCGCTCCAGGGCCTCCCGGTCAAGCTCTACGTCCACGAGGCGGTCTCGCTCGGTGAGCCGCTCCCCGGCGTCGCCGTCATGGTGGCGCTCAACCGGGCCGAGCGGATCGGGATCAGCACGCTCGTAATGGCGCTCGCCGGCGTCCTCGGGCGGCGGCTGGTGGCGCGCTTCCCGGTCCCC